>NZ_JARVTG010000002.1:300000-600000 GCF_029846635.1 Pokkaliibacter sp. MBI-7 | reverse complement strand
AGAACGGAGCCGGCCTGCCAGCGGAGTGATTTGCAGCGGGGCATATAATTTTGCGCAGCAAATGCCCCGCAGCAAACTGTCCGTGTTGAACGCCTTGTTAGCTTTTTTCGGCTTTTTCTTAGATGTCTTAGCGCTGCTTATTCTCTTTATTCCATGAAGACCTGTTTCCATTCGTCGTGTTCGGCAATTTGAGACATAGCCGGCAAAGGAAAGGTAGCCTTCTTCAGTTGTGATTTCATAGGTAGAGTCAGCCTTGATCGCGAACCAAGTTCCCGCCTCAATCTTGTGCTTTTTATTAAGGATAAGACTTCCCTTAACGATTAGTCGGAAAATATTTTCATCGTGCTTATGCGGAGTAACAACTGTTCCTGCAGGGACACTGACCATGTAAAACATATTGTGCTGAAAAAGCGGATATAGAATTGGCTCCTTAATTATTCGGTCATCGTCGCCATCTACGAGTAACTCCTTATTTTCAAAATTTGTAGAAATAACGACTCCTTGCTTATCGAATGGAAGCGACAGGCGCTCGATTCGATCAAGATAGGTAGATAGGCGTTCATGTATTTCTTTCATTTCAAACACTCCTTGCTTGGTGGTGGTGGAAAGCTAACAGTATGTTAATGAGGTCTTCGACCTCATAACAATTATTAAAAGGTATACCTTTTAGTAAACCTTACCCTAAAGATAAGTCGCGTAAGTTTTTGATCTTAAAAGGAAAAATAAATTAACCAACACTAACACGAGTCACTAAAAGGTATTTTTTATCGATAAAGACCATCTAAAAGGTAATCCGTCTTCCAGGTTTTTCAAGGAAGAAACATTCGATAAGGTGAAATCCCCCTCTCTTATATCTGCTGAATCCACTGCATGGGGCGAATCGCTGAGTACGTCAGCCTTAAAAACAGGCTCACACAGAGCGATGAACACCTGGCGGTCGTGCAGTTCACACACTAGAGGTCGTAGAAAGGCTAAAAGCAGGCTGCACGGTTAAGGCCCACTGAACGGCTGGGCGAATCGACCAGCACGAGAACAAGACCGGCGGTGCTGACATACTCAACCAGACAGAGATTCTCCTGCAGCAACGTTGGGATATGCGGTTTCCACCCGCACCTACAGCGCATCCACTGCTGACTCTAAGGCCTTGCCATGCGCTACCCCCAAAAACACAACAATATCTGGGAATTCCCTGTCCACCATATGCGCGGTGGCACCTCTACCGGGCTGGTGATCTGGGACGATATCGCCCCGCGGCAGACCGAGCTGAGGGAAGAGCTGCTGCGCCACCTGATGGGCGTCCCCCTTACAGGTGAACAGCCCGGTAACCGTCAGATCACTGGCCTTGGGCGCGGCCCGGCCACCAGCAACAAGGTGTTTTTTGCCACGCTTGAGCAGACTGATCAGGGCGTGCGGCTGGTCAGCACGCTGGCTCAGCTGGCAGCGGAGCACGGGCGCATCGACTGGAGCGTCAACTGCGGCAATATGTCTTCCGCCCTGCAGCTCTGGGCCATCGATACGGATCAGGTCACGGTCAGCGGTGCGGGTGCCCATACCCTTGAGATTTTCAATACCAATACCGGTGTCAGTACGACATCCCGCGTAGTCACTGAGGCTGATGGCCAGTTCAGCACAACGGCGATCCCCGGTGTCATGGGCCATCATCCGGCGGTGGATCTGTTTCTGCATAACCCGGTCGGTGCCAAAACCGGCACCCTGCTCCCCACCGGCAACGCGACAGACGTTATTGATGGCTGTCGGGTGAGCTGTGTTGATATCGCCGTGCCGATGGTGATTATTCGTGCAGAAGATATGGGTAAGACGGGATACGAGCCGATGCAGGCGCTGGAGGCTGACCAGCCTTTTATGACCCGGCTGAAAGAGATCTGGACGGCGGCGGGGCTGAAGATGCAGCTGCGTCACAAAGACGGACGCCTGCTCACTGCCGATGAGCTGGCCGCCAGCGAGACCATTCCCAAGGTGTGCATCGTTGCACCAGCCCGCGACGGTGGTGATATTACGGTGCGCTATTTCACCCCGCAGACAGGCCATAATTCCATGGCCGTTTCCGGTGGCTGCTGTCTGGCGGCGGCCACGCTGATCCCGGGCAGTGTCGCTCATGAGATCGCTGGCAAGTCGGTTGAGGCAGAAGCCAGCGAGCAGTTTATCGGTATTGAGAATCCGGCGGGCATTCTGGGGGCCAGTGTGATTGCCCGGCACACTGCTGGCGGCATCGCTATTCAGCAGGCAGCGTACCAGCGCAGTGCTCAGGTGCTGCTGCAAGGTTACATGCCGCTCTACAACGCTTCCCCTGCGTTGCAAAAGGCACTCGCTGACATCAGTCAGCACACGCAGTAGCTATCCGCTGAAACGACAACGACCAGAACAGGGTGACTGTTCTGGTCGTTGTTGTATTGCAGTGTCAGTCAGGCTGCGGCTGTCTGCGCCGCATGGCTGACCACGCCATCAACGATGACATGACGCAGGCCACGGGAGCAGCGCTCAATCCGTGCCTCCACCTGATACACCCGGCGCAGCATGGCCGGGGTGATGATGTCTTCCACGGCGCCACAATCCACCAGCCCGCCGCCTGCCACCACCATGGCCTGATCAGTAAAGCGCAGTACATGGTTGAGGTCATGTAACGCGATAAAGATGATCATGCCACGCTGCTGTGCCAGCTCGCGCACCAGCGCCATGACTTCGATCTGGCGATGCAGATCAAGGGCCGAGGTGGGTTCATCCATCAGCAGCACTTTCGGCTCACGCACCAGCGTCTGCGCAATGCCGACCAGCTGACGCTGCCCGCCGCTCAGATCAGACACGTTACGCTCACTCAGCTCAGTGATGCCCAGTGCTGCCATGGTGCTGTCAACGATGGCCAGATCGTCCTTCGATACGCGCAGTGAACTGCCCTGCTTGCGCGCCAGCACGACAGCTTCATAGACGCTGAGCAATGCGCTGGAGGAGGTATCCTGCGGCATATAGCAGATCGCCGAGGCGCTCATGTCGGCGCCGAGGGTGACGGTTCCCGGCCCGGCAAACAGGCCAGCCATACGCCGGAACAGCGTCGACTTCCCTGCCGCATTGGGGCCGATCAGGGCAATGACCTCGCCGGCGTTGAACTGCGGCGTGGAAATGCCACGGAGGATTTCGGTGCGACCGTATTTCGCACCAATGTCATCTAACTGAATGCTTACCATGGCCGTTTCTGATTGCTGAGAATGAGCGAAACGAAGAACGGAATGCCGACCAGCGAGGTCACCACACCGATAGGGAAGATCGTCCCGGGGATGAGCATCTTGGAGACGATCGAGCTGGCCGACAGTAACAGCGCACCGCACAGCGCCGCCGCAGGCATAAAGAAGCGCTGATCTTCACCAATCAGCATCCGCGCGATATGCGGCCCGACCAGACCGACAAAGCCGATAGTGCCGACAAAAGACACCGGAATCGCTGCCAGCAGGCTGACCAGTAACAGGGTTTCCAGACGGATGCGGGAGATATTCACGCCGAAGCTTTCCGCTTTGGCATCCCCCAGACGCATCGCCGTCAGTGCCCATGCCCGTTTGACGAATATCGGTATGACTGCCAGCAGAATGGCGAGGGTGATCCAGAACTTAGGCCAGGTGGCTTTGGTCAGGCTGCCCATGGTCCAGAACACCACCGCCGCCATGGCCTGCTGTGAGGCAAAGAACTGCACCAGCGCCAGCAGCGCATTGAAGCAGAACACCAGCGCTATACCGAGCAGCACGATGGTCTGCACCGAAACGCCACGCCGCATACTGACCAGATGAATCAGACCGGCTGTCAGCATCGCCACGATAAAGGCGTTGATCGGCACCAGATAGTCCAGTGCGCCCACAAAGGGCACCAGCGCTACACCAAAGGCCAGCGCCAGCGCCGCACCAAAACTCGCCCCGGCAGAAATACCCAGTGTGAACGGGCTGGCCAGCGGGTTGTTGAGGATGGTCTGCATCTGCGCACCGGCCACAGACAGGGCGGCACCGACGACAATCGCCATCAGTGCGATGGGCATGCGGATTTCCCACAGCACCACACGAATCTGAATGGACACCTCTTCCGGGGCATAGAAGGCTTTGATCACATCGGCCAGCGCATAGTTGGACGGGCCCAGCGCCAGATCGACACACAGGCTGGCGATCAGTGCGAGCACCATCGCCGCCAGTATCAGTTGCCGGCGCCAGACCAGAGCGTGGTAATGACCACGCCCCGTTCCGACTTCAGCCGCGGCCGGGGCCGCCATGTTTGAAGTATTACCTGGCATCTTTCAGCGACACCCAGTAGCCCGATACGTAGTCCACGGGCAGGAACTTCTCGTGCAGCTCCCTGAAGGTGGCTTCCGGATCCAGATCCGCGAACAGATCAGGATGCAGCCACTTGGCCATTTGCTGGATGGCTACAAACTGATAGGGGCTGTTGTAGAACTGGTGCCAGATGGCATGGAACTGCTGGTTTGCAACCGCAGGAATACCGGTCATGGCGACCCGTTTGGTCAGGTTTTCCAGCTTGCGATGGGCTTCCTGCAGATTGGCGCCGGGGCCAACACCCACCCAGTTACCACCGGGTACGTAGGCATCCCACATCCCCCCCGTGACGATCACCTGATCCGGGTTGGCAGCAATAATCTGCTCGGGGTTAAGGGTCCCGAACGTGCCGGGGATAATGCCCTTGGCGATGTTGGTGCCACCGGCCATTTCAACAAACTTGCCGAAGTTGTCGTCACCGAAGCTCATGCAGCAGTCATCTGAGTAGCCGCCTGCACGGTCAATCAGCACTTTGGGGCGGGCAGGATTGGCTTTAGCGATGACGTCGGTCACCCGGGCGATCTGCTGTTCACGGAACTTGATGAAGTCGTCGGCTTTCTGCTCTTCGCCGAACAGCTCACCGATCAGACGCATGCTCGGCTCGGTGTTGGTGAAGGGATGCTCGCGGAAGTCGACGTACACCACGGGAATGCCGGCAGCAGCCAGTTTTTCGATGTACCTGGCATCTTCAGTGGCTTTTTTTGACTCGATGTTAAGCAGCATCACGTCAGGCTTGAGGCTGACCGCCTGCTCAACGTCAAAGCTGCTGTCCTTGAAGCCACCAAAGGTAGGAATCGAGGCCATCTGCGGGAACTTCTTCAGATAGATGGCGTAGTTATCAGGATCAGCCTGCGAAAAGTCTTCACGCCAGCCCACAACACGTTTAAAGGGATTGTCACGATCCAGTGCAGCCACCAGATAAATCTGCCGGCCTTCGCCCAGAATCACCTTGTTGACCGGTACATCAATGGCCACGCTGCGCCCCGCCACATCCGTCACGGTGACTTCCTTTGCCCAGGCACCATTTGCCAGAACAGCCAGACCCAGCAACGCTCTGGCAGCGACCTTATTCCACTTCATCGAAGACTCCTTAGATGTGCCTTGCGGCACTGACTTCACTTTTTACTCTCGTTACCGGCTCACCCCGTGCCGGTGACTTACTCAGCGGTGCCACGGGAAAAATGGCTGCATTTTTCACCGTTGAGCATCCATTCACACTGAACGTCCATTCACACTGAACGTCCATTCACACTGAGCAAACATTTGGGACGGCAAACTATGAATGCTAAGACTTCTCATTTCAACTTGTATTTATATAAACGTTTAAGAAGTAAGCAGTTCGCGCCGTAGGTAGAAAAAGGAGGCAGAAAAGGAGTTAAAAAAGTTCCATCCAATCAAAGAGAAAGTGAGTGCGGGCAGGAGTATCGGTGATGGGTAAAGAAGCCGGAGCAGCCTGAGGCTCCGGCTCACATCAACAGGGGTAAAGAGGCAGGTTAGCGCACACGCATTCCCTGCTGTTCATCGTAGTGCAGAGGCTTATCAAACTTGGGTAACGGCACATCGCCCTCCCCGGCTTTCACACCGTACTGCCAGTCTGCCGGGCAGATGGCGATATAACGGGCATAACCGCCAAGGCCGCCACCAAACTTCGGGTAGCCTATCGCCACCAGTGCGCCTGTTTCCGGCACTTTATCCAGATTGGCGACGCCTTCGGCCTGCGCATAGCCGTTGTGCATCAGCCAGTGCTCGCCCTCCAGCGTCGGGGTGGAGTCGGTATCCAGCGGCTCATGGCCGTGGAACAAAATATGTCTCTGCTCGTGCAGGAACTTAAGCGCGGCCAGTGATACGCCGGGGAACTGTGTCAACCTGGCCAGCTCCGGGTCAGGCCAGCGCTTTGACCAGTCAGAGCGAACAAAGACCACCGAACCTTCGGGGATGGTGCCATGCTGTTTCTCCCACGCTTCAATGTCGGACACCTGCAGCGCGTAGTTGGGATCTTCGTTCACCTGCTCAACGATGGAGATCACCACCAGAGGGCGCACCGCGTAGGAAGCGGGAATTTCGTCAATGGCGGCGTACTCCGGTGCCCAGTGAGCGGGAGGATCAAGCTGGGTGCCGAGCTGGTCGGTCTTCAGTACGTATTCCGTGGCCTCAAACCCATGTTTGGCATAGGTGTAGGCTTCGCCTTTGGTGGCAAAACCGTCCATATCCACACCGGCTTTGGCTGGCGCAAAGCGAGAGTCACTGAATCCGGCCCACACCGGAATGTGCGGTGTGATGGTGTGTGTCATGTCAACGTAACGGGCATTCTTCAGGGCGGAGTTGTATACCGCCCACAATCCGGGTTCCTCAGCGGCATACGCCGTACCCATCATGCCCAGAGCGGATAAGACGGCAAAGGCCAGTGTGGCTCTCTTCATTGCATTTCCCTCTTGCGATTAATCTGTGCCGATACACAGCGTCTTCAAATTACACAAAAGCGCACCGCCCGAATATCAGCCAAAAGAGAGAGGTTATCTGCACAGACTGCGCTTAACCTTGCCAGTTCCCGCTTCGTTTGCTCTGAATACGCAACAATCCCTTCACTGATCTGCGCTATTTGCCAGTTCAATGCTGCTTTACACTGGCTCCCTGTTTTCCCTTCCCATAGGTAGTTGCCGTGAGCGATATCCGTCTGCTGTATTTCTTCGACCCGTTCTGTGGCTGGTGCTATGCCAGTGCGCCTGCCCTGGCCACGCTGGCTGAACACTATCCGCAGCAGCTGGAACTGATGCCATCCGGGCTGTTCTCCGGATCGGGTGCCCGCCCCATGAGCCGTGATTTTGCCGCTTACGCCTGGCAGAACGATCAGCGGATCGAAAAGATGACAGGCCAACGCTTCACCGAGGCGTATCTGCAGAATGTGCTGCACAGCTCAGATGTTCGTTTTGACTCAGGCTATGCCAGCATTGCCATGACCGCTGCCGCGGAGCTTGCCCCTGCACTTGAAGCCCGCGTGCTGCATGCCCTGCAGCTGGCTCGCTATGTAGATGGGCTGGATACCAGCAAGGCCGAAGTCGTTGCGGCGGTGTGTCAGCAGGTTGCTGAACAACAGGGCATGACCCTCTCACAGCAGGACTGGCTGGCAAAACTGCAGGACAGCGCGCTGATCGCGCAACGCGATGCCCGCATCGGGCAGGCGCAGCAACTGATGCAGCAGCTGGGTATTCAGGGCGTCCCTCAGTTAGTGGTGACCCGCGGCGAACAGTACGGTGTGGTCAGCGGCGGCGCGCTCTATCAGGACAAAGCGGCACTGCTGGAAATGATTGCCAATGCGCTCAGGGCCTGAACTTTCGGCATAACACTGAGGCTTAAGAAGATCCGGTATGCTGCATTGGGTGCCGGATTTTTGCGCACCGCGCCTGATCCGCTTTAAACCGGCTTGTCAGTATATCGTGCCCAACTGATCGTAATGGCAGCGGCGCAGTCGGTATCGATAACGGGGGCACGGCTCTCGGAACTAAAAGCGGGAGTGTCGAGTTTGTTCAAAGATGACCGTCCTCGACCTTCGAGGCCGGGGACGGTCATGACGTCCAAACCCCGCTATCCGGTGAACCGTAAAGCGGCTCCACTTAAGTGAGCAGCATCAGTCACCCGCACCGGGGGGTTAACGCACAATGCGGAAGCCCGGCTCCAAGCCTTCGGTTTCCAAGATGTCTTCGCTGTCAATTTCGACAATCAGGCTTTGGGAGGGCACCGTACCGGACATGGTGGCAGATTCGGTGAAGCGGTACTTCTCGACCATTTTGCCATTGATGTTTTCATAGAAAACGATGTCATAAGTGAATGGTACATCTTTCAGCGCCGCTTCCAGCACCTGAATAGACGCCGTGGTCCTTTTCCGCGCGGGGCAAGGAATATTGGCGTTCCACGTGTGCGCGTAGGATTTGCTGTCAGTCTCTTGCACACCATAGGCGTACTGGTAACTGAACTGAAAGTTGAAGGTTTGGGTGGCGGAGATCTCCCCCATTTTAAAGCTGGCTTTGGCACCGATGACGTAGCTGTACCCCATCATGGCATTGACGGTATGGGTGCGGGTAATGGTCTGGGAATGGGTCTCGGAGGTGGTATCCGAGTAGGCTGCGGAGGTGCTCTCGTCCGAGTTGTTTTCAAAGGTGATGGAGTTGATCGACTTGAGCGAACCTTTTTTCAGCTGGGCTATCAGGGCCGGCTCGTCAACCTCGACATTTTCTATCCGCACGGGATAACCAAAGTCAAAGCGCAACTTATCGATACGACCACCGCTTCGGCCCCGAATTTGGCGAAGCACCAGCCCTCTGTCCGATTCATCGAAAGTGAAGGGGCTACCGCCGCCGCCACCGAAAAGCTCGGAGGAGATCACCTGGCTGCCGTCTGCCGTTTTGGCAACAAAACGCAACTGGTCCACCCGTTCCCCGGCGCGCCCCTCGATCCGGTAGATGTCATACCCTCTTGGAATGGCAAAAGGCGTTCTTGGCGACCCTTTGCTGCCGCCATGATGTTTGCCGGGAACATCACCGTAGTAGACGATAATATTGTCTATCTCGGCGCCGGAACGTATTTCAATTTTTGAAATAGCGCCCGATTTGAGTACATGGATATCCTCGGCAAATTCACTCCCACCGTTCGTGCCAACGGTATGAGTGACCACGCTTTCGAGAATGGCATCTTCAACTGTTTTCGGTTTGTCTGACATTGCAGGTCTCCTGTTTATTATGGTTCATAGCCAGACCGCCAGGACCACCCAGCAAAGCAGCCTGTGCTTTTTACGCTCATTTACATCTATTAAATTAAAGTCTTTGTATTTTTTATGGACACGATAAAAAGTATCAATCATGGGTAATGTAGGAAAATCATTAGACCATGTCGAGCTGATGAGGGCTTATTGACCCCGATACTGCCCTTACTAATTTTAAAAAAGAGACCAACGCATTGATTTTTTAGATAAAAAAAATATTTAAAAAAATAACCCTGCGAATAAGCCAGTGCCAACTAGGCGTCACTTGTTCCATGTACTTCCAGAGCAAACAACGCTGGCTAAGTCATTCAACATTCAGGGTTTGCCCTAATTTTGTTCGGTTAGGGTGTGTCACCTTACGATGAATTTCAGGAAAACCCGGTATTCTTCATTAGATGCCGGATATTTTGTACCTATTCAGCAGACCTTACTCGACATTGACGAGCTGCATTCCCTCATCGATCTCAGCAAAACGAAAACGGCGCGATGTTTTACCATCGCGCCGTTTCTTTTTATCACGCATCACCCTTCTCAGCAGGCTTCGGCTACCACCGCACTTCCGCGTCCACGGCGAATCAACAGCAGCAAGATCAGCCCTACCAGTGCCGTCGCCGCACCAGCCAGTGCAACAGCAGGCAGCCCAAGCCCCACGCTGATCACTCCGCCACCCAGTGCGGCGCCAAAGGCATTACCCAGATTAAACGCACCGATGTTCATGGCCGAGGCCAGATTGGGCGCTTCCGCGGCTTCCTGCACCACCATCGACTGCAACGGCGGCACCAGTGCAAAGCTCGCCACACCCCAGAAGAAAATCAGCGGCGCCACGATCCATTCTGAGGTCATCGTGCCGGCAAATATCACCAGCAGCACAATCACTGCCAGCAACGACGCGATCAGCGTGCCATCCAGTGATTTATCGGCAAAGCGGCCACCCAGAACATTACCCACGGTCAGACCCAGCCCGTACAGCACCAGCATGGACGTCACAAAGAAGGTAGATGCCTGAGTCTCCTCACGCAGGATCGGGGCGATGTAAGTAAACACAGTAAACATCGAGCTGGCGCCCACCACGGTCAGTAGCAGCGCTGCCAACACCGGGCCTTTGCCCAGCACTTTCAGCTCCGCCCGCATATCGGCTTTGCCTTCGTTGGCGAGCGGTGGCAGGGACACCCGCAGTGCCAGCATGGTAATGACGCCAATCACGGCAATACCGAAGAATGCGATGCGCCAGCCAATGGTTTCACCAATAAACGTCGCCAGTGGTACGCCTCCCACCGTCGCGATGGTCAGCCCGGAGAACATGGCCGCTACCGCACCGGCACGCTTGTCGGGCGGCACGATGTTGGTAGCCACCACCGCTCCGACACCAAAGAACGCACCGTGGTTAAACGACGTGATAATACGGCCCACCATCAGTGCGGCGTAGCTGTCAGCCAGCGCCGAGATGAAATTGCCAACCGTAAAGATAGCCATAGACAGCAATAACAGGCGGCGACGGGACATATTGGCAAACAGCAGCGTCATGATCGGCGCGCCGATCAGCACACCGAAGGCGTATGCGCTGATCAGCAGACCAGCCACCGGAATGGAAACGCCAAGATCGTCAGCGATCACCGGCAACATACCCATGGGGGAAAACTCCGTCACCCCTATGCCGAAGGCACCGACGGCCAGTGCCAGTAAGGGCGGATTTATCTTCATGATGAACCTCGTTGAATTTGTGCATGTGCGCAATATTTTTGCTTGGACGGAATATAGTTGACGGGCAAAAGCCTGAGTAGCCATGATTGCGGTCATTCACTTTTGCGAATAAATCAAAAATGAAAACAGGAAGAACCGATAAGACCGCCGAGCTGGAGACCTTTCTCGCCATCGCCTGCGCTGGCAGCCTGAGTGGCGCGGCCCGTAACCTCGATCTGACGCCGTCGGCAGTCAGCCGGATCGTCAGCCGCATCGAAAAGCGACTGGGTGTGCAACTGATTGTTCGCACCACACGGGCGCTGCGCCTGACCAGTGAAGGCGAATCCTATGCGCTGGCAGCACGCCGGATTCTCAAAGATCTGGAAGATACCGAAGAGGCCATCGCCAAACGTGCCCGCCCCAGCGGGCTGATCAAGGTCAGCACGGCAACGGCGCACAGCCGCCTGACTGTCGTGCCGTTACTGGGCGAGTTTCTTGCCCGTTATCCCGATATTCGTATCGAAGTGGAAGTCAGCGACCTGATCAGTGATGTGCTCGGCGGTGACGCCGACGTCGCTATCCGCTTTGGCCAGCTCCCTGACAGCACCCTGAATGCCCGCCGTCTCGGTGATACGGGCCGCACGGTAGTGGCCTCACCTGAGTATCTGGCCCACGCCGGAATACCGCAGACCCCGGCCGATCTGCAACGTTTCAACTGCCTGGACTTCAGTTTCCGCCGCCTTGAGCCGGGCTGGCCCTTTCGTCAGGATGGCGAAGAGTTCATGTTGCCGGTCAAAGGCAATCTCACCGCCAATAACGGCGAAACCCTGGTGGAACTGGCGCTGCAAGGCATGGGCATAACCCGTGTCGGTAACTTCCACATCAAGGAGGCGCTGGCCAGTGGCCGGCTGGTGCCGCTGCTGGAAGACTTCAATCCGCAGGATCGCGAGGTGATTCACGCGGTATTTATTGGCGGGAAGAACATGCCTGCCCGGGTGCGGGTATTCGTTGATTATCTGGTCGAGAAAATGGCGGGCACAGCGGATTAAGCCCGCCCTCTCCTCACCCTGTACAGCCGTTGCAGACATCCGAACCAGCCAGACTGATTAAGTGTTTACCATTTAAGAAAACGGTATAACTAACTAATGCGCTATCTATATCGGTGTCTGTATGTTTTGGTCATGGTGTCGAGAGGTTGATGCGCTGAGCCGTGGGCGCATTCGTGGGGCATTTACTGGGATGATAAACCCGGCAACAACTACCCTCTGCCCTGCTGCAAATGGTGTGGTTTCTTAATCGGCAGAAGCACCGTATCCGGCAGCCGCTGACGTGGCTGATACAGCGCTTACTTGCAGTCCGGGCCTAAAAGCCTGATCAACGGCGCGGATCGTTGCAGTACCGGGAGTGAGCTTTATATATACACAGGCCAGGCCAGGCAACGCAGAGCGGCAGCGCTACGTAGCGACTGCCAGAATTGCATCAGTGCTCGAGGCGCTACTTGTTTCTGGATATTTACAGCTATGCTTGTTCATAGCCCTGGCAGGCCAGTCAGTGCCTGTCAATAACGCTGCAGCCGGAGCAGCTCAGGCGAGGGAATTTTCGATGATGGACTCACTCCTGAACACAGCAGACGTCATTCTGATAGTGGATGACCAGCCCTCTAATGTCAGAGCGCTCAACAGCGCGGTAGAGTCGCTTGGTGAGGTTTTCTTCGCCACCAGTGGCGCAGAAGCCATAACAATGGCCCATCGATGCCGCCCGGACATCATCCTTCTGGATGTCGAAATGCCGGGAATGAATGGGTATGAAGTCTGTCAGGTCATCAAAAATGATCCTCAGCTAAAAGACACTGCCATCATATTTGTCACTGCTCACAGCGAAACAGAAAACGAGCTGCGTGCGCTGGAATACGGTGGTGTGGATTTTCTGCATAAACCCCTCAATGCGCTTATCGCTAAGGCCCGCGTCAAAACGCATCTGGCATTGCGAAGAGAAAGGCAACAACTCGCTCTGGCCAGAAGCACACTGTACGACATCATTCATCATCTTCCCGCCTTCGTCGCCTATTGGGACCGCCAGCTAAATAATATTTTCTCCAATGATCATAACGGGCAATGGTTTGGTTACCCTGCTCTCGCCATGCTGGGAAAACCTCTGCACGAGGTGATTGGCAGAAGCCTGAATGATGCTCCTCACACCGATGTAGCCAGCACGGATGTCGCGGCACTGCTCGCTGTGCTGAACCAGGTACGGGATGGGCAGACGGTCAGCAGAAACCTCTCGGTCAAAGTGGCGAACGGCACGGTTCACCACGTTCAGGCATCCCTTGTCCCGACGCTGATTGATGGCACGTTCAGCGGCATGGTCATGCTGTTGCATGACATTACCGAACTGAAAGCTGCCCAGTCTGCCCTGCACACAGAAAAGGAACATCTCCGCGTTACATTGAACTCCATTGGCGATGCAGTGATTGCAACGGATCCGTCCGGCAGCGTTACCTTCATGAACCCCATCGCTGAATCTCTGACAGGATGGTATTCGAGTGAGGCCATGGGAAGGCCCATCGAACAGGTGATGCCACTGCATGATTCCAGCGGTAAATACCAGCTGAGAAACCCCATCTACATTGCCCTGCAGGAACAGCGGGTCGTAGGCATGGCGCTGGATTCGTCCCTGCGCAGACGCGACGGGCGCGATTTTGAAGTTGAAGACTCAGCAGCGCCCATTCGTGACAGCGAAGGGGCCATTCAGGGAGCCATTATCGTCTTTCATGATGTGAGCGAAGCCCGCGCGATGGCGTTGAAAATGTCGCATCTCGCCAATCACGACGCGCTCACTAACTTACCTAACCGTATGCTGCTGCAGGATCGCGCCGAGCGGGCATTACAGAGTGCCCGCAGCAAACGGGAAAAAGCCGCGATGATGCTGCTCGACATCGATCACTTCAAAACCATTAATGACTCGGTCGGCCATCATGTCGGTGATCTGCTTATTCAAAACGTCGCCTCGCGGCTAAAACAGGCAGTGCGGACTTCCGATACGGTCAGCCGTCAGGGAGGTGATGAATTTATTATCCTGCTGCCTGACATTGGTTCTGTTGATGAACTGGCTTATCACGCTGAAAAGATCATGCTGGCAATGGAGGAACCCTTCTGGGTTGGACCGTCTCGGTATGACCTGTCGATCAGTATGGGGATCAGTCTCTTCCCGGATGACTGCTCTGATGTCGAATCGCTGTACCGCCATGCCGACTCCGCCATGTACAAAGCCAAACAGGAAGGCAGAAACCGCTGGCACTTCTTCTCACAGGAGATAGAGACCAGCATGCTGGCTCGTCATCGCCTCGAACAGCATATGCGTCAGGCGCTGGATAGCGGGCTCTATCAGGTTTTCTATCAGGCTAAAATCGATGCCCGTCAGCAGAAAATTGTTGGTGTTGAGGCATTACTAAGGCTGCGAGGGCCAGAAGGAAACGTAATCTCACCGGCTGAGTTTATTCCTCTGGCAGAGGAAACAGGGCTGATCATACCCATTGGCAGATGGGTCATGAGGCAAGCCTGTCAGGATGCTCATACGTGGCATCAGGCTGGTCACAACATAAAAGTGTGCATCAATATTTCTGCGGTTCAATTCAGGGAGGAAAACTTCCAGGAGGATATAAGCAACATACTCGAAATAACGATGATAAAACCGAGCCAGGTCGAGCTGGAAATTACGGAAGGGGTGCTGGCAAAAGATACAGATACATCACGCCAGATACTGCTCGAACTTAAAAGACTGGGATTACAGATATCAATCGATGACTTTGGAACTGGCTATTCCAGTCTTTCCTACTTAAAACGCTTCCCTATTGATGTGCTTAAAATCGATCAGAGCTTTATTCGCGATATGCTGACCGACCCCAGCGACGCCTCTATTGTGGAAGCCATCATCAGTCTGGCCAAATCCCTTAACCTTGGTCTGGTGGCTGAAGGGGTTGAGCAGGCAGAGCATGTAAAGGCGTTGCTCGCTCTGGGGTGCGACATCATGCAGGGTTACTATTATTGCCGCCCAATGCCCTATGCTGAAATGTGCGAATACCTAAAAACACTGCCCTGATTTTTCTGATGCCTGTGTATTCATAAAAAAGAACGGATATAAAAAAGGATGCTTCGTATGCGAACGGGTATCAGTGTCATATCTGCAATAAAAAATACAATGGCCCTCGCTGTGTTGCTGGTCGGCATCATTTTAAGCATTGGCATCAGCTACGAAATACATCTTTCTAACCAGCAGCGTATCAATGATGCTGTCAGAGAGAACACCCTCACCACTATTCAGCGTGTCACCGAGCGCATTACGCTTTATCAGTATGGCTTACGCGGCGCCCGTGGTTCGATATTAACGGCAGGAGAAAATGATCTTTCAAGAGCCGCCTTCTATCAATACAGCTTAACGCGGGATACCGACAGTGAATTCCCCGGCGCACGCGGTTTTGGGTTTATTCGGTTAGTCCCGAGAGAAAAAGAAAAACAGTTTGTAGAAGAAGCGCGTAAAGACGGCTGGCCTGATTTTTCGATCCGGGAGCTTAACCCTAATGACGGTGATCGTTACGTTATCCAGTACATTGAGCCAGTAGACCGCAACAGAGCTGCTGTCGGTCTTGATATCGCCTCTGAACGAAATCGCCGACTGGCTGCCGAGTCATCGATGAGAAGTGGCGAAGTTCGCCTTACAGGCCCTATTACACTGGTGCAGGCTACGGGCAACCCTAAACAATCGTTCTTAATAATGATGCCCATTTACCGTGGTGGAAAAACACCGGAAAGCCTTTTTGATAAAGAGAACATGATCTTTGGCTGGAGTTATGCCCCCCTGCTAATGGAAGAGGTTCTGAAAGGTTTAGGGCTGGAAAATGAAGAAACCATTTTGAAACTATCAGATGTGACGGAGCCAGACCGAATCGTCGATTTCTATAGCAATAACGACAGCACAATGACCGGGCAGTATCAGCGTGATGAAATAAGAACAATGTTTGGGCGAACATGGCGTTTTCACTCTGCGGTCACCCCCCAGTTTGTCAAAGAGTTGCACCTGCCCAATGTTACTGTCGTCGGTACTCTTTGCGCCGCGATTTCTATACTCATTTCAATTCTGGTAGGTGCCATTACCACTAACCTGAACAACAGAAGACGGTTGCACGAAGAGCAAACACGATTAAGCGCCATTGTTGAAAGTTCTGGCGATGGCATCATCGGCAAGACGCTTGATGGCACGGTTACCAGCTGGAACCGTGGCGCAGAGCAGATTTTTGGCTTTTCACGGCAGGAAGCCGTCGGCCGGTCCATTCTTGAGCTGGTTGTCCCGCCAGACAGGAGAACGGAGGAGCTGTCGATTCTGTCACGCATATCTCAGGGTGAATCCATTCCTCATTTCGAGACTATTCGCCGTCGTAAAGACGGTACTCACATCCCCGTTTCAGTCACCGTCTCTCCGATATATTCAGACAACAATAAAGTCATTGGCGCCTCTAAAACGGTCAGAGATATATCACGTCAAAAAGAAGCAGAGGCACAGATCCATGAGCTCAACACCAACCTTGAAAAGCAGGTACAGGAGCGCACAGCAGAACTGGCGAAGCTCAATGCACTGGTAAACAGCGTGCTCTCTGCGGCGACGGAGATATCGATTATCGCTACCGACACCGAAGGGGTCATCAGGCTGTTCAATAATGGTGCTGAACGCATGCTGGGTTATAAGGCCGGCGAAGTACTCAACCGATTCACTCCTGCCATCATCCACGTCGAAGCAGAGGTGGTTGAACGTGGTAAGACGCTCTCTGCAGAGCTTGGCTTTCCTGTGCAGGGTTTCAGAGTATTTGTGCAAAAGCCGGAGGTGCTGGGAGCGGAGACGCGCGAGTGGACCTATGTACGCAAAGACGGCACCCACTTTCCCGTCATGCTGGTCGTTACCACCATACGGGCCGACGACGGCGAGATTACCGGATACCTTGGTATTGCAACCGACATAACCGAACAGAAACAACAAAAAGATGCACTGCTGGCAGCACAGCGCCAGCTTTTGTCCACGACAGACCAGTTGCTGATGGCCTCAGAGGTGGCGGAGCTGGGCATATGGACCTGGCTGATTGCCGATAACTCCCTCAGCTGGAACGACAAGATGTACCAGCTGTATGAATACCCCGTCAGCCTGCGCGAGTCGGGCCTGAATTACAGCCACTGGGAAGCCCGTGTTCACCCTGATGATGTCGCTGTGGCGGTCGAGAAACTCAACGCTGCTGTTGCAGGTACTGGAATATATGACCCTGTTTTCCGGTTAAACCTTCCCAGCGGCAAAGCACGCTACATTCACGCTGGAGCCTATGTAGAGCGGGACCCTCTTGGAAATGCGGTCAAAGTGACCGGCATCAATCGCGATATCACTGCAGAACGGGAGCTGGAAAGTGGTCTGCGCCTGGCTAAGGAAGAGGCAGACTCTGCCAACAAAGCGAAGTCGATGTTCCTTGCCAATATGAGCCATGAAATCAGAACACCGATGAATGCAGTGCTCGGCATGCTGCAGCTGATGCGCACCACAGAACTGACGACCAGACAAGACGAGTACGCCTCCAAAGCGCAGATCGCCGCCACCTCTCTGCTGAGTCTGCTGAATGACATTCTGGATTACTCCAAGATTGATGCAGGCAAACTGGTACTGGATAACCACCCTTTCCAGATTAACGAGCTGATGAGCGATTTGGCCGTCGTACTGTCTGCCAATATGGGTAAAAAAGATGTTGAACTGTTGTTTGATATTGATCGACGGCTACCACTCAGCCTGACAGGCGATCTGCTCCGCCTGCAGCAGATACTGACCAACCTTGCGAGCAATGCCATTAAATTCACCCCCCAGGGTCAGGTCATCCTCAAAATTCAGCTACTTGAGCAAAGCACCGAAGAGACCGCCCGGCTGAGATTCAGCGTTATCGACAGCGGTATAGGTATCAGTCAGGAACAGCAGGGGCGCATATTTGAAGGCTTCACACAGGCAGAGGCCTCGACGACTCGTCGTTATGGCGGGACAGGCCTGGGGCTGGTCATCAGCAGGCGTCTGATCAACCTCATGGACAGCGATCTGCAACTGAAGAGCGAGCCAGGTCACGGGAGCTGCTTCTGGTTTGATATTACGCTTCCTGTCGACATGGACTCTCAGCCGCACGACTCAGCGTCTCTCACCAGGCATCTGCCTCTGAATGTGCTGGTAGTAGATGACAATCAATGTGCCCGGGAATTGTTATGCGGTGCGGTGAAAGACCTGGGAGCCAACGTGTTGCAAGCAGGCTCAGGCACGGAGGCCATTAACGTCTTTAAAGAAACGGCTGACGCAGCACAAGACATCCAGCTCATCCTGATGGACTGGAGAATGCCTGATATCAGCGGTATCGATGCAGCCATCACCATTAAGTCTTTAGCGGCGCCGGGAAAAACACCCGCCATTATTATGGTGACCGCCTTTGGCCGCGAAGAGATCTTGACGAGGCATGATGCAGGAACGGCCCCCTTTGAGGACTTTCTCACCAAGCCTGTAACACCCCAGCAACTCGTTTCGACTGTAGCCCGAGTACTTAACGGTGAGAAAAACGATACACAGGAGCGTCTCAGCCCAGCATTAAGCCGTAAACCCCTGCACGGTTTGAAACTGCTGCTGGTCGAGGATAATGAGTTCAACCGTCAGGTGGCCTCGGAATTGCTCATGAACGAAGGTGCTCTGCTGGATATGGCGCATGGCGGGCTTGAAGGTGTGACCAGGGTCACAGAGGGTGCCACCCGATATGATCTGGTCCTGATGGATATGCAAATGCCAGATATCGATGGTCTTGAGGCAACAAGGCGCATTCGCTCTGATCAGCGTTTTACCAAGCTGCCGATTCTGGCAATGACGGCCAACGTATCCCTGGCGGATCAGGAACAATGCTTCAAAGCCGGGATGGATGGGCATCTTGGCAAGCCTCTTGATCTGCCGCGCGTCATTGAGGCCATCCTTTACCATACGCAGCGAAGTGGCGCGGTGACACAAGCGGCTGACGGGCAGGATGCGCAGTCCGGTAGTACGTCAGGCAGCAGCGAGCAAGCGATTAGCCACAACAGCAAAAAGAGCGCCCAGGAACCCATCAATGCCATTCTGGCCCGCTTTGGTGGTAACGAAAAACTGTACCGCAGCCTGGTGAAGGACTTTGAGGTCAATCTCCAGCAACAGCTGACGGAGCTTGAGCAAGCGATATCGAATCACGACTGGTTGTCGCTAAAAGCGCTCCTCCATACGTTAAAGGGAACCTCAGGCACGATCGGGCTCAGTCATTTATATCAGCAGGTTGTGACATGGGAGATGCAGCTCAAATCTGCCACAGATGATGCCCAGCGCAAGGCAATGACGGATGATATGGTCCGGGTACTACGGTCACTGGCAGAGGAAGGCTTAACCGATTTGCAGACCAGCCTGCAGAGCATGATCAGTGCTCCTGTAAGCACACAAAACCCTCCAGCGAAATCTGATGGTCTCGGTGCACGAGCCCGTATTAACGCTGCGAGTGCCTCGTTAACCGAATTAAGCTCCTATCTTGAAGCCGGTAATCTCAAGGCCATCGACCTGGCTGAAGAGCTGCTTGCGACGCTGGATGCAGATGAGCATATACTCCGTGAGCTGAGACAGCTGCTGGCATACGCCGAAGCACTGGAATTTGACAAGGCAAGGTCATTACTTGCCGGGCTAACTGAAAAGTTATAAAGGGACTGGGGTACATGAATCTGGAAGACGTGTTGAGAAATTTGCCCCACCATGAGGGAAAGCTACGCTTACTGATTGTTGATGATCAGCCGATCAATATCCGCACCCTCAATCAGGTCTTCAAAGAGGAATACGAGGTGCTGATGGCCACGAGCGGGGCACAGGCCATAGAGCAGGCAAAGGCTCAGAAGCCCGATTTGATACTGCTTGATGTAGTGATGCCCGATATCAGCGGCCATGATGTATGCAGAGCACTCAAAGCGAACAGGGAAACAGAAGATATTCCCGTTATCTTCGTTACCTCACAAACGGATGGCACTGACGAGGCCTTTGGCTTCTCGCTCGGCGCAGTCGATTTCATCTCCAAACCGATCAATCCTGTCACCGTCATGGCTCGTGTCAGAACTCAGCTGGCGCTGAAACTGCAGCTCGATTTCATGAAGAACATGGCCATGGTAGATGGCCTCACCGGCGTTGCGAACCGGCGGCGCTTTGACGAGGCCCTGAACAACATATGGCGACTATGCCAGCGTGAAGAACGGCCCATGTCGTTGCTGATGATGGATATCGACTACTTCAAACGCTTCAACGACCAGTATGGTCATCTGGCTGGGGATGAGTGCCTGCGTACCGTGGCAAAAGCACTGAAAGCAGAGATGCGCAGGCCAACAGATGTTTTTTGTCGCTACGGAGGCGAAGAGTTCGCCTGCATCTTGCTCTATACCGATCAGGCGGGCGCTGTTGATCGTGCCCGGGCTGCCATCAATGCAGTACACGATCTTAAAATAGCCAACGGCAGCTCAGAGATCAGCGAGCTTGTCACTGTCAGCATTGGGGTAGCGACGATTGTGCCTAAACGCGATTTTGAGCCTGTACACCTTATTCAGGCTGCAGATAAAGCGTTGTACGAAGCAAAAGTACAGGGCAGAAACAGATACGTAGTCAGCAGCTAAGCGTACTTTTAAACTCAATGCCGCATTCGCAGGCCCGCTACACTCTGATCAGCCCGCCCTGCCCTGTGCTCTCCGGCTCGACTTGCCACAGGGCAGCAAGCGCTCCCCCTGTGGTGCCCTGAACGCAATACAGCGAATGGATTCTTTCCGACTATTACTTAGCAGGCTGTTGAAAAACGTTATCGAGGCAGCCGAGACAAGGAAATACCCCGAGGGCACAAGAAACAGGCGAAAAAGCGGAGTTTAGTGAGCTAAATGAGCATTTTGAGCCTGTTTTTGACGCGGTATTCGGCAACGCAGATAGATTTTCAACAGCCTGTTAGGCCATCTATTACTCAGGTCATTTACTGCTTATTGCCGCTTCGCAGTCTCTGCCGTATTTGCCGCACCACGATGACAAAATAATTTTGTTCTTCCGAAGACAACTAACTGCAAGTCATTCCACGTCAGATTGTTCTGCCTGAGATTTAATCCGCCGTAACATCTGCATTCTGATCAAACCACTGGCGGGACGGATCACCAGCCAGTACAGCCTCATCATCAGCCCTGCCATACGGTCAAAGGTTTGAATGCGGGTCAGGGTGGTGAGCCGGGTGCGGTCACCTTCAGCGCAAGGCTCAGCATGAAAGGCCAGCACCAGTCGCGCATTGCGCTGATACCGTATAAACGCCTCACGATCAGTAATAACATCGAGCCCAAAATCCAGCCGCCAGAAGCGACCTGCCAGACCAAGGCAATACCAGTGTTGTGACTGATACAAAGTCGTGAAGCTGTGCAGGCCAAACTCTCTGGCGTGCCGGTGGCGCGGTAACCAGCGCACTACCGCTGTTCTGACGCTCAGCAGCGTCCGGGTCAGAGGGTCGCCTGCTATGTTCTGCTCCTGCACAGCCTGCATCACCGCCTCTGCGGGTGCATCAATCAGAATGCTGTGTACTTCCTCAAAGGCATAGTGCGGTAACAGTGATGAAAGTGGTTCAGCCGCAGCGGTATGCTTCACTGAAGTGTCTTGCTTGAGGGTGGGCTGCATACACGGGTCCTTGTGATGGTATCGGGGATATAGCGGGCAACGAGTGTCGCCTATTCAGATGCGCCGGACACCTTATCACCGTTTTGTCGGCCATGCTCCTGAGCAGACGCTCCGGCAGCGCTTTGCGATGTCACAGCATCAAAAAATCGCACTATGATTTTTACTTGGAAAAATAAAACGCGAAAAATAAATGATAAAAAACTGTATTCCTGCTGGCAGTGATGAAGGGCAAGCACTTGGTAAATCTGATGCATTACAAGGAGTAAGGGTTCTTCTTTCTGAGGCTGACTGGTACTTTTTCTTAACCAATCAACGCATCATCCAAATTTTTTTCAACACTTCCAATAATAAAGTTATCAATCGGGTAGTAATTAAGGTATGGTGTTGACTCTGCAATCGAGTGACACCAAGTACTTCTTCCGGAAACTCATTTTCGAAAGATAGAATTTTCTGTCTAGCAGTGCTGCGAGACCCTTCCTATTTCTTACGTGATAATGATAAATAATTTGCAGTACAGTATTTCCAGTGACGCTGAAAATGTTGGCAATGATTATCTGTTTTCGTAATGGTGATAGTGGAAAAAGTCTTATTAATTCTCACCTTATGAAGACGAGTACAATATGAACAAAGGCACAGTTAAGTGGTTTAATGCCGATAAAGGTTTTGGCTTTATCTCTCCAGATGATGGTAGCAAAGATCTTTTTGTACACCATTCTGAAATCCTGGCAGGTGGCAGTTTTGCTACTCTGATCGAAGGTCAGAAAGTTGAGTTTGATATTGGCCAGGGCCAGAAAGGCCCATGCGCAAACAAGGTTCGTGTTGTTTAATACAACACCCAAAACACTTGTTAAAAAAGCCGCCTGCTAGGCGGTTTTTTATTTAATCACCCAGACCACCCTCTCCTTTTTGATCATTTACATCCACCTTCCTTTTCAGCTTATTTCGGGAATTCAGATATTGAGTTCGACACTCATGATGAGTGTAGCAAGAGTCGCACTTCTGAGTTGAATTCGCGTACCATGTGCCAATTTAATACACCCGAAAAAAATTTAAAAAAAACATCTGCCCTTCAGTGTGCAACTGCTTTTGAGAACAGATTAAGCACAATGACACCGGCGAGTATGAATAAGATCCCTACTATTGCCGGAAAATCTAACTTCTGTCCGTAGACCAGCCAGGAAATAGCGGCCACCGCAGCAATGCCTAATCCAGCCCATACCGCATAGGCTATACCTACCGGAATAGTTTTTAATGCGAGAGAAAGGAAATAGAACGCACCAACATAGCCAGCAACAACGATAAGAGATGGAATTAGCTTAGAAAATTCGTCGCTAGCCTTAAGTAACGAAGTTGCAACCACTTCACACGTAATAGCAATCCCTAAAAAGATCCATGAATTCATATTTCACATATGTCCAGTTTAAAAAAGCAAATCCTAAAACAGCGGTAAAAAATAAAACAGTCTTGTTTATGTTTTGGTTTTATGTGCAACCTGTATTTTTATCAGACTGATAACGCCAGTTAAGCTATTCGTGCATTTCCACATATGAGCTCGCTGAAAGTTATATATTGTGGGCAGCGGACAATCTCAGCCACAAAGCAGGCTTTCACCCTCCTCCACCATGGTAACGAACCCGGTTTGCTCAGATACGACAGGCTGACATCCCTGCCATTTCCTATACACTTTCCTGTTTCCTGTACACTCTCCTGCTACCAATACGGGCAACCTGACTAGGAGTCTTACCATGGGATTTTGGGATAAGATCACTGGCGAGTTTATCGACATCATCGAATGGACTGATGACAGCGATGACACTCTGGTGTGGCGCTTTGAGCGCTACGAGAACGAAATCAAATACGGTGCAAAACTGATCGTCCGCCAGCAGCAGGTGGCGATTTTCGTTGATCAGGGCAAGATCGCCGACATCTTCCAGCAGGGCATGTATGAGCTGCAGACCGAAAACATGCCGGTTCTCAGTACACTGCGTGGCTGGAAATACGGTTTCCATTCTCCGTTCAAGGCCGAAGTCTACTTTATCAATCTGCGCACCTTTACCGACAACAAGTGGGGTACCCAGAACCCCATCATGCTGCGTGACCCTGAATTCGGTCCGCTGCGCCTGCGGGCTTTCGGCAACTTCAGCATCAAGGTCACTGAGCCTGAAAAGCTGCTGATGGAAATCGTCGGCACCAACGGCCATTTCACCCTCGACAATATTCATTCACAGCTGAAAACCCTGGCGGTAACGCGCTTCTCTGACGCAGTGGCAGAAAGCCGTATCCCCGTGCTCGACCTTGCGGCCAACTATGATGAGCTGTCGGCGCTGATGCGTGAGCGCATGAACCCGGACTTCGAGCAGTACGGCCTGCAACTGCAGCAGTTTCTGGTGGAAAACATCTCTCTGCCACCTGAAGTGGAAACCGCACTGGATAAGCGCTCGTCCATGGGCATCATCGGTAATCTGCAGCAATACACCCAGTTTCAGGCTGCCAACGCCATGGAACAGGCCGCTAAAAACCCCGGCGGTGACGCCAGTGCAGGTATTGGTATGGGCATGGGTTTTGCGATGGCCCAGCAGCTGGGGCAAAGCATGACTCAGCCGTCTTCTGCGCAGCAGGGCAGCTCGCAGCCTCCCGCAGCGCCGGTGATGCCACCTCCCCTGCCGCAGGCTCATCCCTATTTCGTCGCGGTGAATGGCCAGCAGACGGGCCCTTTCCCGCTGTCAGCACTGCAGGGCAAGGTCACCAGCGGCGAGATGACACGTTCATCACTGGTCTGGTGTCAGGGTATGGCCAACTGGGCCGAGGCTGGCAGTGTGGCGGAGCTGTCTCCACTGTTCGCCAGCATGCCTCCTCCTCTGCCGGGAGCGTAATGGGGTATGGATATCAAGTGTGAAGGCTGTGGTGCCAAACTGACCTATCAGCCTGGCACCACCTCCCTGACCTGTGCCTACTGTGATCACACCATGGCTATTGCCGGTGCGACGACACAGCAGCAGGCTCAGGCCGAACAGGATTTCGACCTCTACCTGCAATCGCAGGAGCAGCAGACCGATACGGTTGAGCAGTACATCCTGCAATGCAAAGGCTGCGGGGCAGAAACGCAACTGGCGCCTGACCAGCAGTCCAGCCGCTGTCCGTTCTGTGATACCGCGCTGGTGATAGAACAGAAGCAAACCCGCAAGCTGATCAAACCGCAGGGCGTGCTGCCTTTTCGCCTCCCTCGCAAAGAGGCTCAGACGGCCTTTGACCGCTGGCTGAAAGGGCTGTGGTTTGCACCGAACAAGCTCAAGCGGCAGACCACCCGTCATGATCGTTTCGAGGGCGTCTATCTGCCGTTCTGGACCTATGACTGTGAAACCGACAGCCACTATACCGGCCAGCGCGGTGACGATTACACGGTGCAGGTGCAGAGCACGGACAGCAAGGGCAATACGGTGACACGTTCGGAAACCCGCACCCGCTGGCATTCGGTAAGAGGAAAGGTCAGTAACAGTTTCGATGACATTCTGGTCCCGGGCAGTCGTAGCCTGCCCCGCGACAAACTGGATGCCCTGCAGCCCTGGCAGCTGAATGAAGTGGTCGACTACCGCGATGAGTTTCTGGTGGGTTATCGCACCGAGACCTATCAGATCAGTGCCCGTCAGGGTTATGACGATGCCCGCAGCATCATGGACAATGCCATACGTCAGACCATTCGCCGTGATATTGGCGGCGACCATCAGCGTATCGACAGCGTTGACAGCCGTTACTTTGACCGCACATTCAGGCACCTGCTGCTACCGGTCTGGGTCTCGGCGTATCGCTTCGGTGATGAGGTGTATCGGGTGCTGGTCAATGCCCAGACCGGCGAGGTACAGGGCGAACGG
The DNA here is from genome assembly GCF_029846635.1 of Pokkaliibacter sp. MBI-7. Lineage (NCBI taxonomy): Bacteria > Pseudomonadati > Pseudomonadota > Gammaproteobacteria > Oceanospirillales > Balneatrichaceae > Pokkaliibacter > Pokkaliibacter sp. MBI-7. Next base: position 574,627 of record NZ_JARVTG010000002.1, on the reverse strand, counting down.
CCCTGGAGCTGGGTCAAGATCGGCCTGACGGTGATCGCTGGTCTGGCCGTGGCTGGCGCCATTGCCTATCTGGTGAACAGCAGCTCGGTGCCTCAGTAATAACCGACCTGTCCGCAGCAGGGCTATCACGGGCGGTGGGCGGGCATCCGGCGATGCCCGCCCGGCCAGCACCCTGCCAAACCCAGCGATATTTTGCCTCGCCACGCCCTTATAGTTTCATTAAGATGTGAACTAAACCGAATTGTGAGCCCCGTTCTATGCGCAAGTTTGATGACTCCCTGCCCCTCAAATTGTTAAAAGCCCGTGAAGCGGCCATGTCGTTCTTCCGCCCCTTCCTGCAGGAACACAACATCACCGAGCAGCAGTGGCGCATTCTTCGTGCGCTGTTTGAGCATGAGGAACTGGAAGCCAAACAACTGGCGCGCATCTGTTGCATTCTCAGCCCCAGCCTGACCGGCATCATCAGCCGTCTGGAAGCGCAGGGCTACATCAAGCGTCGTAAAGGGGAAGACGACCAACGCCGGGTGCTGCTGAGCATGACCGACGAGGCGCGCGCCTTCTTTGACAACCTGAGCCCTGAAGTGGAGTCACGCTACAAGCAGCTGACGGATCGTCTGGGTCAGGAAAAACTGCAGCAGTTACACGAGCTGCTCAACGAAGTCATCGAGCTGCGTCAGGCCGAGTAATTCCCCCGCGTCAGGCCGGCTTCACGGTGCGGGCTGCCCCTGACGGGCATAGGTCGAAGCCAGCTGACGCAGCAGCTGAACAAAATTCAGCGTTATCCGTGATGCGCCTGCACGCCGGTGTGCTAGCGTCAGACCGATCAGCGGCGCCTCGCCACGGATAGTACGAAAGACTACCCCCTGAACCTGTAACTGCTGCATGGAAGCGGGTACCAGCGAGAAGCCCAGCTCCGCGGCCACCATCGACATAATGGATGCAATCTGCGGTGCGGACTGCCCGATCACAGGTTCAAAGCCGGCGTCGCGGCAGGCTCGCAGCGCTTCATCATGCAGCGTGATCCCCACCTTACGCGGCGTCAGGACCAGTGGCGCATCACGCAGTGCTGTCAGCTCCATACTGCTGGCATCACTGGCCCAGGCTTCCGGCAAGGCGATCACCAGTGGCTCTTCCAGCAGCTGATATTTCTGCAATTCCTCCGGGTCAGCCGCATTGGGGCGCAGTACCGCCACATCCAGCCGGCCGTCCATCAGCCCGTTGATCAGCCCCACGGAGTTGGCCTCCTCCAGTGTCAGCTCTACATCGGGAAAACTGCGACGAAAGCGCCGGATAGCATCGGTGAAATAAGGTTGCAGCGCTGCCGTGCCGGTAATCCCCAGATTGAGCGTGCCCGTCTCTCCCCTGCCTGCGCGCTGCGCGGACTGCACAGCATCCTGCACCAGATCCGGTACGCCTTTCACTTTCTCCAGAAAGGCCTGACCGGCCTCGGTCAGCTCTGCCCCCTGTGGTACGCGATGGAACAGCCGTACGCCCACTTCGTTTTCCAGATCCTTGATCTGCTGGCTGAGCGGTGGCTGGCCTATTCCCATACGCGCTGCCGCACGGGTGAAGTTCAGCTCCTCGGCTACCGCCAGAAAATAGCGAATATGTCTTAGCTCCACTTTCTCCATCTCCAAAACATATCGAATTCGAGTCTTCCATATATTAGATCAATACAAAGGCGATCCCTATAATTCAGCCCATACACCCGCTGTGCTGGATCGCATCATGTCTACCCTAAGTTCCGACCCTTCTTCCGCCCTACCCACCCCGCACTGGATCAGCAAAGGCACCAAGACCTACCGTCAGGTTGAGATCGCTCTTTTTCTGGCAGGCTTCGCCAGTTTCTCCCTGATTTACTGCGTGCAGCCACTGCTGCCCGCCTTCGCTCACAGCTTTCAGCTCAGCCCGGGCGCATCGTCACTGGCACTGTCTCTGACCACCGGCTTTCTGGCGATGTCGATTCTGATGACGGGCGCGCTGTCGCAGTCACTGAGCCGTAAAGGGCTGATGTTTACCTCTATGGCACTGGCAGGCGTGCTCAATCTGATTGCTGCACTGGTGCCGGACTGGAATGCCTTTCTGATTGCCCGGGCACTGGAGGGGCTGGTGCTGGGTGGGGTGCCTGCCATCGCCATGGCCTATCTGGCAGAGGAGATTGAGCCTGAGCATCTGGGCAAAACCATGGGGTTGTACATCGCAGGTACTGGCTTTGGCGCCATGATCGGCCGGGTCGGAATGGGATTTATCACGGAGTTCGTGTCATGGCAGGGTGCTCTGGCGCTACTTGCCACGGCGTGTCTGCTGGCGACCGCAGGATTTGGCCTGCTGCTGCCCCCCTCGCGCAACTTCACCCCGCAACCGAGCAAGCCGCTGCGTTTTCACCTGCAGGTCTGGCGGCAGCACCTGCGCAATCCGGCCATGGTGCGGATCTACGCGCTCGGTTTTGTGCTGACCAGTGTGTTCGTCACGATCTTTAACTACGTCGCCTTTCGTCTGTCGTCGGCGCCCTATAACCTGAGCCAGACCCAGCTGAGCACCCTCTTTCTTACCTATGCCATTGGCATGGTGGCATCGTCCTACTCGGGCAACCTGTCTCTGCGGCTGGGCAAACGACTAACGCTGGCACTGAGCTTTATCACCACCCTGCTTGGCGTCATTGCCACTCTTTACAACGGGCTGCCGATGATCACCATCGGTGTTTCTCTGATCACCATTGGTTTCTTTCTCGGCCACTCCGTCGCCAGCAGCAGCATCGGCCCGCTGGCAGGCAACACCAAGAGCCATGCCTCTTCGCTGTACCTGACGTTCTACTACATGGGCTCAAGCATCACCGGCACCGTCAGTGGCTGGCTGTGGCAGCATCAGGGCTGGAATGCTGTCGCCACCCTGACTTTCATCGTCGCCAGTATCGGCTTGCTGCTGGCCTGGACCGGCAAACGTTCGTTCGGCACCGTTAAATCAGTCGGATAAAAAGCACTAACGCCAGCGCGGGCAGTGACCGCCCGCGCCGCAGCCCCCTTATCCGCCGTGCAGAAAATGCAGCGGTATCAGGACCAGCTGTGGGAACAGAATCAGTGCAAGTAACAGCAGCACCTGCGCCAGAAAGAAGGGACCGATCCCTCTGACGACAGCCGCCAGACTGGTCTGGCCGACGCTGGTAATCGCTGCAAGCACCGTACCTACAGGGGGTGTCAGCAGGCCAATACTGAGGTTAAGCACAAACACTACGCCGAAATACACCGGATCAATCCCCGCCGCGGTGAAAACAGGCATCAATACAGGGGTCAGGATCAGGATCAGCGGTGCCAGATCCATCGCCATACCGATCAGCAGTACCAGCGCATTGATCAGCAGCATCAGACGAACCGGGTGCTCCTCCCAGCCGGACAACAGATCAGCGACCTGACCCGGGATGTCAGCCATGGTAATAAGCCAGGCCGCAATCGAGGAGGCAGCGACCAGAAACATGATGATGCTGGTCAGCCGGGCAGATGCCACCAGCACACGATAAAGCCCAGCCATGTCCAGCTCCCGGTAGATGACCGCGCCGACAAACAGTGCATAGAAGGCCGCCACCACACCGGCTTCGGTGGGGGTAAACACGCCAAAGCGCAGACCCACTACAATGATGACCGGCAATACCAGCGCCCATACGGCGTTACGTACGGCGGCGAGCCGCTCCCTGCCACTGGCACGCTCAAGCACGGCAGTATTGTCGTGGCGCGACACCAGCCACCACACCAGTGTCAGCACCAGCCCCATCAGCAGGCCGGGGAAGATACCGGCAATGAACAGCTTAGAGATGGAGACGCCACTGGTTACCCCAAACAGAATCAACGGAATGCTGGGGGGTAAGATCGGAGCAATAATCCCACTGGCGGCAATCAGACCGCAGGAACGATTGCGCTCATACCCTGCCTTGACCATCAGCGGAATCAGTACCGAACCCAGCGCGACGGTATCCGCCACCGCAGAGCCGGACAGCGAAGCAAACAGGATGGCAGCGACGATGGCTACATAGCCAATGCCACCACGGCGGTGGCCCAGCAGCGTCAGACCCAGATGAATGATGCGCTTGGTAATCCCGCCTGCGTTCATCAGCTCGCCCGCCAGAACGAAGAACGGTATCGCCATCAGCGAAAAGTTATTGGTACCGCTGACCAGATTTTCAGTGATCAGCTGACTGTCGAACAAATCCTGATGCAGCATCAGGGCGATGCCGGTCATGATCAGCGCGAAGGCGATTGGCATACCGATGGCAATGGCACCAAACAGCGCGCCTGCAAAAATGACGAGATCCATCAGTGCTCCCCTCCCGCAGCGCTCACCGGGCGATTAGTCAGCAGACGCCACAGGATGACGAGAATGCAGCCTGCCATAAAGACGCCCATGGCAATGGCACCCGCATAAAGAAACCACAGTGGCATCCCGGTGGCCGGGCCGGTGGTATTGATATTAATTTTGATCAGCGTCCAGCCCCCCTGAATCAGCAGCCCCATGGCATACAGCATGAGTGCGCCTGAGATCACGCCGCACAGGATACGGACGGGCCTCGGCAGAATACCGATCAGCAGGTCAACAGACAGGTGCTGATGGGCTTTCATGGCGCTGGCCGTGCCGAAGAAAATCATAAATACGAACAGGTAACGCGACATTTCTTCAGACCAGGTAATCCCTGAGTCAAACAGGTAACGCAGCACCACGTTGAGGAAGACCAGACAGGACATCAGGCTCAGACAGACAGCCATACAGAGCCCGAGAACCGTGTCTACAAAACGGGAAAGTGTGTCGGACATGCTTTTAACCAGTGCAACGGTAAAGGACATCGGCAGCGGCCCATCCCTGAGCAGCCGACGTCAGTGTAAGGAGAGCTGCTCGCACACAGCCCTCTCCACTTGAATACCCGGCCCCTGGTCACTGACCGGGGCTGGCAGGCTCAGTTATTGCGCTGCGCCCATGGCATTGATCTTCTCGACGATTGCCCTGGCATCAGGGTTGCCCTCGTAGAACTTGCTGTAGGAGCCCTGCTCCGCCGCCACCAGCGCCGCACGGAAGCTGGCATCCGGGACGGTGATAGTGACACCTTCCTGCTGCAGTTTTTCCTTATCCTTAGCTTCACTGGCGACCAGCAGTTTCCATTCCTGCTCGCTGGCATCTTTTGCAGCCTGCTGCACGATGGCTTTCTGCTCATCGGTCAGGGTGTTCCAGAAGCTATCGTTCATCAGATACAGATTGGGGGTGAAGACGTGGTTGGTTTCGGTGACGTGCTTGACGATTTCATACCACTTCGAGGCAACGATATTGGGATAGGGATTCTCAACGCCATCCACGACCTTTTGTTCCAGCGCACTGAACACCTCGGAAATGGGCATCGGGGTGACGTTAGCCCCCAGCGCATTACCGATGGCAATCATGCTTTCCATACCGGGGAAGCGCAGACGCAGGCCTTTGAAGTCATCCATGGATGAAATGGGCTTGTTGCTGGCCACCACCCGGAACCCCTGTACACCATAAGCAAGAAAGTGCAGCCCGGTGTTTGCGCTCATATCACTGACCAGCGCATCCCCCACGTCACTGTTCAGGGCTTTCTGCGCGTGACTGTAGTCCTGAAACAGGAAAGGCAGCTGGATAATCCCGACGTTTTTCACTTCCTTGTCCATGATGGTGCCGAGGATAGCCATCTGTACCGTGCCGCCGCGCACGGAGTTGTAGAGCTTCTCTTCTGCACCCAGTACGCCATTGGAAAATACCCGGACCTTCAGCTCGCCATGGCTGCGACTTTCGACTTCTTTGGCGAAGGTCTCTTTCAGGGCGATGGAGTTGGGGTGGGTATCAGGGAAAAAGTTGGCCACTTTGATAGTGGTCGCAGCATGGCTGAGGGATGCTGCGCCCAGGGTGGAAGCAACAGCCAATGCGATAGCAAGGCGTTTACATACGCGCATAGTAAAGCTCCTAGCGACGTCGACGGTGTCGACTTTGTTGTTGTTGGTCATTCGCGAAAAAACGGAGGCTGGCTCCAGAGCAACTAGGTGGCCGGTATTGACCGGTATTCCACCCGATACTGTTCTAGTAGTGCGGGATCAGGCGCGAACCCCAGCCCGGGAGTGGTACCCAGATCAAACGAAGGCGTAAAGGCATGCAGCGGATGAAGTCTTACCGCCAGCTCAATCAGCGGCACCTCCAGACGGGTCGCCGCATCCATGGAGGCCACGATATGGGCAGCAGCCAGCATGCCCGGGCCGTAATAGAAACAATGCGGAACCAGCCGGATACCATAGTTGGCGGCCAGCTTCTGCACTTCCAGCATCCCGGTCACACCACCAATCTTTGCCACGCTGGGCTGAGCGATATCGACCGCGCCGGCGCTGAAAAGCTGCTCAAAGCCTGCCACGCCCGGAGCGTTTTCCCCTGCGGAGATTGCCACACCAGTTGCCCGAACCCGCGCCAGTGCGGTGAGATTGTCGGGCGGCCATACTGGCTCCTCCAGCCATGTGAGGTCCAGATCACGCAGCAGGCCAGCCTGTCGAATGGCTTCCTCGGGTTGCCACGGACAGTTCACATCGACCATCAGTTCAGCATCGTCAGGCAGTGCCGTGCGAGCCGAGCGAATAGCAGCCGCCGCCGTTTCGTGCAGCTTGAGGCTACGAAAACCCTGCTCGTATACGCGGCGTACCTGCCGGGCGACCTCTTCAGGGTCATTACCATAGCTGACCAGACTGGCATACAGCTCAATCTTGCCGTTCCGCCCGCCAAGCAGTTGATAGAGCGGCTTACCTGCCGCTTTGGCTTTAATATCCCAGACCGCGGTATCAATCGCAGACAGCGCGTAGAGCATGGGGCCTGTACTGCCAAAACTATGGAATGCCCGTTTTGCCTGATAGAGATGCTGCTGATAGTCGTCCAGGTCGGCCCCCAGAAAGAAAGGCGCGACCAGAGACTCAAGTGCCTTGAAGGTGACCGGATTCAGACCGTGGCCAAACGCCTCGCCCCACCCTTCAAGGCCGCTTTCAGTCACGACCCTGACCATCAGACTTTCCATTTTGCTGATGTTGGCAGAGGCTGCGTTATAGGTGTCATCACCTTTTACATCGACCTGATGGCGCTCACCGGCCGAAAACGGAATGGCAATTCTATGGATATCGATACGGCTGATCTTCACTGCGAGGTTCCTGTGCTGGGACCTTGGCATATTGAATGTGTGCCAGAGATGGGTTGCAGATAGTGGCTTATATTTATGTAATACATCATACAAGTGCATTCTTATAATGCAATACATCATATGTATGATTTTAAAATGCACTCAGTCTGCCTGCGTGAAGCCGCATGATGGCGCACAGCTGCCGCCCGCTGACACGACCCGGTACTGTTCCCAGTGTGCTGCGCTAAGTAACGTAAAGCGCGGGGGAATTATTTGCGCGCACCTGTACCTGATGACGGGAATTTGACACAATTCGCCGCTAAATATAGGCATGGCAGCTCGACACATCTCAGGATTTGGAAAAGATCCAGCTGCTCTCTTCACGCCATGGCAGTCAGCTCACGCTTTGTACAAGGAGCGCATATGAAAAAGGTTTTTATCGACGGCGAATCAGGCACTACCGGTCTGCAGGTAAGACAGCGTCTGGCTAACCACCCTCATGTACAGGTTGTCAGCATTGATCCTTCTGAAAAGCGCAATATCGACGCCAAAAAGCGCCTGATGAGCGAAGTGGATGTAACCATCCTGTGCCTGCCTGATGAAGCCTCCAAAGAATCTGCCCTGCTGGCAGGTGAAGTGGGATGCCGTGTACTGGATGCCAGTTCCGCTCATCGTATCGCTGACGGCTGGGTCTATGGCCTGCCGGAAATTCATGCCGAGCAGCGCAGCAAAATCGCCACTGCCGCACGGGTTTCCAACCCCGGCTGCTACGCCACCGGAGCCATCGTCCTGCTGCAACCGCTGGTTAAAGCAGGTGCACTGGCCGCTGACGGCCTGTACACCATCAATGCCGTATCAGGCTATACCGGTGGTGGTAAACCGATGATCGAGCGCTATGAAAGCGATGAAAAGGTCCCGACCTTTGCCGCCTACGGCCTTGGCTTTAACCACAAGCACCTGCCGGAAATCCAGACCCACAGCGCCCTCGCCCATCAGCCCATCTTTATCCCCAGCGTCGGTACCTTCGCGCAGGGCATGCTGGTGATGATTCCCCTGCACCTGCCTAAAGGCCAGAGCAGCGAAGCCCTGCACAAGGTCTTCGCCGATGCCTACGCTGGTGAAACGTTCGTTAAGGTGAATACCTATAACGAGATCGACCCGGCCAGTGCGCCATTCATCACCCCTCACGGTGTGGAAGGCAGCAATGAAGTGCAAATCTCTGTCTATGGCAACAAAGACGGAGATCGCAGCCTGCTGGTAGCCAAGCTGGACAACCTGGGCAAAGGTGCCTCCGGTGCGGCGGTACAAAACCTCAATATCATGCTGGGGCTGGATGAGTCCCTCTGTGTGAATATCGAGTAAGCCCCGCAGCTACGAGTTGCAGAAAGCAAAAAAGCCCGTGTTTCGTCAGAAGCACGGGCTTTTTTGTTAATGACAAATCTACTATCAGTTAATGACTTCGCAAAAAGTCGATAGTTTTCTCTAGCGACCATCAGATCAAGGTAAAGATCACCAAATGGTTGCTCACTTATATTCCTCTAGCGATCCGTCCAGCATTGCTTTGTTAGATATATTCACCGTCAGGATGGAGATTGCTCCTCATATTCTTCGGGATCACACCAGAGTGTAGTCTGAAGAAAAAAGGGGTCTGTAAATTGAACTGTGTAACTGCGTTTATGGGATGATGCGGGAACACCGCGAGGAGCAGTTACATGGCACTAACGCCAGAGATGTTGGATGAGCTGACTCAGGAATGTAAGACCCCGGAGGATGTCAGCAAGCTGTACGCCCAGATGCTGCAACACATGATCAATCGCAGCCTGCAAGCCGAGATGGACGACCACCTTGGCTACGACCGCCACGACAAAGCCGAGCCCGGTGCCAAGCGGGGCAATACCCGTAACGGCAAGAGCCGTAAAACGGTGCAGAGTGATGTCGGCGACTTGCTCATAGAGACTCCCCGCGACCGAGAAGGCCGCTTCGAGCCACAGCTGCTCAAGAAGCGGCAAGTTCGGCTGGCGGGGATGGAAGACAAGATCCTGACACTGTACGCCAAGGGCATGACCACGCGTGATATCGAGAGTGCGCTGGTGGACTTATACGGTGTGACGATTTCGCACACACTCATCGCCCAGGTTACTGATGCGGTTCTGGAGGAAGCCAAAGCGTGGCAGACGCGACCGCTGGAAGCGATTTACCCCATCGTCTGGCTGGATGGTCTGGTGGTCAAGGTACAGCACAACAAGCAGGTGGTGAACAAGTCAGCGCACGTTGTGCTTGGCGTCAATCTGCGCGGCGAGAAAGAAGTGCTGGGTCTGTGGCTGGCCGAAAGCGAAGGGGCGAAGTTCTGGTTGTCGGTGCTGACGGAGTTGCGTCATCGTGGCGTGCAGGATATTTACATCGCCAGTATGGACGGCCTGAAGGGGTTGCCGGAAGCGGTCAACGCGGTGTTTCCGAAAACGTTGACCCAGCTGTGTATTGTGCATCTGGTGCGCGCCAGCTTGCGTTATGTCAACACCAAAGACAGCAAGGTCGTTGTGGGTGCCCTGAAGCGAATTTACACATCGGCGACAGCGGACGAAGCCGTGCGCGAACTGGATGACTTTGAGAGCGATTGGGGTGAGAAATATCGGGCGGTGGTGCGGTTGTGGCGCGGTCACTGGGACAACATCATACCGTTCTTCCAGTTCCTGCCGGAGATCCGGAAAGTGATCTACACGACCAACGCCATCGAATCCCTGAACATGAGCCTGCGGAAACTGACACGTAATCGGCGCATTTTTCCGAACGACGATTCGGCACTCAAGTCACTCTTTCTGGCTATCCGCGAAGCATCGAAGAACTGGAAGGCTATTCATCACTGGAAACCGGCACTACAGAGTTTTCAGGTGATGTTTGGGGAGGAGCGCGTGCCGCTGGCCGCACTCTGAAAGGGAGCAGTTACACAGTTCGTTTGACAGACCCGAAAAAAGTAGCCAATGATTGTCCCCACAGGAAAACCGAACATAAGCATTACCCCCAGAAGCTCTGAAAGTTTTCTGGAGGCTTCGATTTTGTGCTTACTGCCATAGGCAAGAGCTGCGTGCAGGCATGTAAAAAACAAACATAAAGCCGAAGCCAGTAAACTCACATCACCACTATGTTGATACCATGCTATTCCAAATAGCCCTAAAAAACTGGGATACAGACATGAAAAAACGATATGAAAATTCATTAGTTTTATGTTGTTGTCCTTAAATATTTCAGATTCCCATTTTTTCATTCTAATATCCTGACGCCCTAGTAAAAGAAATGGGCTTTGTTGCATAAATAGATGTCAGCATATAAGACCCCTTACCCCAGATGATCTTATGGTATGCGCACCGTCATCGGTGTCCCGAGCCGCGTAAAGCGATTCAATATTGCCGCCCGCACCTGAAGCTCGGCGACCTGCCGGTCAAAATCCCTTGCCATCACGCGTTCACCCAGCCGCTTGAAACAGTGCATTTTGGTTTCCACCAGACTACGCCGATGATAACCGCTCCACTTCTTCCAGAGCGTCCGGCCCAGCCGGCGGGTGGCCCGCAGAATCTCATTCCTGGCAGAAGCCCCCGGGCGATTTTCCTTCCACGGCTTCGCATTCTGGCGGGTGGGTATCACTGCCTCTGCCTCTCGCCGGGCTATCGCCTCATGACAGCCTCGCGTGTCGTAGGCACCATCTCCACTGACAGACGCTATCTTCTCCTCCACCGGTATCTGACTCAGCAACCCGGGCAGCATCGGCGCGTCCCCCACCGCATTGTCGGTCACCTCAATAGCCCGGATTTCCAGCGTGTGCGCATCGATGCCCAGATGCACCTTGCGCCATTGGCGGCGGTAGTCCGCACCGTGCTTTTTGGTTTTCCATTCCCCTTCGCCCAGCATCTTGATACCGGTGCTGTCGATCAACAGATGCAGTCCGGTCGTGGCTGGGCGGCAAGGAATCACGACCTGCAGCGACTTCTGGCGCCGACAGACGGTGCTGTAGTCCGGCGCAGGCCAGTTCAGTCCCGCCAGGCGGAGTAGACTTTGCACCATGCCCACCGCCTGACGCAGGGCCAGGCCGAACAGGTTTTTGATCGTCAGGCAGAACTGAATGGCCGCCTCGCTGAAGCGCTGCGTACGCCCTCGCTGGCCGCGCGGTGTTCCGTGCCAGGTCATGTTTCTGTCCAGCCAGATCATCAATGCCCCACGCGCTTTGAGCGCGGCGTTGTAGGACTTCCAGTTCGTTGTTTTGTACTTCGGGGAGGTAGGCTTGTTCATGCCTTCATTCTACAACACGGGAGCCTGTTCCGATTTGTGCAACAAAGCCTTTTTAAATTCACCTGTCAATTCTACTATTTATTAAGAATGCATATACACTTTCTTCATATCCAGGTGGTAATGCATAGTATGTTTCATCTAACATCTATACTTTTAAACACAAAAAATCCTCTTTAACCAATTCGGATAGACAACGGCCTGTTAATAAAACCTTCGATCTCCCAACAATTATTGACAGATATACCTTTAAATAAACCCCAATTTAAAAACCATTCATACAAGCAATTAAATTTAAAAATAAAAGCCACGAACACGAGTCTGTCAGCGTCTGGCCTCGTACCACCCTTTTGAATTGTTGACGATACGCACCACCAGCAGCATTACCGGTACTTCGATCAGCACCCCCACCACCGTCGCCAGCGCGGCACCCGAATGGAAGCCAAACAGACTGATCGCCGCGGCCACCGCCAGCTCGAAGAAGTTGGACGCACCGATCAGGGCTGAAGGGCACGCAACGCTGTGCTTCTCGCCCAGCAGCCGGTTCAGCCAGTAAGCCAGCGCCGAGTTGAACAGCACCTGAATCAGAATGGGCACGGCCAGCAGGGCAATCACCAGTGGCTGCTGCAGAATGGCCTCGCCCTGAAAGGCGAACAGCAGCACCAGCGTGGCCAGCAAAGCGGCCATTGACCAGGGGCCGATACGGCTCATGGCAGCGTCAAATGCGGCCTGACCTTTAACCAGCAGTTGCTTACGCCATAGCTGCGCCAGTATCACAGGCACCACGATGTACAAAACAACGGAGGTCAGCAGGGTGTCCCACGGGACGGCAATGGCAGACATGCCGAGCAACAGCCCCACCAGTGGCGCAAAGGCAATAATCATAATGCTGTCGTTGAGTGCCACCTGTGACAGGGTGAACAGCGGATCACCCTGCGTCAGCCGGCTCCAGACAAACACCATTGCCGTACAGGGCGCCGCTGCCAGCAGAATCAGCCCGGCGATATAGCTGTCGAGCTGCTCTGCCGGGAGCATGGCGGCAAACAGATGGCGAATAAACAGCCAGCCCAGCAGGGCCATTGAAAACGGCTTGACCAGCCAGTTCACAAACAGGGTCACGCCGATACCGCGCAGGTGATGCCGCACTTCATGCAGCGCACTGAAATCGACTTTGACCAGCATCGGAATAATCATCACCCAGATCAGTATCCCTACGGGCAAATTGACCTGCGCTATTTCCAGCCCGCCGACGAACCGGAATACCGCAGGCATCCCCTGCCCCAGCGCAATGCCGAGCACGATGCACAGAAAGACCCATACGCTCAGGTAACGCTCGAACAGGCTCATTGGCGCCCCTGCCGATTTTTTCAGAGTAACCTCACATTGAGCAGACACGATGCTTTAACTCCTGTGTGCTGATCGGTGGTTGTTAATGGGTAGTTTTATGAATGGTTGCTGATCGGTAGCTGATGCCTGTACCCGGCCCGCAATAAGGCCGTCATGCCCCCCGTCGCTGACATGCCTCGCCACTGCGGCCATCTGCAAAGATTCCGTATGAGAATGGCATAGTTCGGCCCGCCCGGTGTTGAGCGAAGACATAAAGTCACATGGTCAGGCTGGCCAGCCGTCAGACTATAAATCGCGCACCAGCCCGGTAATCTGCTCACGCAGCCACTGATGACCGGAATCATGATGGTTGCGCGGATGCCACGCCAGGCAGGCGGGAAAGGCGACCGGCTCGTCAAAAGGCAGCTCGAAGATGTCGAGCGTCTCGGCAAAACGCTGCGCACAGGGTAATGAAAGCACGCTGACATAGTCCGTTCGGCGCAATATCTCCGGCACCAGCGTGAAGTGATGCACTGACAGCGCCACCCGACGACGGCGCCCCAGTGCTTCCAGGCGGTCATCAATAAAGCCGTGGAAGGCGCCGCCACTGTTGGAAACCAGCAGGTGCTCAAGTTCACAGTAGCTATCAAGGGTCAATGCCGCGGTGCCGCGCGGATGCCCCTTCCGCTGCACCACACCGTAGTGCAACTGACGCAGTGCCTTCACTTTGAGGTTGGGCGGAATCAGATTCGGTGCTCCGATCATGATGTCGACCTCTCCGCTTTCCATCTGGCTGGCCAGTAACTGCTGGTCAGGGGTGCGAAACGCCAGCCGTATTCCTTTGTAACCAAGATGATTAAAACGCTCGATCAGCGGCAGTCCGTATACCAGCGTGCTGTTATCCGTGGCGACCAGCTGAAAAGTGCGCTCATCATGCACGGGGTCGAACACGGGCCGCCGCTGAATCACCGTCTGTAACTGCTGTAACGCTTCGCGCAGTGGCTCCAGCAATTCCAGACCACGCGCTGTTGGCGTCATTCCCCGCCCTGCTTCTGCAGGCATCAGTAACGGGTCATCAAAAATTTGTCGCAGCCGCCCCAACTGTGCGGACAGCGCCGGCTGGCTGATATGCAGCCGCTGCGCGGCGCGGGTGACGTTGCGTTCGGCCAGCAAGGCGTCCAGCGACACCAGCAGATTAAGATCAATGGCCCTCAAATCGACCACGGTTATAGCTCCCATACGAATAATCGATTTCAACTATATGTGGCTGGTTTTTACAGTGACAACCTCGTCAATACTGCATGGAGTACCCCATGGAACCCTCACCGTCTTCTGACCGCCGCACTCTGCTCTGCCTGCTGGTGCTCAGCGCCTCGTACTTTTCCTTCAACACCTGCTCACTGGCGGTGGTCGGTCTGCTTGAGCCCATGGCCGCCAGCATGCAGCAACCAACCACTCAGATGGCCCGCCTGGTGTCACTGTTCGCATTGATTTTCGCAGTTGCGGCGCCGCTGATGCAGGTGGTGAGCAGTGGTCGCAGCCGCCGGCGAATGCTGCAATACGGCCTGCTGGCCATGGCCGCAGGTGCTTTGGGCAGCGCATTTTCCCCTGACTATGACTGGCTGCTGGTCGCCCGCGGTGTACTGGCTGTCGGTGCCGCTATTGTCGGGCCGACCGCGCTGGCGGTATCCACGCTGCTGGTTGCTCCAGCACATCAGGGCCGGGCACTGGCTATCGTCTTTACCGGCATGACACTGTCCACCGTGTTTGGCGTTCCGCTGGCTTCGTGGCTGGGCACGGTGTGGTCGTGGCAGGGCGTATTTATGCTGATGGCGGCCGTCATCGTGCTGTGTGGCGTGCTGGTGTCGGTACTGCTGCAAGACCACACCCCCGCTCCCAGAGTCACAGCCAAGGCATTCCTTAGTGTGTTTCAGCGTGCCGACACCGGCTGGAGCATCGTCTCCATGCTGATGCAGATGGCCTCACAATTTGCCAGCTACACCCTGATCAGTATTCTGCTGGTGCGTCATTTCCAGCTGCCTGAGCACTCGCTGGCAGCAGCGCTGATGGCTTTCGGGGTCGGAGGGGTCATGGGTAATGCACTGTCTGGTGCACTGGCAGAACGCTTCAGCCCTGATCAGCTGTTATGGACGGCGCTGATTGGCATGATGGTGACCTTCAGCCTGTTTATTCTTGCTCCCGCCATGCCTTGGGCAGGTATTACCCTGACGGGCATCTGGGCTGTCTTTGGTCTGATGTTTCAGACGCCGCAGCAACGCCGGCTGATCAGCCTTGCGCCCAATCTGCGCGGTCTGTTGCTGGCTATGAATGCCTCAGCCATATACTTCGGCATGTCGCTGGGCAGCACTCTGGGTAGTTTTGCTTTCCACCAGTGGGGCGATGGCAGCATGAGTGTCGCCTCGTTGCTGCTCGCTATCGCGTCAGCGGCAGGGTTGTGGCTGTCACAGCGCGCTGCCAGTGCCAGCCACCAGCGGGAAAATGCCTCGACCTGTGTGCTCAGTGCCGGTAACCCGCTCAGTGCCTGTAAAGAGTCAGCGTAAGTTCCAAAGCATCATTGACTCAAACCGTGTGCTCTGACTCTTGGCATGGGCAGACTATGACGGGGCGGTACTGCTGCCCCCTGCATTACCGGCTACAGCGCAAAACGTGCCACCACCGGAGCATGATCGGGGACGATGGATTTGTGCCGCAGCTTGGGATCTGCGGATACGGATGCCAGACCGTTCACAAGCTCGGTATAGCTCTTCACTTCCGGCAGCTGACGTTTCCCGTGCTGATCAGCAGGCAACAGATGCTGCGAGCAGAGAATCTGGTCCAGCATTTCTGGCTGGCCATGCTCGATACGCGAGAAACGCTGGGCTGGAGGAATCAACAGCGCCGTGTTGAACAGTCGTTGTGCATCCCCCTGGTCAGGACGCTGAAAGCCGCCGGTGTTCATCTGACTGCCTGGCGGGCCGAGCAAGAGCTGTGATGTGGCCGCCTCCTCCCCATCATTCATGTCTCCCAGCACGATTACCCCGTCCTGCGGATGGTCGGTCAGCAGCCGGGTGGTTTCCATTCGCACTTCTACTGCCTCTGCGGCGCGCCGAAACAGCGCCATGGCCGCGACCTGTGCACGCAAAACTTCATCATGTGTAGAGAAGCGCCCGTGCGGAAAGGTCAGCAGCTTGGACTTGAGGTGACAGGTAATCAGATGTACCTGCAGCGGGCCGACAGCGACACTGACACGAACGGCGCCACGGCCGAGCTGGCTTGTTGTAGCCAGCGCACCGCTATACTCCAGCACCTTAACCTGATCCACCGGCACCGGGCCGGTAAACTGACTGAGATCTTTTGCCGGCTGCACAAAGGGAAGTTTGGATAGCACCCCCACGCGGATACCGCGCCGGTCTGGCTGGCCTTCATGCATCGAGGGATAGAGATTAGCGCCGAGTGTCTGTTGCAACAGCGCCAGAGCATCCTTCCCCAGCTCCTGAAAAGCGACAACATCTGGAGCCAGCTCACGGATGGTGGCGGTCAGCAGCCCCAGCTTCTGCTCAAAACGCCTTGCGTCCTCCGTGGCGGCCGCATCGTCTCCAGCGTCTACCAGAAAGAAGTTTTCCACATTCCACGTCATCACCGAAAAAGCCATCATTCTCTCCTTTTGCTCGAGCCTGAACGACGAGCTGCGTGCCCGCCTTTCACCTTAGTCAGTAATGATGACAACCTTCTGATCATTTAATGACCACAGCAACATGTCAGAACTCAATCTGCGCCCCCATCTCCACTACCCTGTTGGCCGGGATGCGGAAGAAGTCGGTGGCACGGTTGGCATTGCGGTTCATCCAGATAAACAGGTGCTCACGCCATGCCGCCATGCCCGGCACTGCCGTCTGGATCAGGGTTTCACGTGACAGGAAGAAGGAGGTTTGCAGCAGGTCAAAATGAATGTCGTGGTCCTCACACAAATCCAGAATCTCCTGCACATCGGGGATTTCCCGAAAGCCGTAGAAGGCCTGAATACGCCAGAAGGTGGGCGATAGCTGTTCGATCCTGATCTTGCGGCCATCCTCGATGTAGGGCAGGTCTTCATTCTGGATGGTCAGAAAGAACACCCGCTCATGCAGCACCCGGTTGTGCTTTAAGTTATGCATCAGTGCATGAGGCACGCCGGTAACAGACGGCGACATAAAGATCGCCGTGCCGGGCACCCGCGCAGGCGGGTAGGTTTCCAGATTATCCACCAGCCGCTCCAGCGGAATGGCGACCCTGGTCAGATGCTGATGCAGCAGCGCTCTGCCCCGCTGCCAGGTCGTCATCAGGATAAAAACCATGACGCCGATCAGCAGTGGCAGCCAGCCTCCGGCAAAAATTTTCACCAGATTGGCACTGAACAGCGGCACGTCTATACACAGCAAGGCCAGACACAGTGGCATCACCAGCCATAACCGCCAGTTCCAGCTGCGATACGCCAGCGTGCAGGTGAGCAGAGTGGTAATCACCATGGTACCGGTGACGGCAATCCCGTAGGCACCGGCCAGCGCGCTGGAGGAGCCGAAGAAATTGACCACCAGTATCACCGCCAGCAATAACCCCCAGTTCATCAGCGGAATGTAGATCTGCCCCATTTCCCGGTCGGAGGTGTACTGAATCTCCATCCGTGGCAGATAGCCCATCTGAATCGCCTGACGGGTCAGGGAGAATACGCCGGAAATCACTGCCTGCGAGGCAATCACCGTCGCCAGGGTGGCCAGCCCGACCAGCGGCAGTAATGCCCAGTCAGGCGCCAGATGATAGAAGGGATTGGCACGGGTGGCCGGATCACTGAGGATCAGCGCCCCCTGCCCCAGATAATTGAGAATCAGCGCGGGCAGCACATAACCAAACCAGGCCAGCCGGATGGGCTGACGACCGAAGTGGCCCATGTCGGCATAAAGCGCCTCCGCTCCGGTCAGCGCCAGTACCACCGAACCCAGAGCCAGAAAGCCCACCAGCTTATGTGTCAGCATAAAGTTAACAGCCCAGTATGGGTTGAAGGCTTTCAGCACTTCGGGATTGCCGATAATGGCCAGCAGCCCCAGCACGCCCAGGGTTGCAAACCACAGCAACATCACCGGGCCGAACAGCTTGCCCACTCTGGCCGTACCCTTGTGCTGAATGGCAAACAGGGCAATCAGCACCACTAACGACAGGGGCAGCACATAGGGTTTGAAGGCCGGTGTGGCGATCTCCAGCCCTTCGATGGCTGACAGTACCGAGATGGCGGGCGTGATCACTACCTCACCGTAGAAGAAGCCTCCCCCCATCAGTCCCAGCATGGCCAGCCACAGCCCCTTGCTGCCAAGCACCCGTCGAATCAGGGTTTGCAGGGTGAGAATCCCCCCTTCTCCGCGGTTATCGGCACGCAGCACAAACAGCAGATACTTCAGCGAAACCACCAGCAGCAGCCCCCAGATAATCAGCGACAGCACGCCCAGCACATTGGCCTCTGTCGGCTGTAACCCAAGGTGCTCACCAAAACATTCGCGCAGGGTATAAAGCGGGCTGGTGCCGATGTCACCATAGACAATCCCCAGCGCCGCCAGTATCAGGCTGGGGCGGTTGGCAGAGCTGCGGTGCGGGTGCCCCGGATGAATGTGGGCTCGGGCAGGTGGCGCGACCACCGTCGCGGGATGATTAACGGTCGGCTGGGGTTGGGTCTCTGGTCCTGTATGACCAGCGGGAGCGTCATGCATTGTGCTTCACCTCGGTATCCATTCATGTGGTGATAGCACTTTATTGGGGATGATGCCGACGAATTCCCGCTCTTTGTAGCGTTTGCAGGTCAATTTCCTTGCTGTGACCTTGATTGGGCAGCGCCTATGAGGTGTAGATCAGGTTGCGCTCTTTACGTGCCTGACCGGGAGGGACACCGAAATAGGCCCGGTAGCAATGGCGGAAATGCGACAGGCTGGAAAAGCCACAGGCAACGGCGATATTGGCCATTTCCTCATCGGACTGCATCACCAGCTGTCTGGCCTTGGTCAGCCGCAGTTCCTGATAAAAGCGGCTGGGAGAGGTACCCAGATGCTTCATGAACGCCCGTTCCAGCACCCGTCGTGACACGCTGGCATAACCGACCAGCTCATCAAGACTGACCGGATCTTCAATGTTGTTTTCCATGATTTCCAGCACCGTTTTCAACGACGGTGGCAAGCCGGGGCGGGAGGTTACTGATGCGATAAACATGTCCTGCTCTTCGTCCAGCCGGTCCCGGTTGAGCACATCTTCCACCGCCTGCACGCATTCGCGGCCATGCTCCCGACGGATGAACTGCAGCATCATCGGCAGCGCACTGTGCGGCCCGGCACAACTCATCACATTTTCATCAATCACGTAGGGCGCGCGTACCACATTGGCACTGGGAAAGCGTTCTTTGAGGCTTTCCCGGTTGTCCGGATGCAGGGTAAAGCGCTGGTTGCCGAGT
Organism: Pokkaliibacter sp. MBI-7; assembly: GCF_029846635.1. NCBI lineage: Bacteria > Pseudomonadati > Pseudomonadota > Gammaproteobacteria > Oceanospirillales > Balneatrichaceae > Pokkaliibacter > Pokkaliibacter sp. MBI-7. The sequence continues at coordinate 555,416 of NZ_JARVTG010000002.1, read as the reverse complement.
ACACCGGCATTGATCAGATGATAGGCACCGTTCCAGATGCCGCCGAATACCGGCTTATTGCGTGCAGCGGCCTGCAGTTTTTTCTTCAGCACAGCATCCGCTGCCAGACTGACACGGTAGCCACCGCAAACAATAATGGCCCGATACATCGTGGGCTCCAGCCCCTCCAGCTGCTCATCGACAGCAATATCAATCCCCAGATCGCTGCGCACCAGCTTGCTCTGCCGGCCAAAGGTACGCACGTTGTACAGCGGCCGGCTGCTGACCAGATTCGCTGTGACCAGCGCATCCAGCGCGGCGGAAAAGGCCATCATGGAAAAGTTTTCCAGCAGGATGATGGCCACCGGCATCGCCGGCGCGCTGGGTTCGGCCTGTTTGGGCATGTAGACACGATTGGAAAGCTGCACACTGCAATGGGGTTTGGCCGTCACAATGATTTCCTGATGGGTGGATTACAATGCCACCTGCTGGGGCGGTGGCACATAGGCTGCCCGCGCAGCCCTGACCTGTTCGTGATTATCGGCGGCCCAGGCAATCATCTGATTCAGCGGAGCAAGCAGTGAAATGCCCAGTTCAGTCAGGCTGTATTCCACTCGTGGCGGCACCGTAGGGTACACCGTGCGGTTGACCAGCCCATCCTGCTCCAGCGTCCGCAGGGTTTGTGCCAGCATGCGCTGAGAGATGTCACCGATCTGCTTGCGCAATTCGCTGAAACGCAGCGTGCCGTTCTCCAGCTCATAAATGATCAGCACCGTCCAGCGGTCTCCCAGCCGGTCAAGGACATCACGAATGGGGCACTTTTCGGCCATTTCGCCTTTGGGTCTGTGTAAGCTCATGGCTCCACGCCTCCCTTATTCAATTCATCATGGTAATAGCACAGTCAGATCACAGTGCGTTGATACCGACCGCCGCTATCAGTAAAGCGACATAATGGCTGTCGGTCACAATCAGGTTCCGAATAGTAACTTACTAATGATTTTGCTGACAGTCTCCAACCATTAGCCTCAGGCTCCCGAGTCAGGTTCAGCAGCCTGTTTTATATCCGCCAGCAGACACAACGCGGACCCGCTTATGCGCCAACAAGGCGGCTTATCTGCATCACTGCTTCAGCACACCTGGTTACCGGTCAGTAACCAGGTGACTTATTTCTCCCTTCTTGTTGATACCTGAAACAGCGCGTTAAATGGCAGACATCAGTTCCTATTAGTAACCTTCTAACTAAATGGAGTCATAGTGATGGCTGATAACTTCCCCATTCTGGTCACCGGCGCCAACGGTCAACTTGGCCGTCTGGTTATCAAGGCACTGCTTGATGATCTGCAGGTGCCCGCTGCACAGATTATTGCCACCAGTCGCTCGGTGGAGTCACTCACCGATCTCGCTGCGCTGGGCGTCGTGACGCGCGCCGCTGATTTTAACGACCCGGCCTCTCTGCAAGTCGCGTTCAGTGGTGCCAGACGTCTGCTGCTGATCAGCACCGACGCCATTGATCGTCCGGGTGTTCGCCTGCAACAGCACAGGAATGCAGTCGCTGCAGCCGAAGCAGCGGGTGTCAGCCATGTGGTGTATACCTCCATGCCCAAACCAGAGCCAGGATCAGCCATCACCTTCGCCGGTGACCACTACGGCACCGAACAGGCGCTGGCTACCAGTAACCTGAGCTGGACGGTGCTGCGTAACTGCTGGTACATGGAAAACCTGCTGATGTCAGTGCCCCACGCGCTGCAGACAGGCCAGTGGTACAGCGCCGCTGCGGACGGCAAGATCGCGAATATCAGCCGTGCAGACTGTGCCCTTGCTGCCGCCACAGCACTGGCAAATGATGACTTCAGCAACACCACCTATACCCTGACCGGGGCCGAAGCCCATACCACGGCGGAGATGGCTGCCATCATCAGCGAGGTGACGGGTAAGCCCCTGCAGGTGATCGACATCCCCGATGCGGCTCTGGCAGAAGGCCTGCAAGCCGCTGGCCTGCCCGGCTTTCTGATCCCGGTACTGGTCTCCTTCGATACCAACACCCGTCTGGGCGGCGTGGCCGACATCAGCCATGACTTCACTACCCTGACCGGCAGACAACCGCTACCCTTCCGTGATTTTGTGATAGCCAGTAAGGCTGCGTTGCTGGGCAACCAAACTGACGTTCATTGAGCAAACAGCCAGCAGAATTACTGCTAGCCGCAAAAGCAGGTTTTGCTATTATGGCGCGACTCGCGCGATACCCGCATGAAGAGGCAAAACATGCAGATTTCTGATAACACCGTTGTACAGTTCAACTACACCCTGAAAGACCAGGAAGGCAACGTTCTGGAAAGCAACTCTGGCCATGACCCCATGGCTTACCTGCACGGCCACAGCAACATGCTGTCAGGCGTTGAAAAAGCCCTGACTGGCAAGACCAAGGGCGAAAGCTTCAGCGTGACGCTGGAAGCCGCTGATGCCTACGGCGAGCGCAAGGAAGAGGCGATTCAGCGTATTCCTGCGAAGCATCTGCAGGGTGCCAAGGTGTGGAAGCCCGGTATGGTTGCGGTGGTCAATACCGAACAGGGTCAGCGTCAGGTGACGGTCGTCAAGCCCGGCAAGTTCATGATCACTGTTGATCTCAACCACCCCCTGGCTGGCCGTACTCTGACTTTCGATCTGGAAGTGGTCGATGTCCGTGAAGCCACCAGCGAAGAAGTGGCTCATGGCCATGCGCACGGTGTAGGTGGTCATCACCACCATTGAGTGATCGTACTGTGCCTTGAGCACATCTCAGGCGCAGTATCGATATCGGCAACGGCTCATCTTCCGATGGGCCGTTTGTTTTTCTGGGATTGCCTCGCTGTTCTGAGCGTCTTCCAATCATCTCCCTCCCCCTTGTCTCGTAACCCTGTCTCGCAAGAATGATTCTCGTCCCGGTTGACACTAGATAACATCTTAAATATTTTTAATTAACTTATTAATTACAACCACCAAAGACCGCCACACGAAAAATAACCGGAGCGTCTTCCTGTGCAGACTACCTATCCTTACTACCTGGCCAATCGTGCCGAGCAGCCCAATACCGACCTTGCCGTCACCGACAAATTCAGCGGTGACGTGGTTACCCGTGTGGCCATGGCCGATGTGGCAGCGATTGACCGTGCCATCGCCGCCGCAGTCAAAGCAGCCCCTGCCATGGCCAAACTGCCCAGCTACAAGCGGCAGGACATTCTCAACCACTGCATCAAACGCTTTCAGGAACGTTTTGAAGAGCTGGCTCAGGCGCTGTGTCTGGAAGCCGGCAAGCCTATCAAGGATGCCCGTGGCGAAGTCACCCGGCTGATTGATACCTTCCGTATTGCCGCTGAAGAGGCTGTACGGATCTATGGCGAAGTCATGCCGCTGGATATTTCCCCACGGGCGCAAGGCTATCGTGGCATGACCCGCCGCGTGCCCATTGGCCCCTGCTCGTTTATCTCACCGTTCAACTTCCCGCTGAATCTGGCCGCACATAAAGTCGCCCCGGCCATCGCCGCAGGCTGTCCGTTCATCCTCAAGCCTGCCAGCCTGACACCTGTCGGCGCGCTGATTATCGGAGAAGTGCTGGCCGAAACTGATCTGCCTGAGGGCGCCTTCTCGGTACTGCCCTGCCACCGTGATGGTGCCGACCTGTTCACCACCGATGACCGCCTCAAGCTGCTGAGCTTTACCGGCTCACCCGATGTGGGCTGGGCGCTGAAGGCCAGGGCAGGCAAGAAAAAGGTAGTGCTTGAGCTGGGGGGCAACGCCGCCTGCGTGGTGGATGAAGGGACTCAGGTCGATGATGCCGTCGCCCGTATCGTCTTTGGTGCGTACTACCAGTCGGGCCAGAGCTGTATCAGCGTGCAGCGCATCATTGTGCACTCTTCCCTTTATGCCGAGGTCAGGGACAAACTCACGACCGCGGTCAAAGCCCTGCCCATGGGCGACCCACGTCTGGAGCAGACATTTATCGGCCCGATGATTTCCGAGAAGGAAGCCATCCGCCTGCATACCTGGATCAACGAGGCGGTTGAAGGAGGTGCACAGGTGCTGGCAGGAGGTGACCGTCAGGGGGCGATGTTACAGGCCACGCTGCTGGAGAATGTCAGCAAAGACAGCAACCTCTACCGGCAGGAAGCCTTCGGCCCGGTGGCTATCCTGTCGTCCTTTGATGATTTCGAACAGGCACTGGCCGAAGTGAATGACAGTGACTTTGGTCTGCAGGCGGGCATTTTCACCCGCGACCTCTACAAGGCACAACAGGCGTGGGATGAGCTGGAAGTCGGTGGGGTGGTCATCGGCGACGTGCCCTCATGGCGTGTTGACCACATGCCTTACGGCGGCGTCAAGGACAGCGGTCTCGGGCGTGAAGGCATCCGCTTCGCCATTGAGGACATGACGGAGATTCGCATGCTGATTACCCGCCAGGTGCCCAATAGCTAACAACATCCCTGTCTCGGGTTAGCACGTCAGATCACCCTGTTTGCCCCATCCTGCGATGGGGCATTTTTCTTCAGGAACCTGTAACTGCTGCTCTAACAGGCTGTTGAAAACGTTATCGAGGCAGCCGAGACAAGGAAAAAACAGGCGAAAAAGCACAGTTTAGTGGACTAAATGAGCATTTTGAGCCTGTTTTTGACGCGGTATTCGGCAACGCAGATAGATTTTCAACAGCCTGCTAAAGAGCATGGCGAAGGTCTATTCAACGCCGTGTTGTCGATGCACAGGAACGAGAACAACGTCCAGCGCTCGCCCCTAGCCCACCACCCGGTGTGCCAGTGCAGGCAGATTCAGACGCACCTTGCTCAGATAATCCGCATCCATCTCCGCCATTACATAGCCGTTACCTTCCGCCAGCAGTGCCAGTACCTTGCCCCAGGGGTCGATGATCATGCTGTGGCCAAAGGTACGTTTGCCGCTGGGATGCACACTGGTTTGCGCCGCCGCGATCACATAGCACTGGTTTTCAATGGCCCGCGCTCGCAACAGCACCTCCCAGTGCGCCTCTCCGGTGGTTGCCGTAAAGGCAGCAGGTACCGCCAGCAGATCAAAACCCGGCGCATGCCGGTACAGCTCGGGGAAACGCACGTCATAGCAGATAGAACTGCGCAGACGCCCGGCAGGTGTGGCAAAGGTCGCTATCTGCTGTCCGGCCTTGAACACATCCGCTTCGCGGTAGGACTCCACGCCGTTATCGAAGCCGAACAGGTGGATCTTGTCATAGCGACCAACGCATTCACCGTTGTTGTCATAGAGCGCGCTGCTGTTGTACACCCGCTCGGGATCATCCGACGCCAGCGGAATGCTGCCCGCCAGCAACCAGATGCCCAGCTCTCTGGCCAGCCCGGAAAGGAAGGCCTGTATAGGCCCTGCCTGCCATGGTTCAGCCAGCGCTACACGCTGGGTCTCCTGCTCCCCCATCAGGTAAAAGTATTCAGGCACTACCACCAGTGAGGCGCCCGCCGCAGCGGCCTCCGTGACCCAGTGTCGTGCCAGTGCCAGATTGGCCGCCACATCAGCACCACTGTTCATCTGTACTGCCGCTATTTTTATGTTGTTCATGGTTCAGCCTATCTCATCAATCAGCTATCGAATCAGTCAATACAGAACCCTGCAGGCATCCGGCGGCAGCGTAACAGAAACCACATCACCCACGTTGCAACACAGGCCATGGCCGGGAAGACTCAGCGCCGTCAGGTTGATGCCAGCACAGGCCACGCTGGTTTCAATGGTTGCGCCCACATCCCGGACAAAGGTGACGATACCCTGCAGAGCATGGCTACCGGTCACGGCCTCCAGACGTATATCCTCCGGCCGTACCAGCAACTGCACGGCATCGCCCTTACGCCGCTCATCACCTGAGGCCGGCCGCTGATCTGCCCGCTCATCCTTCATCACGGCGATGACAGAGCCATCAGGCAGCTCTGCCAGCCCCGGCTCACGCAGGGTAGCCGGGAACAGATTGCCACTGCCGATAAAGTCCGCGACGAAGGCATTGGCAGGACGCCGGTAAATTTCCAGCGGACTGCCCACCTGTTGCACGCGCTGCTCGCCCAGTACCACCACCAGATCCGCCATGGTCATGGCTTCACGCTGATCGTGGGTCACCATGATGGTGGTAATGTTCAGCTTCTGCTGCAACTGCCTGATCTCCACCTGCATCGACTCGCGCAGCTTGGCATCCAGTGCAGACAGCGGTTCGTCCAGCAGCAGTAACTTGGGGTGAGACGCAATGGCACGGGCGATGGCCACACGCTGACGCTGGCCGCCTGACAATCGCGCTACCGGACGGTCACGCATTTCCTCCAGCTGGATCAGCTTCAGCAGCTCACTAACCCGCTGTTGTTGCTGGTCTTTGCTGACCTTACGCAGGCGCAATGGGTAGGCGATGTTCTGCCCCACGGTCATATGGGGAAACAGCGCCAGTGACTGAAATACCATGCCGAAGTTGCGTTGATAGGCCGGGACGTTGCAGACATCCTGACCGTCCAGCACGATCTGTCCGGCACTGACGCTTTCCAGCCCGGCAATCATGCGCAGCAAGGTGGTTTTGCCACAGCCCGACGGCCCGAGAAAGCACACCATCTTGCCTTCAGGCAGCTGCAGATTGACGTCGGCAACCGCGCTCATGCTGCCATAACGCTTAGTGACCTGATTAAGCACCAGTCCGCTCATACGGTGATCCCCTGTTGTCAAAATGAAACCCCTCCCTCACCCACCAGCTTCTCCAGCACCCAGATCAGTACGGCATCAATGAGTACGATCAGCACGGCAAAGGAAAACACCGTAGGGTCAAGGGACGACACAGTGCGGCTGTACATCCAGATCGGTACGGTCATGGCGTCGATGTTGTAGAGAAAGTAGGTAACGGTGAACTCGTTGAAGGAGATGATGAACGCCAGCAGCATGCCGGCCAGAATCCCCGACTTCATCAGCGGCACCACCACATCGACGATGGCCCGCAGAGGTGACGCGCCAAGCATCTGTGCAGCTTCCTCGACCTCCCGCCCCAGTGGCTCAAGAGCCGCAACGCAGTTCTTGGTAACGAATGGCAGCGCCAGAATGACATGGGCAATGACCAGCCGGGTGATGTCCAGATGAAAGGGCAGGCTGTCGAACACCAGCAGCATCGCCAGCCCCAGCACCACCATGGGAAACACCAGAGGCAGGGTCATCAGCTGCATCACCATGGCCTTGCCGCGAAACTGACAGCGTGTCAGCGCATAGCTGGCGGGCACGGCCACCAGTGTCGCCAGCACCATGGTCAGTAACGACACCGTCAGGCTGATGGTGATGGCCTGCCCGAGGCTGAGTACATCACTGGCGTCAGGCGATACCAAGGTATGCCAGGCGGCCCGATACCACTGCAGGCTGTAGCTGTGCGGCGGAAAGTCCAGATTGGCGGCACCGCTGAAAGACATCACAATCATGGTCAGAATGGGCAGTACCGCCAGGAACAGAATGACGGCAGACACCCCTCTGATAAGCGGTGACATCTCCGCTGGCAACAGCGGCCGGCGCAGGCGGCGGGAGCGGCAGGCAAGAGGCTGAACGCCACGGTGTACATGGCTCATGGTTGGCCCTCCAGCATACGGCGGCTGCGGCCGCTCAGGCGCTCGGACAGCGACATGATCAGCAGCGTAGCGGCAATCAGTACCACACCCGCCGCTGACGCCGCTGGCCAGTTCATCAGTGGCGCGATCTGATCATGGATCATCACCGCCAGCATCGGCACCCGTCGTCCGCCAAGCAGCAAGGGCACCACAAAGCTGCTGGCGTTATAGGCAAATACCAGGGTTGCCGCAGTAATCACGCCTGGCATCGCCATCGGCAACACCACCTGCATAAAGGTCTGGCGACGATGGGCACCCAGAGTTGCCGCCGCCTCTTCATAGGTACGTGAAACATTGCGCATGGCACTGGCAATGGGCAGTACCGCCAGCGGAAAAGCCGTCTGAATCAACCCCAGCAGTACACCACTCTGGTTGTACAGCATCATGATGGGCCGCTTGATCAGGCCCAGATGCATCAACAGCTGATTGACCATGCCCGAAGGGCCGAGAATGACCAGCCAGCCGTAACTTTGCAGCAGCAGATTGACCAGCAGCGGCAGCAACACAGCGGCCAGAAACACCCGTCTGGCCAGTGCAGACTGCAGGCGCGACATGCAGTAACCGACCGGAATCGCCAGCAGGACGGTCGCTACCGCACTGATCAGCGCCAGTCGTAAAGTCAGTAGCAGAGACTTCAGGTAATACGGCTCCAGCAGCTGGGCGTAACTGTCGAGGCTGAAGCCCGTCCACTCGGCACCCTTGGTGCCGAAACTCATGCGCAGCACCAGCACACTGGCAGCCACCAGCACACCGAGAAACAGCAGCGCCGGGGTCAGAAACAGCCAGGCCCGGAGCGATGCGGACGAGACCGCAGGCTGCGACGATGCGCTACCCGCGGTATGAGTTAGAGATGATTCCATAGCTTGCACCTGCACAGTCCGGATGCAGTCCATGCCGCGTGCCCTGCTCTTCCTTGCCGGGCACACGGCATCCACTGCATCAGGAAGAGAAGATTTCGGTATAACGACGAATCCACTGGTCATGCACGGTGGCCAGGAATGCGTTGTCATGAATGATGGCCTTATCGGCAATCTGTTCAGGTGTGAGGATATAAGGACTCTGGCGGGCTTGGGCTGAAATCACCGCCTTGCTGTTGACCGGGCCGTTGTAGATGTCTTCGGCCATCTTGCCCTGTACCACCGGGTCCAGTGAGTGGTTGATAAAGGCGTAGGTGACATCGTCTTCACCGGGGCGAACCTTAGGCATGACGGACAGCATCAGGTCGGTATAGAAGCCTTCCTTCATGCCAAAGGTGGCTCCCAGATGGTAGTTCGGGTCGCGGATTTGTTTGGGGAAAAACGCCGGTGCGTACAGGCCACCCATATCCAGTGCCCCGGTACGGAACAGCTCGGCAATCTGGTTGGGGTTCTCGCCCAGCGTCACCACACGGTCTTTCAGCTCGGCCAGTTTCTTGAAGCCGGGCTCCACATTGTGCGCATCACCACCGGCCAGATGAGCGGCGATGATGATCAGGTCCATGGCTTCGGTCCAGTTGGGCGGCGGCAGGAAGATGTTGGGGGCCAAGTCCTTGTCCCACAGAGACGCATAGCTGGTGGGGGCATCACCGACGGTATTCGGGTTATAGATCAGGCTGTTGCACCACAGCAGGTAACCGATACCGTGGCCAGCAGCACCGGTCTGATACTTTTCAGGAACGTCCTTGAGATTGGGCAAACGGTTGAGATCGGGCTTTTCCAGCAAGCCAGCACTGGCCAGCCCTTCAGCGCCCACCCCGGCCAGCGTAATCACGTCGTACTGAGGGCGATCCCCCGCGGCCTTCAGCTTGGCTACCATTTCTGACGTACTGCCGGTACGGTCTGCAATCACCTTGGCACCGGTTTTCTCTTCAAACGTCGCCGCGATATTACGCAACGCTGCCAGCCCGGTGTCATCCGACCAGGTCAGCAAACGTAGGGTCTTGCCCTGAAACGGTTTCTCTCCAGCGCTGGCGCGCAGGAACGGCATCGATAATCCGGCGGTCGCCAGCGATGCGGCGCCCAGCGTCTTGACGAAATCTCTTCTGTTCAACTTGCCCATACTCAACCCCTGTGAGGTATTAGCGGATGTTGTCATTCAGCAGCGTTGCCAGAACGTGAACGCAAGATCCTGAACACGCTCTCAGATCACTGCTGTGCTTTCATCCTAGGGAGCAGCGAATAAGTGCAACAATCGAAAAGAAATCATTGGATCCATGTTCTGACGTCATGCCTTCTGAGGGTGCGCAGATGCACCAAAACGACTCTGACGGACAGCACTGGCAGCTGGTGTCAACATCAGGCCAGACAGGGATTGAGGGCTTTTATCAGGCGTCGGGCAAAGGCCATGCAGATGGACAGGCACCAAGATGAGACAGGGAGGAGCGGCTGAAAAATCAGATCAGATTTTAAAAATCAGATCAGATTTTAAAAATCAGATAAAAAAAGTCGCTGATACGCGGGAAAAACTTCCCATACGTTCAGACCAGTGCTGGCCAGTCGGCGCGGATGCTTCAGAGAGACAGATAGAAAAGCGGATAGCGGATAGCGGATAGCGGATAGCGGAAGAAGAGGTGATAACTGCTTTAGCGGGCAAGCCTACCACCTCACCTCCGGGTGCTGTCGAAAACGCGCGGACACTGTACGCACTCACACCATGACATCAAACACCATGATGTCATCGATCATGGGGTCAAAGACCTCTTGCAGTGCTTTATGGCCGGGATGAATCAGATAGCGATTGCGTTCGGTTTCGTCCTTGAACGTCAGCAGAAAATAATGATTCAGCCCTTTGTTGAGGTTTTCCGGGCTGATATTGGTGCCGTAACGAAACGCGGGGATGCTGCTGAGAGAGTGCGCCAGCTCTGCCAGACGCTGACAGACATGATCAATCTGCAGCTCGGTGACATCCGGCTTGAAGCGCACAAACAACTTATGCTGAACCATTCGACTCCTTCCTCATTGGCGTACAGGGATGATCAGAAATTAATCGGATCCGGTCACTTCAGTATAAGGAGCACTCCTCCACTTTTCTCACACCCGGCGCCCTCCTTGGCGCCAATGGCTGAATCTACGACGACAGGATGACGAAGCAGGTACTTTGGCACTATTGCGTCTGTCTACCCTCAGTGACTATGCGGTTGACAGCGCTAACGTTGCGATCAGAACTGCTCGACAGCCAGCGCCATCGTGCTCTGACTGCCCGCCAGCAGCATCTGCAGATGACTGCCTATTCGCGGCAGGTAGTGTTCGGCAAAGAAACGGGCAGTGACAACTTTAGCCTGCAGAAAAGCGCTGTCAGCCCCGTCTTCCTTCAGCTGTGCGCTGGCCGTGAGTGCTGATCTGGCCAGCAGCCAGCCACCGCAGAGATAACCCATCAGCATCATGAAGTTGAAGCTGGCCGTACCGGCGAAATGCGTCTCTTCAGGCGCCAGCGTCAGGATGGCATCCGCCGCCTGCTGTGCGTGCGCCAGCGCATCACTGAAACGCTCGGCTATCGGACTCAGCTCGGTATCCTGCGCTTGCAGCAGCGCCGTCAGGCACTGCGCCATTTCGGCCAGTAACCCACGCAGGTGTTCGCCACCGTTCACCAGAGTCTTGCGCCCGATAAGGTCCAGCGCCTGAATACCGCTGGTGCCTTCATAGATGGTGAGAATACGCGCATCACGGAAATGCTGAGCCGCACCGGTTTCCTCGATGTAGCCCATACCACCGTGAATCTGCACGTTGAGGCTGGTGATTTCCTGTGCCAGCTCGGTCATCCAGCCTTTGACGATGGGCGTGAACAGCTCAAGCCGGGCCAGAGCCTGCTTATCTTCGCTGTCGATAGCGGCACGATCCGCCTCCGCCATGGCCACCAGCGCCAGCGCGCGCATGGCTTCCGTGCCTGACTTCATCAGCATCAGCATCCGCCGTACATCAGGGTGCTCGATAATGGGCATGCGGCTGCCATCTTTTCGGCTTCCCTGCAGACGCTCCTGCGCATATTGCCGTGCCTGCTGGTACGCCCGCTCGGAAATCGACAGCCCCTGCAGGCCGACAGCCTGCCGGGCATTGTTCATCATGGTGAACATGTACATCAGGCCCTTGTTCACTTCTCCCACCAGATAGCCCTTGGCCCCACCCTGATCACCGAAACTCATCACGCAGGTAGGGCTGCCATGAATACCCAGTTTGTGCTCCAGCGAGACACAGCTGACGTCATTCAGCGCTCCCGGCTCACCGTGCTCATCCAGCAGAAATTTGGGCACGATAAACAGAGAAATCCCCTTCACTCCCCTGGGGGCATCCGGCAGACGAGCCAGTACCAGATGAATGATGTTGGAGGTCATCTGATGATCCCCCCAGGTGATAAAAATCTTCTGCCCACTGATCAGGTAATGATCGTCATTAGGTATGGCTCTGGCACTGACGGCCGCCAGATCAGAACCCGCATTGGGCTCGGTCAGGTTCATGGTGCCGGTCCACTCACCGCTGATAAGCTGCGGCAGATAGCGCGCCTTAAGCTCATCACTGCCGTGCGCGGTCAGCGCTTCCACCGCGCCCTGACAGAGCATCGGACACAGCGCAAAGGCCATGTTGGCACTGTGCCAGATTTCGTTGACTGCCGTCCCCAGCACCGACGGTAAACCCTGCCCCCCAAAGGCTTCATCGGCCACCAGTGCTGGCCAGCCGCTTTCCACATACTGCTGATAGGCAGCGGCGAACCCGGCGGTCTGCTTCACCCCTTCCGCCGTCAGTGTCGCCCCCTGCGTGTCACCCGGCTGATTGAGCGGTGCCAGTACCTCAGCGCCCAGTTTCCCGGCCTCACTGAGAATGGCTTCAGCCAGCTCCAGATTGACGTCATCCAGCCCCAGCTCCGCACTGAGACTGTCAAAATCGACCAGCTCCTTCAGCACAAACAGGGTGTCTTTCAGCGGATGGGTATAGGTACTCATGGCGGTCTCCGAGGGTATCATCTTGCACATATCGCTGCGTATAGCCTCAAATTCAGCAGTGTGCAGATGTGCATACAGGTTCAGGTCGAACAACAGGTTCGCCTGTGAGGCTGGAAATCAGCAGCGAATCTGAACGATGCGTGTACCGGGCAGCTTCACCCTTGAGGTAACGTCAGCATAGCGACGGGCTCACCGTGGCAGGCAGCGCGCCTGCCACAGTGCAACCTGTCAGCATGACTCAGAGCTTGCTGGTCAGCTCCGGTACCGCTGTAAACAGATCAGCCACCAGGCCGTAGTCAGCCACCTGGAAGATCGGTGCTTCTTCGTCTTTATTGATGGCAACGATGACCTTGGAGTCTTTCATCCCGGCCAGATGCTGAATGGCACCGGAGATACCCACGGCCACATACAGCTCAGGTGCTACCGTCTTACCGGTTTGTCCGACCTGCATGTCGTTGGGTACGAAGCCCGCATCCACTGCAGCACGGGAAGCCCCTACCGCAGCACCCAGCTTGTCTGCCAGTGCATAGATCACACTGAAGTTCTCGCCGGAACCCACACCACGGCCACCGGAAACCACCTTGCTGGCAGCGGTCAGCTCTGGGCGATCAGACACCGCCAGCTCTTCCTTCACAAAGCGGGAAGCTGCAGACGCACCCACCACCGCCACAGGCTCGATGGTTGCCGTACCGCCAGTGGCGGCGACAGGCTCAAACGAGGTGCCACGCACGGTCATGACCTTGACCGCATCGGCTGATTTGACGGTCGCAATAGCGTTGCCCGCATAGATCGGGCGTTTGAAGGTATCAGCGGCCAGTACCGCAGAGACCTCCGACAACTGGTTGACGCCCAGCAGTGCAGCCACACGTGGCAGAAAGTTCTTACCGGTGGTGGTCGCGGCAGCCAGGATGTGGCTGTAGCCTTCGGCGGCAGACTGCACCAGTTTGCTCAGGCTTTCAGCCAGCTGATGCTCATAAGCAGCATCGTCTGCCACACGTACTTTACGCACGCCGCTGATGGTCGCTGCCGCCTGGGCAACCGCCTGACAGTTATGGCCTGCGATCAGCAGGTCTACATCACCACCAATCTGCCGGGCAGCAGCCAGCGTGGTCAGGGTAACGGGCTTCAGGGATTGGTTATCGTGTTCGGCAATTACCAGAATAGTCATCACAGTACCTTCGCTTCGTTACGCAGTTTTTCGATCAGCTCATCCACAGAACCCACTTTGATCCCCGCCTGACGCTCTGCAGGAGGCTCGACCTTCACCAGGGTCAGGGCATTGCCGACACTGACGCCCAGCTGTTCAGGGGTCAGCACGTCCAGTGGTTTCTTCTTGGCTTTCATGATGTTAGGCAGCGAAGCGTAACGTGGTTCGTTAAGGCGCAGATCGGTGGTCACCACCGCAGGCAGACTGATAGCCAGTGTCTGCAGGCCGCCATCCACCTCACGAGTCACCTGGGCGCTGTCGCCCTCGATCACCACTTCAGAGGCGAAGGTCGCCTGAGGCCAGTCCAGCAGCGCGGCCAACATCTGCCCGGTCTGGTTGTTGTCAGAATCAATGGACTGCTTGCCGAGAATGATCATGCTGGGCTGCTCCTGCTCGGCGACTCTGGCCAGCAGGCGGGCGATGGACAGCGCATCGATGTTTTCCGCTTCCACCTGAATACCGCGATCAGCACCCAGCGCCAGCGCCGTACGGATTTGCTCCTGACAGGCTTTGGCACCGATGGACACCACCACCACTTCAGATGCCACGCCCTTTTCCTTCAGGCGCACGGCTTCTTCAATGGCGATTTCACAGAAGGGGTTGAGAGCCATCTTGACGTTGGCCAGATCCACATCCGACTGGTCAGCTTTCACCCTGACCTTGACGTTGTAGTCGATGACTCGTTTTACGGCGACCAGTATTTTCATCAGCAATTTTCTCTTGTTATGCGAAGCAGCGCGTTCCTGCTGCCTCTGTGTAAGCCAAAAAACGTTGTGTGCCCAACTCAGGTCTTTCAGTTTTGCGGCAACGCTGAGGCGATGGCAACCACCACATCAGGCGCTGCTGGAACAGGTCATAAACACATTCCAACGCAGGAGTCAGACCACCGCAGTGCTACGCCAAGCACCCCATCGTGCCCGGCTTATCCGAACGGCCCGTCTATCATGCAGACGCCTTTCGGTTATAACCAGAGCCAATAGAATGTACTTATAGATCAATAAATTATGTTCTAAGAGCTTTCACTATACGGGCTCCCGAATCCTTACTGATCTCCCCCACGTAACTGCACTGACTCCTTAATCACTGCGTCATTTGCATCGTTGTCGCAATTCGGTTCTGCGCCCGGGATCACCGTCACCCTGAGCACAGCACGCGACAGGACAGCGGTACCCGGATCCGTGATCACCGGCCTTTAAACGCGGCCGGACGCTTCTCCAGAAAGGCCGTCATGCCTTCTTTCTGATCTTCGGTGGCAAAGGCCAGTGCGAACAGATCACTCTCCAGCGCGCAGGCGGCGGTCAGATCCAATTGCGGGCCGCGATGAGCCAGCTCTTTGGTCAGACGCACCGCCACCGGACCGTTAGCGGCAATTTTCTGCGCCAGCTTCATGCCTTCTTCGCGCAGGCTTTCTGCCGCGTAAGCATGGTTTGCCAGACCGATGCGTACCGCTTCGGTGGCATCGACCATGCGGCCACTCAGCAGCAACTCCATGGCCATGCCTCGCCCAACCAGGCGGGTCAGACGCTGGCTGCCACCAAAACCGGGCGGTACGCCCAGCGTCACTTCAGGCTGACCAAAGCGGGCCTTGTCGCTGGCCAGAATGAAGTCGCAGCTGAGGGCAAGCTCACAGCCTCCCCCCAGAGCAAACCCATTGACCAGCGCGATGGTGGCAAACGGCAGGCGCTCCAGCGCAGCAAAAACTTCATTCCCCAGCTGTGAAAAGTGCCGCGCTTCCAGCGCCGCCAGACCACTCATCTGGCTGATGTCCGCGCCGGCTGCAAAGGCTTTTTCACCCGCGCCGGTCAGCAGCAGCACCCGTACATCGCTGGCGCCCTGCAGATAACGGATCGCTTCCATCAGCTCATTGAGCATGGTGGAATCAATGGCATTCAGCTGCTTCGGGCGGTTCAGTTCCAGGGTATAGATGCCTTGTCCCGACTCGCTCAGTAGCAGTGTCGAAAAGGCAGGCAAAGCCAGTTCGGTATCATTCATAGCTGAAGAACCCTCTTCCTGATTTTTTGCCGAGCCAGCCTGCTGCTACGTATTTGCGCAGCAAGGGCGCGGGCCGGTATTTGTCGTCACCCAGATCACGGTGCAGCACTTCCATGATGGCCAGACAGGTATCCAGACCGATGAAGTCGGCCAGCGTCAGCGGCCCCATGGGATGCGCACAGCCCAGCGTCATGGCCGTATCGATATCGCTGGCACTGGCCACGCCCTCTTCCAGCACGAAGCAGGCCTCATTCAGCATGGGCAACAGGATACGGTTGACCACAAATCCTGCCTTGTCCTGACATTTGACCGGTGATTTACCCAGCTGCTCGGCCAGCGCGATGACCTTGCTGAAGGTCTCTTCACTGGTAGCCAGCCCGCCGATCACCTCAACCAGTTTCATGGCCGGTACCGGGTTGAAGAAGTGCATGCCGATGACCTGCTGCGGACGCCGGGTGACGGCAGCAATAGTAGTGATGCTGATGGAGCTGGTGTTGGAAGCCAGAATGGCATCCGCATGGCAGATACCGTCCAGTTTGCGGAACAGATCCAGCTTGAGATCTACCCGCTCACTGGCCGCTTCAATCACCAGCTGGCAGTCAGCCAGTTGCTCCAGCTCACCCACTGCGCTGATACGCTGACTGATGGCAGCCGCGTCGTCAGCCTGCAGCTTGCCGCGGCTGACCTGTGAGTCCAGCCGCTTCT
Source organism: Pokkaliibacter sp. MBI-7 (assembly GCF_029846635.1). NCBI lineage: Bacteria > Pseudomonadati > Pseudomonadota > Gammaproteobacteria > Oceanospirillales > Balneatrichaceae > Pokkaliibacter > Pokkaliibacter sp. MBI-7. Next base: position 539,002 of record NZ_JARVTG010000002.1, on the reverse strand, counting down.
GGATCGCTGCCAGCCCTTTTTGCGCCGTATCCAGACTGATGTCGGCCAGCACCACCGAAAAGCCAGAGGTGGCTGCTACCTGAGCGATACCACCGCCCATCTGCCCTGCGCCTACGATTCCAATTTTCAACTCAGCACCTACCTTGTCGTTGCTCATTCGCCGGTCCTCGCTTGTGCTTTCCTGCCGGGGACGATGTTGCTGCCCTGCGGCATAAACAGCTCAGTTATACCCCTCTCAGAGGTAAACACAACCGCTTGACCGGCTGATGACCGTTGCACCTGCTCCCTGTCTGTCCGGAGAATTAACTCAGCTCGTCCGTCCTGATCTGGCTGGGATCTTTGGCCCAGTCACGCAGCACGTACTTCTGAATCTTACCGGTGGAGGTTTTGGGCAGGGGCACAAACACCACACTGCGCGGCACCTTGAAGTGCGCCAGATGCTCGCGACAGAAAGCGATGATGTCTTTTTCACTCACATCCTGATGATCAGCCTTGAGCGTGATGAAAGCACAGGGTGTTTCGCCCCATTTTTCATCCGGCCGCGCCACCACGGCCGCTTCCAGCACCGCCGGGTGTTTATAGAGGGTATCTTCCAGCTCGATGGTGGAGATATTCTCCCCGCCGGAAATGATGATGTCCTTCAGACGATCTTTGATTTCCACGTAACCATCGGCATGCCATACCGCCAGATCACCGGTATGGAACCAGCCACCGGCAAAGGCCTCGGCCGTGGCCGCCGGATTTTTCAGATACCCCTTCATGATGGTGTTACCGCGCATGAAGATCTCGCCCAGTGTTTCGCCATCGCGCGGCACATCCTGCAGGGTCGCCGGGCTGGCCACCCGCAGCCCGTCCAGCGTGAGGTAACGCACCCCCTGACGGGACTTGATTCGGGCACGCTGCTCCAGTGGCAGATCATCCCATTCACCGTGCCAGGCACAGACCGTAACAGGCCCGTAGACCTCGGTCAGACCATAAACGTGGGTGACATGGATGCCCATTTCCTCGATCGAGCCAATCACTTTGGCAGGTGGTGCAGCCCCCGCGGTCATGGCCTGCACCGGATGATCAATGGCCGCCTTGGCAGATTCGGGCATGTTGATCAGCGCATTGAGCACAATGGGGGCGCCGCACATGTGGGTCACCTGCTGCTCGCGGATCAGGGTCAGAATACGTTGCGGGTCCACCTTGCGCAGGAAGACGTGTGTACCAGCACAGGCAGTGACGGTCCACGGATAGCACCAGCCATTGCAATGGAACATGGGTAGCGTCCACAGATAGACCGGGTGCTGGCCCATGGACCAGACCGTGGTATTGCCCAGTGCATTCAGGTAAGCACCACGGTGGTGATAGACGACACCTTTCGGATTGCCGGTCGTGCCTGAGGTGTAGTTGAGCGAAATAGCATCCCACTCGTTGTCAGGCAGACGCCAGACAAACTCGGGGTCGCCCTCGGCCAGAAAAGCCTCGTAGTCCAGCGGGCTGATGGCCTCTGCCGAACCCAGCTCCGGGTCATTAACATCGATAACCAGCGGCGGCTGGTCGAGCAGCGCCAGTGCCTGCGCTATCACCGGGGTAAATTCACGATCAACGATCAACACCTTCGCCTCACCATGCGCCAGCATGAACGCCAGGCTCTCGGCATCAAGGCGAATGTTCAGGGTATTGAGCACGGCACCGACCATGGGCACCCCAAAGTGCACTTCGAGCATGGCCGGAATATTGGGCAGCATTACCGCAACGGTGTCCCCCTTGCCGATTCCCCTGCCCTGCAGGGCAGAAGCGAGACGACGGCAGCGCTGATAGGTTTGCTGCCAGGTGAAATGCTGACTGCCGTGAATCATGGCGGGCCGGTGCGGGTAGACACTGGTGGTGCGCTCAATAAAACCCAGAGGAGACAACGGCACATGGTTGGTGGTGTGCTGCTCCAGATGCTGATCGTAGATGGAGGTCATGGCTGTTTCCGCTAGCTGTTGTTGTTATGCACTGCGTGGCTGTGACTACCGCAACACAGGGGCACTTAGCACCCACTCCTGATCGGGCTGGCGCACTGCACTCCTGTTGGCTGCTGTCTTTTATAGGCAATCATCAACGAAAATACAATTATCACTATAGTGGTATAGTATTTTTACTATATAAAAATACCGTACTGGACTAAAATCCTGTCACTACGCTCAGCATCACTCCGGAAGCCACCCTTCTATGCTGCTATACAACGACCCTCAGCCCGGTGCTGTGCTTGATGCCAGCGCCCATCCCCTGCAAAGCAATCAGGCGTTGCAGCATCTGCTCGGTGAACTGCAGGTCCCCCTCATACAGCTGCTGCCCTTCAATGTGGCAGCACTGGTCAGCGCCAGTCTGCGTCAGCAACGGGCAATTGAGGACGTTGAGCATCAGGTCGGTGAACGCATTTTGCTGTGGAGTTTTATTCCTGAACGTGTCAGCCAGCAGGTACTGCTGCGCGGACGTGATGCCACCCATGAGCGACGCAGCGTAAAAGAAGCCGCTGAGGCAAGCAGGCTCTATCGCCTGATCACTGAAAACACCAGTGACATGATTTCGCACCACTCTCCGGATGGCACCTTCCTCGATGCATCGCCCGCTGCATGGACGCTGCTTGGCTATTGGCCTGAACAGCTGCGTGGCATGCAAACCAAACACTTACTTCATCCCGAAGACCGGCACCGGCTGTTCACTGCACGCGAAGAGCTGGAGATCAGCGGGCGGCATACCATGACCTATCGCATCGGGCATCGTCAGGGGCACTACCTGTGGTTTGAAACCGCCAGCCACGCCATCCGTGATGCATACTCCGGTGAGGTCATCGAAGTGGTCAGCGTCAGCCGTGATGTCACTGCCCGCGTCAAAGCGGAAGAGATAAGGCATCGTCTGGCCGACGTTATCGAGGCCACCACCGACCTGGTCCTGTTCCTCGACAGCAGCGGCAAGCCAACTTATATCAATCAGGCGGCACGACGGGCGCTGTGTGCAGACGCGCCGCCGGCACCGGCCGGGCAGCAGAAAACCGACAGCACACTGACACTCCCGACGCTCGCCAGTCTGCTCGATGACGCCAGCCGCCAGCGCCTGCTGGAGGGGTTGCTGACGGCACGTGAGCAGGGTGTGTGGCGTACCGACATGTATCTGCACCCACGTCATCGTCAGGCGTTGCCAGTCTCACTGGTGCTGCTGGCCCATACGGCAGCGGACGGCGTGCGCTACTTTTCGCTGGTAGCACGCGATATGACGGAGCGTGAGCTGCGCGAGAGCCAGCTGCGCCGCCATCAGGAAGAACTGGCCCATGCCAGCCGCCTGACCACCATGGGGGAGCTGGCATCGGGTATTGCCCATGAGATGAACCAGCCACTCGCTGCCGTGGTTAATTACGCCGGAGCCAGCCTGCGCTATCTGAAACGTCTGCCGCAGCAGGATCAGGTGCATGAGAAGGTGGCAGAGGGCCTGACCCGCATTACCCTTCATGCCAACCATGCTGCGGAGGTCATCAAGCGTCTGCGGGCTTTCCTGCGCAAAGGGCAGCCTCGCCTGCAAAAGCTGGATGCCAACGGCGTGATCAGCCATGCCCTGATGCTGTGTCAGTGGGATGCCAACGAAAAACAGGTGCAGCTGCTGACAGAGCTTCAGACCGCCCTGCCTGACATCTTTGTCGATCCGGTGCTGCTGGAGCAGGTACTAATCAATCTGCTGCGCAACGCCATCGATGCCAATCGCGAACGCCATGGCCACAACGGTTCTCACGTCACCGTGCGCAGCTATCGCTGTCAGGAAAACTGGGTCTGTGTACAGGTCATTGATCACGGCCCCGGACTCAGCGAGGAACGTCTGGCACAGATCTTCACCCCATTCTTTACCAGTAAGGCCGATGGCCTTGGCCTTGGCCTGTCCATCAGCCGAACACTGGTGGAAGGTTTCGGTGGCACACTGGAGGCGCAGACTCACCCTGACGGGTTAGTGTTCGAATGCCGCCTGCCCGCCATTCACGCCGACAATACCTTCACAGACAAGCCGTGATATACCTTCTGTTGAACTGACAACCTGGGAGCCAAAGTGACGATGAGCACTACAACCACACCACAGATCGTTTACGTGGTGGATGATGATCAGGGCATGCTCGACTCACTGGTCTGGCTGCTCGACTCAGTGGGGATTGAAACGCGCCCCTTTACCAGCGGGCAAAGCTTTCTGGAGCAGTGCGACGCCAGCATCAACGCCTGCGTATTGCTGGATATTCGTATGCCCGGCATGGGCGGTCTCAACGTGCTGGAGGCCATGCGCCAACGGCAGGTGCAACTGCCGGTCATCTTTATCAGCGGCCATGCCGACGTGCCGCTGGCAGTGCGTGCTTTCAAGGCGGGCGCCTGTGACTTTCTGGAAAAGCCCATCAATGAACAGCTGTTGCTCGACAGCGTGCAGCAGGCATTACAAAGCCACGCCGCCCAGTGGCAACGGCGGCAGCAGCTCGCCAGTATTCAGGCACGTCTGGCGGACATGACACCGCGTGAGAGTGATCTGCTGCTGCCACTGGCTAAAGGGTTCAGTAACCGAGAAATCGCCGAGCAACTGGATATCAGCGTCAAAACCGTCGACCTGTACCGCGCCCGGGTAATGAAAAAGCTCGCTGCGGACAGCCTGCCTGAACTGGTCGCCATGGTCATCGCCACCGGAATGCTTGATCCACTGGCAGCCAGAGAGTGAGCGGCGGCTTGGCGCCTGCTCACGTGTTCGGCAGCTGGGCCCCTGCATCGTCAGCGATCCAATTTCAGTTTACGGAAGTGCTCGGTGACAGCCGCAATATCCTGTTCAGCAGACATGGCATGCTGGCAACGTGCCAGCGCCTGCTCGGCAAACGCCAGCGCCAGCCCGTGGAAAGGCACGAAGCCACAGCCTTGTAATCCATAAAGAGCCTTTTGCAGCCAGATCCCGACCTCCACGAAGGCAGCGCCATCGCGGGAAATCGGTACAAACACATCTCGGAAAAAGTCTTCTTCCGCCAGTGCCCGCACATAAATGCGATCATATTCCGGCTGATAGCCTCGCGGCTGGTTCTGCTCCTGCATATCCACGACCGTCATCGCCCGCTGTCGCTCTTCTGCCCAGGTGTGCAACAACCGCACACAGGTTCCGATGACGTCAATGGCCGTGCCCGGGTCATTGATAGCAGGTGATAGCGCCCGGATCGCAATCTCGTTAAGCACTATCAACCCGAGGCGCGGATCCTGATGATAGGTGCGGGCATCGCCAGTCACGATGGCTGCACGTACCGCCTGACAGAGTGCTTCAGCGGGAGTCGTATCGACACTGACCAGCGGCTGGCCGGGCACCAGAAACTCACCGGGCTGGCTTTCCAGATGGATACGGCACTGGTACTGCTCAGCCAGTGCCTGCAATTTACCCATGTCGACGTACTGCACATAGCCCACCAGCAGGGTATTGATGTGGGTACCGGCCACCGGGCTCTGCTCATAGGGCTGACCACCCAGATAGGGCTGACGTGCCCGTCGGATCAGCGACTCACGGGTGGTGGACTCAACCAGATTGACGGTCTCCCCTACCCGGCCAAGGTGCGATATCTGATCGATCCAGCGCAGCAGGGTCACCGTGATCAGCACAATCACCAGCACCGTGACACCAAACAGTACTACCCGCCCGCCATCGGCGTAGATATGTGTGCTGAGCGCCACAATACCGACGATGGCGTACAGAAAGGCGCCCAGAAAGGTCGCCAGCGCACTGTGTACGTCGGCGTTTTCAATTAGCAGTTTGGTCGCTCTGGGTGTGGTACTCGACGAGGCGGTAGCAAAGGCAGATACCACCGTGGTCAGGGAAAAGGTGGTCACCGCCAGCATGCTGGAAGCGAGAATATTGAGAATGCTGTCGATGGAGGAGGCACCGAGCACAGTCGCCCAGTGCCCCGGCACCCAGCTGTTAGCCAGCGGACTGATCAACACCGTACCAATGGCCAGCGCGCAGTAGAGACTGGCGCGGAACCACATACGATGTGCCACTTCCCGCAGATAGAACATCCATTTGGATGCAATGACATCCCTGTCCTGAGCCATATCGTTAACCCGAGTGCCTGAAACTTATCATGCACTTATGGCGTTGATCACGATCAGAGTCAAAGCCCCTTGCCTGTCAGCTGCCGCTTTCTTCACTTTTTCCAGCATTTGCAGCGGGTGTTTTAGCAACCGTCGATGCGGGCTTGCGACGGCTTCCCGTCGTCGACGCCTTGCTGGCAACAGGTGCCTTTCTGGCTGCGGTGGTTTTAGTGTTGCTGGTGGCCGTTGTTTTGGCAGCACTGGTGGGCTTGCGTGTAGCGCTGGCGCGGCGAGGTGCAGGTGCAGCGCTCGTCTGGACAGGCTGCGCGATCACCTCTGCAGCGACGCCGGCCTGTTCCTGCTCGGCAGCAACACTGTCACCACTGACGGTCGCCACCGCATCATCCGCCTTGACCTCAACCACGGCGTGCTGACTTTCCGCCAGCACGGCATCGCTACGCTCAAGAACCGGCTTGGACTTGCCATTGATCACTGGTTCGGCTTTCGCAACTGTTGCCTTGGCCTCTGCCTCTTCCCTGGCCACCTGCTCACTGATCACCGCCTTGAACAGGGCAACGATTTCGTCGTAACGCACCTGCGCCTCTGCTGACAGAGGGCCAGGGGCCGTCAGCGTGGAATGCACCAGTGCCAGCGTTTCTTCGATAGTGGCAGCCGGGACGCCCTGTAACAGCGAGGGAATGGAAGCCACGGCCAGCGGCTCGTCCAGTCGCAGCATCAGGAACTGGTCACGCAGCAAGGCTTTGAAATCATGCAATGACAGGCGCTCGGCGTGAGCCTCGCGGAACTGCTGCAGCACATGGAAACTGCGCTCGTCGGTGACTCGTGTTGCCAGTGCCACATAGATCAGCGAGCGCGTCATGGCTTCGCGGATGCCACCGATAGTCATGTGCTGACGCAAGGTCTTATGGTGGAAATCGAGATAAGCCCGGAACTCAGGGTCCGCACCGGGATGGGGGCGCACATCAGCGTCATTGGCACTCAGGCCCAGCATGGCCTGCAGCAAAGGCGAGCCGTAGAAGCCGAGGAATATTTGCTCTTCCAGCATGTCACGGTTATCCCGATAGCGGTCCAGTGCCGACTCCAGCCAGCCAGACATCTGACGCTCGATCTGGGTGAAGATGTTGTCTTCCGTGGTGGCAAGCCGGTTGCCATCAATAAAGGATGCCATCCAGCGTACAGGGGTCATCCACGGGTTAATCTCCGAGAACATCTCGTAGCTGACCCGTAAAGGGTGCAAGCGGTGCATGACAGTAGCCGACACATCATTGCTGATGGCTCTGACCCAGGGCTGCATGAACTGGCGATACAAACCGAGGTTGATCTGTGACAGGCGGTCTACCGCTGCAAAACGCCGGTTGTCGTCCTCACGCTCCTGCACCACCGCCCGGATGTCATCCATGCCCCGACCGGCGAACTCCAGAATGTAGTCACCATGTGCCAGTTCGGCATTCGTGGCATCCGCCGCCTTGGGCGTAATGATGGCTTCATATAAGCCCGGCGGCATGACATCGATAAAGTCGATATTGGATGCGAACTCGTTGTGCTCTTTGCGGGCAATCTTGCCGGAAACAAAAATACCCAGATGGCCAATGCTGTCGTGAATGGTGTAAATGATGGTCTGGCCACGGGCCTGCACATCGGTATCGCTGTCGTACAGATCGGAAATCCAGCCCAGCGCCTGCTGGGGTGGGCTGATGTTATCGCCCCTGGAGCAGAACACGATAATGGGTGAACGAATATTGCGCAGATCAACCCGCGCGCCATCGGCCATGATCATCTGATTAGCGGTCAGGCGGTTGCCGATAAACAGGTTGTCGACGATGTACTGCATTTCGCCGCCGTTAAGGTAGACGTGACCACCCCACCACTTTTCAAACTCCAGATAACGGGCTGGTTCGGTATCAATATTGGAGTAGAGATGATACTGCTTGGTCCACAGCGTATTGGCCGGGTTCAGACTCTCAAAATTCTGTACCAGCCAGGCGCCATCAAAGACCCCTTTGCCCAGATCACTGGTCAGCGCAGTCATCCAGGAGCCACCCAGCAGTCCACCAGAATAGCGCATAGGATTCTGCCCCCGCACACCCGCCCAGTATGACAGCGGCGTACCAGCGATAATCAGTGGCCCGAACAGCTCAGGCCGCAGCGCAGCAGCAATCATGACCTGCCAGCCAGCCTGACAGTTACCCACTACCACGGGTTTGCCTTCGGCTTCAGGATGGCGTGCCCGCACCACTTCCAGAAAATGATGATGAGCGCGGATCACCGCCTCGATGGTCTGGCCTTCCAGTGGGTAGGTCAGAAAGCCGATAAAGTAGCAGGGATGCCCGGAGCGCAACGCCACGCCAATTTCACTGTCAGACTTGAAGCCACCAATACCGGGGCTGTTACCCGCGCGGGGATCCACCACCACAAAGGGGCGCTTGCGCATGTCCACTTCGATACCTTCGGGAGGCACAATCACCGCCAGACCATAGGCTGCCGGATCAGGCAGCTCACGCCCGTCCGCGACCAGATCAGCGTCGAAGCTGAGTACGTGAGGTACACGCATGGCCATGTGCTGGTGATAGCGCTCTCCGCGCTGGCGCAGCACATCGGTGAACAGCACTGAGCGCTGGATCGCATCCACGCCGTAGCAGAGCCCGTCTGCCCAGACATTCCACAATGAACCGAAGCCTTCGGTATTCAACATAAACCACTCCTGTGAGCCCGTTACCGACATGAACGGGAGCTATCAACGAGAATCGGTGACGTTGAAACGGCTCAACTACTTCAGGCCGCCAGCGCCTTACCGCCTGGTCCTGCACGAAAGGGAGGTATAACCCTTCCTGCCCGCCAGTTCGCCGGCGGGAGATGTTGCTGGTGGACTACACCGCTCACCGGAAAGGTCAGAATCGTATTCCTGACTCCTGGCATGCAACATTTATGCTGCACTGCACACAACAATGCTGATACTAGAGTCGAATCAGGTCAAAACCCAAGCATCCTGTTGAGGAAGTTTAATAACCGTTCGTTACAGCCAGAGGGCAAAACCGCGAAATGTGGTGAATCTGGCGATGTGGTGTACGACAGATCCACCTTGGGAGAAAGGTAATACAGGGAGAAAGACTGGCGTTACTGCTCCAGCATGCCGTCCTGTACCGCACGCATGACCAGCTCAGCGTTATTGCGAACATCCAGTTTACGCATCAGATTGGCGCGATGGGTATGGACGGTCTTCACGCTGAGGTGCAGGGTATCCGCCACTTCGCTGACACTGAGACCGCGAGCCATCAGCTCGTATATCTGGAACTCACGGCGGGTCAGCGCGTCACCTTCGCTGATTTCCCGGGACTGTTTTTTCAGGATGGAGCGTACGTTGGTGGCGTAATACTCCTGTCCGTTGGCCAGTTTGTTGACCGCTTCCAGCAGCTCCTCAGGAGCACAGCGTTTGGTCAGATAGCCTTTGGCACCTGCCGCAATCGCACGCTGCGGAAAGGGCTCATTCTCGTGCACAGTGAGCACCAGCACCCTGGCGTCCTGATGATGGCTGCAGATGCGTTTAATCCCCTCCAACCCACCGAGGCCGGGCATCGACATATCCATGATGACCACATCGGGCTGTAGCTGCGGGTACTGCTGTACCGCCTCTTCCGCCAGACGTGCCTCACCAATCACGCGAATATCGCCGGACGACTCCAGCAGCCGGGAAAAGCCTGCCCTCACAACATCGTGGTCATCAACCAGCATGACTCGTATCGGATTCACTCTTCTGCCCTTGCACTGACGCTGCTGTTGCAGCAAAGGCTCACTTCAAGGCTGGCAGGCAGAGGCTACTCCTCTGCCTGCCAGATACGACGGGCCCTGCCCTGTGGGCAAGGCCATCAAGCACTTACAGTGAGAAGGCACTGAAGCCTGCTTCCAGCAGTTGCTTCTGCCCCTGCTCGTGGGTCACCACGGCAGCACTGGCCTTGTCGATCTGCAGATAAGTTTCTGTGACGCGACGCAGATCTGCTGCGGTGGTTTCCAGTACACGCTGACGGAACAGTTTGCGCTGCTCCTGAGTACGTCCATGCAACAGATTGTGGAAGGTCTGGATGGCTTCGCCTGCGGGCGAGCCGGGTTTATCCAGCGAACTGACCACGCCCAGCACCGCCTCTTCCAGCTTGGCCTGATCAATGGGGCTGCTGAGCACCCAGTCGATGGCACGGTCAAAGTCTGCCAGCGTCGCCAGATTGCGCGGATCACGATAAGAGTAGAAACGGAACACGCCATTGCCTGCATCATGACCTGCACCACCACCATAGGCACCGCCCTGCTCGCGAATGACACGGTGCAGGAAGCCGTTCCTCAAATACTCGCCCAGTACGGTCAGGATGGGCGCATCCGCGTGACCTGAATGTACTGTGGGATAGGCTTTGGCACAGAAGTTCACCTGAGTATTTACTTTCCACGCCTGCAGTCTGGCGACATCCGCCAGCTGTGGCTGCCAGTGACCAGACTGTACATCGCCTGCAACATGCCACTGCGGGCTGAGACGAGCGATACACTCTTCCAGTCGCTCCCCTTCAGCGACCAGCACCACCTGCCGTGCCTGTTCGGCAAAGCGCTGATGGAGTGCTGCAAAGGTGCCTGTCAGTTCCTGCATCTGGCCTTCGTCCGCCAGCTTCTTGTCCAGTTGCTGAATAAAACGAATCCCTTCCAGACCTGAGTTGATGTGAGCCAGACGCGCACCGGGGCTGAATACCGCCGCAGATGCCAGCATGGCCAGTGAATGACCACTGCCTGTCACACTCTGACGCTTGCGCGAACTGCGCTGTGCGATCAGCTCACGAATACGCTGGTGTTCGTCGAAACGTACATGCTGGAAGGTATCCAGCATCAGCTCATCCAGTGCCTGATGATTACGGGCCAGTGCCTTGCCACTGATAACCAGATAGGCACCCAGCTGTGACGGATCGTTGATATTGGCGCGCAGCGAGGTGTATACGCTCAGGCCACCGCTGACCTGTGCCTGCCGGGCCTGCATTTCCATATAGTCTTTCTGGCCCACGCCCAGCTCTGCCACGCTGCCAACGTAGTAAGGCAGCAGACTCAGCTGCTCCTGATTCAGCTCGGGCAGGGGCAGCACCACCTGCTGGTAAACAATGCCGTTGGTACCACGATCATAGCTGGTCACGCGCACGGGTTGCTGATGGGCGATACCCACCACTTCCTTCATATCAGCAGGTACATCCTGCAGGGTCACCTTGGGCAGAATGTCCGCATCGTCGATCTGATCCTGACGCTCCTGCAGCGCCTTGGCCTGAGCAACCAGACTGGCTTTCTGTTCGTCAGTCAGGCCAGCCTTGATTTCGGCCAGCGTGTCCTTTTCAGCCTGTTCGCGACGCTCCGCCAGTTTGGCATCAGGACGCAGCGTCAGACGTACCCGGTGCGGGTTGTTGAGCAGCAGTTTGTTGATCAGACCGGGGATGAACTGGCTGTCTTTGACATCCTCACGCAGACGCTCCAGTACCGGATCCAAATCCAACAGCGCAATGGGATCACCACGGTGAATCGCACTGGACAACAGCCCCAGCCCCAGTTGCAGGCCATAGGGATAGCCATCACCACCGATTTCACGCTGGCTCAACTCCAGCTGATGCAGTGCGGCATCGACCTGATCCTGATCCACCCCCTGATCGGCCAGTTTCTGCAGGGTATCCAGCACCAGCTGTTCAAAAGCCGCCGCCTGCTCAGGGTTACTGCCCTCCAGGCCACACATGAAACTGATCTCGCGGTTGGAGTCTTCCAGTCCGCAAAGTGGAGAGGGTGACTGGCCCAGACCACAGGTTTCCAGCGCATGGCGCAGGGGCGAGGCACTGTGATCAAGCAGCACCTTGCTGAGCAGATTGGCTTTCAATGAATCATAGAGATTGATGCTGGAGCCCAGCAGCCAGCCCATGACCAGATGCGTTTGATTCTGCAGGTCGTCTTCGTTACAGGCATAGGCTTCTTCAACGATGATGGGCGCGAAGTAACGTTTCTCATCCGTCACTTCCAGCTTGTCATCCAGCCTGTCGAAGCGCTTCAGCGCCTGCTCATGCATCTTTTCCTGGTGTTCATACGGGTCGATGTTACCGAAGGTCATGAACACGGCATTGGTGGGATGATAGTGGCGCTTATAGAACGCCAGCAGCTCTTCATAGCTCAGATCAGGAATGCAGGCAGGATCACCGCCGCTGTTGTAGTGATAGGTCGCCGTCGGGAACAGGTACTTCGTCAGGGTCTGCCACAGAGTGCTGACCGGCGAACTCATGGCCCCTTTCATCTCGTTGAAGACCACACCTTTGTATTCCAGTGCCGACTCCGGATTTTCCGCTTCGGCAAACTCCAGACGATGGCCTTCCTGAGCGAAGTCGAGAGGGTCAAGGCGGGAGAAGAAGGCCGCATCCAGATAGACATCCAGCAGGTTGTTGAAGTCTTTCTTGTTCTGACTGGCAAAGGGATACGCCGTCCAGTCACTGCTGGTAAAGGCATTCATGAAGGTATTGAGTGAACGGCGGGTCATCATGAAGAACGGATCACGCACCGGGTAGCGTTCACTGCCGCACAGGGCAGTGTGCTCCAGAATGTGCGCTACGCCGGTGGAGTCCATGGGCATGGTACGAAATGCCACCATGAAGACGTTTTCTTCGTTATCGCTGGCAATGTGGTAGTGCATGCTACCGGTCTGAAGGTGTTCGAACTCGGCAACTTCAATACCCAAGGACGCAATGGGCGTCTGCCGGATCAGGCGGAAGGCGGAGTGTGTCTTCATCATTTAGTTTCATCCAGACAACGCTGCACTGCCTCTGATCATTGTTACCGTCAGGGCATACAGCAAAAACTCAGTAACGGCACACACCATTACAACCAGTCAGTTCTGTCAGGCCAGCAAACTGTGCTTACAGTCTCAATCAGCGGCCTTTAATAGCAATTTATCCAACATACGGGTCGGCAGCAGCCGTTTCAACCAGGGCAACACTCTTGCCGGGCGGGTAACACGATAACGAGGCCTCGGATTCGTTGCCGTCAGTGCACTTTCCAGCACTTCCAGCACCGCTTCAGGCCCCAGAGTGAACTTGTCATTTAGCCCATCACGCTGCAAACGCGCGATCATATTGTCATAGGTGGCCGAGAAGCGGCTGTTGTTCTTATCGATATGACGCATGAATGCCTGATAGGCATTGTCACGAAACTGACTCTGAATTGGTCCGGGCTCAATCAGCACGACCTTGACGCTGGTATCAGCCAGTTCCAGTCTCAGGGTATCTGCCATCCCTTCAATGGCAAACTTGCTGGCCACATACGCGCCTCGTAGCGGCATGGCTACCTCGCCCAGCACCGAGCTGTTGTAGATCAGCCGTGCATCTGATGAGGCTTTGAGCAGGGGAAGCAACTGACGTGTCAGTTCATGCCAGCTGAAGACATTGGTTTCAAACTGCTCGCGCAGGGCTGCGACAGGCAGATCCTCCAGCGCCCCCGGCTGACCGTATGCACCATTATGAAAAAGTGCATAGAGTTTGCCTCCTGTCAGTGCATGAATCTGCTCCACCGCCTCATTCAGCGACCGGCCGTCGCGCAGATCCAATGGCAATACCGTCAGACCCTCTTTCTGCAAACGCTCAACATCTTCCTGCCGGCGGCAACTGGCGATGACACTGAATCCCTGCTGATGCAGAGCCAGAGCGCAATGACGGCCAATGCCGGTTGAGCAACCCGTGATCAGTATCCATTTCTGCGTGCTATCTACTGTCAACCTCAGCCTCCTTTCCACGAGCTGGTGGCCACTATGACCAAGATGACTTTCAGCATAATCAGTGATTGTTGATCCATATCGTGGCAAACACCCTGTGACATACCGACAATTGATCAATATTTGCACATGGCATTTGATGTGCATGTGCAGCACCGAAGACCCCGTCAGTCGCCAAAGGTGTGGCACTGGAACAATCTGCAATGATATTGAAACTACCGCCAACTAATGTTTTGACTAGCCAAACTATTGCTTTGACTAAATTGTGAACAGCGATTAACATCTGCTCATCCTTATTGTGCAACGCACAAAACAGCATAGGTGCCAAGCGCAAATCCATAGGTGAGAAGCCCGATAAACTACAGGAGTTGCCCCATGTACGAAGCTTACTTTACTGACTTTAAAAAGACTTTTGCGCCCATGACTGAAGCCATGGAAATCAGCAAGAAGGCCTTTGACAAACTGAGCAGCTGCCAGAGCGCCTGCTTTGTAGACCTGAGCGGAAAATGCTTCAAGCAATCTCAGGCCCTGATGGAAACCAAAGACGTCAAAGCCGCCATGGATCTGCAGGTGCAGTTTGCCAAGGATATGGAAGCGCGTCTGACCAATACCTTTGAAGAAAGCGTCGCTGCCATGACTGAAGCACGTGAGTCTTACACCGCACTGTTTGAAAAACAGATGTCTGAACTGACCGACTCTTCAACTGCTTTTGACTTCAGCAAGTTCGTTGATTTCAGCAAATTCGCGCTGGACAAGGCGAAAGAAACCACCAAAGAAGTCACCAAAACTGCCAGCAAAACCGCTAGCAAAGCCGCTGCTACTGCCACTGAATAATTCAGCGCCAGCAACAGCCAAATGACGATGCCGACGCAGCGATGTGTCGGCATTGTCATATCAGCAGGCAAGAAAGCAGTGCTCAGAGGGTGGAACTCAACCCCATTGCGTACTTCATGACCTTATTCTTGATCGGCCCGGTTTTGTCAGCCAACCCCAGTCCCAGAATGCGCAATAGTTTCAATGGTGGTAAGGAGGATGAAAAGGCTCTGGCAAACAAGTCCATCGTGCTCATCATCAGCAAATTGGGCTGTCTACGCCGCTTTTCGTAGTCTTGCAGCGGTGCCCCCTCACGAAGAGATTGCGGTGTAGCCTCACGCAATACATCCCGAAGTGCCATAACATCCATAAATCCGAGATTTACCCCCTGCCCTGCCAGCGGATGGATACTGTGTGCCGCGTCACCAATCAAAACAATACCGGGCTTTACATAGCTCTGCGCATGCTGGCGCTTGAGCGGGAACCAGGTCCGCCCCTCAATAGCAGTAATCTGACCCAGCTCAGCAGGAAAATGCTGTTCGAATGCGACTTTCAGGCTGTTAATATCCATCGCCATCAGCTCCTGCACTTTCTGCGGCGTGTTGTACCAGACCAGTGATGCATGGGGCCCATTCAGTGGCAAAAATGCCTCTGGCCCGGTCTGACGAAAGCGCTGCCAGGTAATATCCTGCTGGCTATAGACGGTACCTACGTTGGCAACGAGAACGTGCATGGGGTATTCCCAGGCGGTGACACCAATACCCGCAGTGTCTCGTACGCGGGAGCGTGCACCATCGGCGCCCACCAGCAGTGAGGTGTGGAAGCTACGCCCATCATCCAGGGTCAGTGTTGAAGCACTGCCATCGTAGTCAATCTGGTTGATACTGGCGGGGCAGATTACCTCGATGTTGTCATACTGCTCCAGTGCTTGCCACAGGCCCAACTGAACGACGCGATTTTCAATGATGTGACCAAGGTAGTCTCTTTGAATATCGTGACTATCGAACAGGGTGCCAGACTGCCAGTCTTCTTCCCACACCCGCATACGACGATACGGACAGGCTCGCATGGCAAGAATCGCCGACCACGCTCCTACTTCAGCAAGCAGCTGCTGCGAGGCCACACTAATTGCAGAAACACGCAGATCATGGGGTTGTTCTGCGGTAAAAGGCTCTGGTAACTGCTGTTCCAGCAACATCACACGGTATGCCGTATTGCCTAAGGCGGCAGCCAGAGCAGCCCCTACCATTCCACCGCCAACTATGACGATATCGACGTCAACTACCGCTGGGCGATGCTGATTTGAACTAACCTCTGCTGTAGTCTGGCTCACAGTAACCTGCCCTCTCGCAGTTGCACATTTTTCATCAGGCAATATCAAGACTATTAAACTTCAATAACTAATTGCTCATCTCTACCGCCGTAAACCTGTTTATCACTTACCTGCAATTGCTTGCGTACAAAAGTCGGTTAACAGGTCAGGTGGGAGGGATTATACTGCAGAGCCAGTGGTTCATCTGTATGAAATACAAGGGTTTTGATCCAGCACACAGTGACACAGGATACTGCCGACAAGTCACTGGCTGAAGCCACCTTACAGGCACAAGCTGACAAGCTGTGCTACCGTGAAGAAAACCAACGTGTGACCGGGCTGACGAAATGGCAAAGAACGAAGCAAAAAGCCAGGCTGAAAATAATGATCCACTGATGCAGTGGGCCACATTCAACCTTGCTGAAGAAACCTACGCAGTCGATGTAATGCAGGTCAAAGAAGTTCTGACCTACTCCTTCACAGAAATTGCTCCCGTACCGGGGTCTGCCTACTTTATTCAGGGTATTCTCAATCTGCGTGGTAACGTCATCACCGTAGTCGATACACGCGTGCTCTTTGGCTTGCCAAACACAGAGTCCACCAGCAACACCCGTATTGTGGTTATGGAGTTCCAGGATCAGGTCGTTGGTATGGTGGTCGATGCCGTAGCCGAAGTCATTTACCTGCGCCAGTCTCAAATCGAACGCACACCCAACGTGGGCACTGAGGAAAGCGCAAAATTCATTCAGGGTGTCAGCTATCACAATGACGAGCTGATCATCCTTCTGGACCTTAACCGCATCATTGAAGAAAACGAGCACGCCAAGGAAAGAATCGCCGAGCATGCGGCCGAAGATTTCTGATTGCTGGTGCTTTTCATTCACTTTAAAAACCTCTCAGACGAGAGGTTTTTTCTTTTAAAGATCATGACTTTCAGCCATCCGGTCATAGGACCAGCATGCTACCCCCCTGCGTGACCGGAGCCAAACTCACCGCTCTCTCCAATCTGTACTGTCTGTAAACATCACTCATGCAGTAGCCCTCATCGTGCGGATGGCCGACTGCAGGGAGATTATTACTCTGCTCTTGCGCGGCACACTCCCTTGCCTTGCATAGTCATGCAAACAACCAGCACAAATACTGCGCCATTCTGCCCTCTTTTTCGTAAAGCCCTCTACACTCTTATGTAGTTCAAAAAATATGCACATGACATCCACCATCGGGCCGTCACGGGCATCAGAACATCCTGCCGATGCCATAGCGCTGGAAAAGGAGCTTTCGAAGATGGAGTCATTCTCAACCAAGATTGACGTTATTCTCATTGTCGATGACCAACCTTCCAACATCCGAATTCTGAATGGAGCTGTAGCGCAGCTGGGAGACGTCATCTTCGCAACGAGCGGAGAAGAAGCGTTAGCGATGGCGAGACAACACCGCCCTGATCTTATTCTGCTCGATGTCGAAATGCCCGGCATGGATGGCTATGAGGTATGCCAGACCATCAAGAAGGACAGTGAGCTAAGCGATATCCCCATCATATTCGTAACTGCACACAGCGAAGTGCAGAACGAGCTGCGCGCCTTAGAGAGCGGAGGCGTCGACTTCTTACACAAGCCGATCCATTCCGCGATAGCACATGCACGGGTCAAAACTCATCTGGAACTACGCAGAGAAAAACAACAACTGGCACTCGCCAAAAGTACGATGCACAACATTATTCATCATCTCCCGGCGTTCGTTGCCTACTGGGATATTCACTTCAATAACATCTTCTCCAATGACCATGATGGTCTGTGGTTCGGGTATACAGCAGACAGGATGCTGGGAGAGTCTATATATCAGGTCATCGGCATCGACCCGGCTGACGTGCCACTTCTCAATACCGACAGCCCTGATATCAAAGGACTCCTGAGTTGCTTACCGCAAGTAACAAGTGGGCATACAGTGAGCAAAAACCTGCCTGTCAAAGACGCCAGCGGTAGCCTTCACTTTGTGCAGGCATCACTGGTACCGACGCTGATAGATGGGACATTCAATGGATTTGTCATGTTGCTGAATGACGTCCCTGAACTGAAAGCGGCGCAGTCTGCCCTGCATACGGAAAAGGAGCACCTTCGCGTCACCCTGAACTCGATTGGCGATGCCGTTATTGCAACTGACCTGGCAGGCTTAATTACCTTCATGAACCCGATCGCCGAGTCCCTGACCGGCTGGTATTCCGATGAAGCGCTGGGAAAACCTATCGAAAAGGTGATGCTACTTCACGACTCCAGCGGCGCATACCGGCTGAAGAACCCCATATACATCGCGTTACATGAACAGCGTGTGGTCGGCATGGCGCTCAACTCTTCACTGCGCAGACGAGACGGGCGAGACTTTGAGGTTGAAGACTCTGCCGCCCCCATTCGCGATGACGAAGGGGCTACTCAGGGGGCCATAATCGTTTTTCATGACGTCAGTGAAGCACGCGCAATGGCGCTGAAGATGTCCCATCTCGCCAATCACGATGCCCTCACCAATTTGCCTAACCGCATGCTGCTGCAGGATCGCGCTGATCGTGCGCTGCATAACGCCCGGAGCAAACGAGAAAAAGCAGCCATGATGCTGCTCGATATTGACCACTTCAAAACCATCAATGACTCTGTCGGCCACAGCGTGGGCGATCTGCTTATTCAAAATGTTGCGCTCCGGCTCAAACAGGCGGTCCGTGCCTGCGATACCGTCAGCCGCCAGGGCGGTGATGAGTTCATCATTCTGCTGCCAGATATCCGCTCCCTCGACGAACTGGCCTATCACGCCGAAAAGGTCATGATGACCATGGAGGAGCCATTCTGGTTAGAGCAGACCCGCTATGACCTGTCAGCCAGTGTAGGGATCAGTATCTACCCGGATGACAGCCCGGATGTTGAATCACTTTATCGTCATGCAGACTCCGCCATGTACAAAGCCAAGCAGGAAGGCAGAAATCGGTGGCACTTCTTCTCGCAGGAGATTGAAATCAGCATGCTGGCTCGCCATCGCCTTGAGCAGCATATGCGACAAGCACTGGATAACGGGCAGTACGAAGTGTTCTATCAGGCCAAAGTTGACGCCCGTCAGCATCGCGTCGTGGGGGTCGAGGCACTGCTGAGACTACGCGGGTCAGACCAGTCACTCATCTCTCCTGCTGAGTTTATCCCTCTGGCAGAAGAAACAGGACTGATCGTCCCGATTGGCAGATGGGTGCTACTGCAAGCCTGTCAGGATGCTCACAGCTGGCATCAGGCTGGTTTCGATATGAAGGTCAGTATCAACATTTCAGCCGTGCAATTCAGAGAGCCGAATTTTCATGAGGACGTAGATAATATTCTGAGGATTACCAATATCGATTCGAGCCAGGTCGAGCTGGAAATTACTGAGAGCGTTCTGGCAAAAGACACACAGGGATCACGTCTGATGCTGCTCGAATTGAAAAAATTGAGATTACAGATATCCATCGACGACTTTGGTACGGGTTATTCAAGTTTGTCGTATTTAAAACGCTTCCCGCTCGATGTTCTCAAAATCGACCAAAGTTTTATCAGGGATATGCTGAAGGACCCCAGCGACGCCACCATCGTTGCAACTATTATCAATCTGGCCCGGTCTCTGGGGCTGAGTACGGTGGCGGAAGGAGTTGAAACCGAAGCGCATGTGGACGCACTGCTCAATATGGGATGTGATGTTATGCAGGGTTACTACTACTGCCGCCCAATGCCTTATCAGCAAATGTGTGGATTTCTGAAAGAACATTTCGGCCAGCTGCAGTCGGACACAGCCAGCATCTGAATTTAGTAGTGCTGGTGAGAATATCTGTCATGAGGATAGGCGCCAGTATTATAGCCACCATCAGAGACATAATGGCCTCATTACACTGCTAGTCGGACTTGCATTGAACCGCCCCGGCTTTCGCGGAGGCTCCAACTTTTGAGAAGATGGAGCCATGAAAAAGAACAGCAAGTTTTCCCCTGAAGTCCGTGAGCGTGCGGTACGGATGATGTTTGAGCAGCGCGGTGAGCATGAGTCTCAGTGGGCTGCGATCGTATCGATCGCCAGCAAGATAGGCTGTAACCCACAGACGTTGTGTAACTGGGTGCGCCAGTATGAGCGTGATACGGGTCAGCGTGATTGACCACTCGCGAGCAGGAGCGGATCAGGTCGTTGGAGCGCGAGGTGCGGGAGCTGCGCAAAACCAACGAGATCCTGCGTCTGGCCAGCGCGTTTTTTGCCCAGGCGGAGCTCGACCGCCGCTTCAAGTCATAAGATCGTTCATCGACCAACAGCGGGCGCGGTTCGGGGTCGAGCCGCTCTGCAAGGTTCTGCAGATTGCCCCGTCCGCTTACCGGCGCCATGTTGCACGACAACGTCAGCCGGACCTGCGCAGCCGCCGAGACAAGCGCGATGAGGCGCTCAGCCACGACATTCGGCGGGTCTGGGAAGAGAACCTGCAGGTCTACGGTGCTGACAAGGTGTGGCGTGCGCTCAAGCGCCAGGGCGTTGCCGTGGCCCGCTGTACGGTGGAGCGAGTGATGAAACGGTTAGGACTGCATGGCGTACGCCGGGGCAAGGCGGTGCGAACCCCCCATGGAGATGAAAGCAGGCCCTGCCCGCTGGATCGGGTTAATCGGCAGTTCGTAGCCCAGCGCCCCAACCAGCTATGGGTCTCGGATTTCACCTATGTTTCGACCTGGCAAGGGTTCGTGTATGTGGCCTTCGTGGTGGATGTATTCTCGCGTTTCATTGTCGGCTGGCGCGTGAGCCGCAGCATGAGCACCGACTTCGTGCTGGATGCGCTGGAGCAGGCGCTATACGCCCGACGGCCAGAGCGGAACGCGCTGATCCACCACAGCGACCGGGGCTCGCAGTATGTGTCGCTGCGTTACAGCGAGCGGCTGGCTGAGATGGGGGTCGCGCCATCGGTGGGCAGCAAGGGCGACAGCTACGACAACGCGCTGGCAGAGACGATCAACGGTCTGTACAAGGCCGAAGTGATCCACCGGCGCCGCTGGCGCAGCCTGGAAGAGGTGGAACTGGCGACCCTCAATTGGGTGTCGTGGTTCAATCACCAGCGGCTGCTTGAGCCACTTGGCTATATTCCACCGGCAGAAGCTGAGGCAAACTACTACCGCAACCTCGGGAGTCAGGCCATTGCGGCTTGACTCAAACCAACCAGCCTCCGCAAAACTCGGGGTGGTTCAGTCTCAGACAAACGCTACAGATCGCTCTGCCTGATCGTGCTATTCGGTAGGCCATACGGAGGAACGAGAGTGCTTCTTGCATCCGAAGTGCAGCCTCACTCAGGACGTTAGTGAACTCTGATTAAATTTTCTGACAGTTAAACAAGATACAATGCCCCAGCCGCCATAAGGCATTACCTGTGTTATGTTGAAATTCATATACAAATCATGGAGCAACGGTAGTTCGTTGGAGCTAGTTAATTAAAATATATTCCGGTTTTATGGATTGCACTGACGGCACAGTTTGCGCCATTATCAAACCGACACTACATCGCAGCATGATCGATGATGCTCTGGTGAAGTGAGAAAAAACGACTATTGCCAGAGGGATAATCTCGCAGAAAAACTTAATGCTTTTCACATCCTCAAAGGGAAGAGTGCTGATCCATACAGCTACGAGGAGTACCAAGCAATTATTAACGTTTACCATGATTTCCAACACCGCAAGTTAGCGACGCTGGCGGTCTATACAGAATTTAGAACTCGAGAGTTGCGTGCTCTGTGCCGGGACGCACTAGACATCAGTAACCGTTTAGTCCACACCAAGTGCCACACAGGCAAGCTCTCCCCCACCCTCAAACTTGCAAAAGCGGGCCAAGCCCGTCATGTCGACTTAAAGCCTCCTGCTATCACTGCTCTTTATGATCAGTGGCAATTTACCGCGCATCTGAACCCCATAGAGATGATCACCATGCACCATGGCGAGCCTCTCGAGAAGCAACCTGTCGTCTCTGCTTTCAAACCTGAAGGTATTATCAGACACAAGACTGGCCTGGACATATACGCGGGCTCCAGCATAGGGTCGCCCCTGGAAATCGCAACTTCACCGAGCGAATGTGAAACGTCATCGTTTCTGCCAATGCAAACATACGTTTGCCAGTTGGACACTAACCAGCCATGGAAACCTAGCCTACATTGCAAAGCAGATCAGTCACTCTGCCCCAGAGAGGCTCCAGTCTGCTTATGGAAAATGGATTGAATCAGCGAGTAGATCTGAGACAGATATGCTGTGTTCCCAGATTAAAAGCTATGGTCATTTTGCCCCAATCACGCCCAAGAAGATATTTAGAACCGGGTAAGTGATTGACTTTTAGGAGGTATTACTACTATGGCCGCATCCCGTCTATATGTACTGGACACCAACGTGCTGCTACATGATCCTCAGTGCCTGTATAACTTTGAGGAGCAGGATATCTGCATCCCCATGACAGTGCTGGAGGAGCTAGATGACATCAAGGACAGACAGAAACTGGTTTCCAGGGAAGCACGCATAGCGATACATGCCATTGACGACATCGTCCGCGATGCAAAAGTAGGTCAGATTACCAAAGGCATTCCGATCCCCTCCATGAGCGGCAAAAAGAAACTCGGCCGCCTGATGATATTCCCCGATCACGAACTCGCAGACCGTAAAGGCTATCTGCCAAACGGTAGTCAGATCCATGACAACAGCATTATTAACTGCGCTCTGCACTTACAGAGTACGCTGTCTATGCTGGAAGTCGTCCTCGTCACCAAAGACATCAACATGCGCCTGAAAGCGCTGGGGGCAGGCCTCAACCGTGTAGAAGACTATCGGAAGGATCAACTACTTACAGATGTCAGCTTGCTGCCAGAAGGCCATCGGCGTCTGGAAGGGGACTTCTGGAAAAATGTCGAAAAGGTACAAACTCAGCGAGACGGCCAGAATGTCTATCACAAGGTATCTGCCGATTTACTGCCTGAAGTACACGTAAACGAATACCTCTATGATGATGAGGATTTTGCTGCAAGGGTCATCAAGATTGATGCTGATTACATTACTCTGTTGGATCTCAACCGCGAAAAACTGATGAGCCACAGTTGCTGGGGCATCAGTCCGCTGAATCTGCCACAAGCCTTTGCCATGCACTCCATTCTCGATCCCACTCTGGATTTCTGCATCATCAACGGGGCCGCAGGTTCAGGTAAAACGCTGATGGCACTGGCGTGTAGTCTGGAAATGGTCATCGAGGAAAAACGCTTCAATAAAATCGTAGTGACGCGCAGCACGCCACCCGTCGCTGAGGATATCGGCTTCTTACCCGGCACAGAAGAGGAAAAAATGACGCCATGGTTAAGTGCCATCCATGACAACCTGGAAGCTATGCATGAGGGGGATGATCAGCCGCAGAGCAGCGTTCGCTATGCGATCGAAAAGGGTAACATTCAGTTCAAGTCGCTGAACTTTATTCGGGGACGCAGCATTCAGGATGCCATTGTACTGATTGATGAAGCCCAGAACCTGACTCCATCTCAGCTAAAGACGATTCTGACCCGTTGCGGTAAGGGAAGTAAGATGATCGCTTTGGGCAACCTAGCACAGATCGACAGTAACTACCTGACCGCTCTGACATCCGGATTGACCTATGTCGTTGAGCGTTTCAAGAACTTTGAAGGCTCTGCCAACATTCACTTAACAGGTGTCGTACGCAGTCGCCTGGCAGAATACGCTGAACAAAACCTCTAACACTTCTGCAGAATGGGTGAGCGGGTCGTGAGATGCGCTTACCCACTCAGACAAGGACTCTTTTTGGTTAAACCACCTTACTTCTCAAAATCATTAACTCTTTTCACCCTGTGAAGACTGCCACAAATGATAGTAAGCATCAGCCTGACGCTCAGCACGCTCCAGCTGCTTGGTGAGATCACGGACCCGATCAATTTCCGCATTGAGCATTCTCTGGTTGACTATATCCTGCTGCGCCAGGTTACGCTCCATGTCCTTCACCCTTCCCTGCTGAGCAATCAACTGACGCTCTAAATCATTCAGGCTTTGCTGGGCTTGTGACTTTTCACGAATGAGCGCTTCGTTCTGCTCAAGTACGCTTTGCAAACGTGACTCCATAGACTTGAGCTGAGCCTGCCACTGCTCTTTCTCTACCTCGAGCTGCCGTTGCCGCAGCTGATGCTCTTTCTCAATTTCCTTCGCTCGTACGCTGAGCTGATCTCTCGAATAAAACAAGGCGTCTTGCCAAAGCTGTCGGACACTTTTGATCAAAGGCTCAGGCAAATCAGGAATAGCCGGCTCGGCGACTTTGTTTCCTAACAATTGCCACCAGTCATTTAGTGCCTTATTGATGGTAGTTAGACTTCCTTTGCCAAGATGCTCTCTGACTGTCTGCTGAGTTGGCTTGATCCCTTTTGCTAGCAGCTCGTCCGCTACTTCCAGCACCCGCTCATAGGTAGAAGGCTCACGCATATAAAACTCCAGTACTTAATACGTACTATTAATACAGGGCAAATCGTAAGCGAGTTAAGCTGCTTAAGCCACAAGAATGCATGACGAGAGATCAGAATACTGAGAGCGATAAAGAAATGAGGGCATCAAGTGCCCATTTGAGGAAGCACTTTCGACAAAAGACAAGACTGTGGTGATTGAAACAGCTGTAGACCACTCCAGTTACAGATTCCCAAGACAAAACCATTCATTCTGACTCTGCAGCCACATTCCCTCGATATTTTGTTCGGTACGCTGCTCAGCCAGCTCAACCAGCTGGTAAAAAACGTTGCGATGAAGCCTTGCCCAGAGGTTTTTGCGCACCAGGACATAAGGAATTTCACTAGCGTTGCCATGAGCAGCCCTGACACGCATGGGATGCTCACATCCAAGTGTGATCACCTCTTCACAGTTAGTGACCATTACCACACTGTCATCGCGTACCTCGGCTGCCAAAATAACAAAAGGCGCGTCTTCTACCTGAATACGTACTTTCTCTACCGGTGTAACCAGGTAATAGCAGCCATCATCGTCCAGACGAAGGATACGGGAGAATAACTTCATCAATGCTGGACGCCTGAACTCTCCTCCCTCATGAACCCAGGTACCATCAGCCCGTATGACCAGATCCATATCAGCACAAAAATCAGGATACCATTCTTCAACCGGAGGGAGGCCATCAGCTGCCGCATGCTGCTGCAGAGATGCTAGATCAATAGCCATATACCCTCCTCACCGGTTAAGTGCGATGAAACAGCGCTTTATAGTTCGCAGTTGTAAGCTCAGCCATTCTGGCCAAAGGCAACTGATGAAGATCAGCCAGACATTGCGCCACTTCAACAACGTATTGTGGTTCATTGGTTTTTCCGCGATGCGGGACCGGTGCCAGATATGGTGAGTCTGTCTCAACCAATACGCGATCCAGTGGCACCTTACGCGCGACTTCACGCAAGCTGTCTGCATTACGGAAGGTAAGGATGCCAGAGAATGAAATGTAGTATCCGAGATCCAGTGCAGCTTTGGCCATTTCCCAGTTCTCGGTAAAGCAATGCAGCACACCCGCTGACTGTGTTGAACCGTAGGCACGAATCAGCTCCAGAGTATCCTCTCTGGCTTCTCGAGTATGAACGACGATAGGCAGATTCAACTTACTGGCAACACGCAATTGCAGACCGAATACCTGCTTTTGTGCTTCACGCTGCTCATGACTTTCCGTATAGAAATAGTCGAGCCCAGCTTCGCCGATCGCCAATACTTTTGGGTGATCAGCCAGGATCATCAACGCTTCTTCAGATGGTAACGAGTCTACCGGGTGTAATGGATGGATCCCGACGGTGGCGTAAACATCGTCATGCCGTTCAGCGATTTCACGCACCTCTTGCCACTTATCCAGATCGACGCCTATACATAGAAACTCTGCGACACCACGCTCTCTGGCTGCACGCAGTATGTAGTCCAGACCATCAGCCTGCTCTGGCTTCAACATGTTCAGGTGACAATGGGAATCGACAATATTCATGAGTATTCAATAAGACACTTTAGTGAGTAAGAACGAATACTAATTTGCCTGGAGACAGATTCTCTGACTCACAATCAGCAGTTCATATTAGAAGAGATCATTCAGCTGACTAACTACAATCCATCACACTGCTGATCAGATATTACATTGTGAACGTAGTGGTATCAGATTCCTGAGTTCCCGCCAGCAGCGTTTCGAGTTTACGAATAGCCGCTTCGTCTTGCGGATTGACCTGAATTCCAACACCCGCCGGGCGATTATTCTGACCACCGGGCGGAGTAATCCAGATCACTTTGCCGGAGACCGGTACCTTTTCAGGCTCACTCATAATAGTTAATACCGCGAATACTTCATCACCCAGCTGATAGGTACGCTGAGTAGGGATAAACAAGCCACCTCGTTCAATGAAAGGCATATAGCACTGATACAACATGGTCTTGCTATCAAACGTACAGTTCAGTATTCCGTGTGCCATTTCAATTCCTCACGGGTTTGCCGTCCACTCTGGACCGAGAACTCGTCCGCATCAGTCGAGACCATTCGATCAATATCGTTTCCAGAGCCAAAGACGGATTGAGATTAGCCGTGCCATCCAACTGCACTCTTAAAACATTTAGTTTTTCATAAAACGCCAACCACTCAGAGGCTCGGGCAGTTGCAACAGCCGCACTCAGCAGCTCAGGCTGAAACAAACCGGTTGAATGCACCGCTCCCATCATCTGCTTGACGGCCTCGCTTATCCAGTCCGACAGCCAACTGAGAATCATGCCTGTCTGGCGATTCTTCCATAGTTCTGCCAGCTCAGAAACACTGACCCTGCCGGTCTGCAGTCCGATCAGTTGTTGCTGCCACTCATCCCATACCTGTAGCAGATTGGCCTCATGATACTCCAGCGCCTTCAGAGGGGAACCGCGAGCGATGTTGAGCAACTGGGGAAACTGATCCGCACCGACACCCTGTTGCACCAACCATTTTTGCGAATCTTCTGTAGCGGGCAGCGAGAAGGCTAACTGTTGGCATCGACTTCGAATGGTAGGCATCAGCCTGGCAAAATGTGCTGACCATAAAATAAAGAGCGTCCGCGCTGGAGGCTCTTCGAGATTTTTCAACAGCGCATTGGCCGCTTGTACATTCAACCGATCAGCATTCTGTACCAGCACCACCTTACCATTACCCTGTTGCGCAGTTTCCGCACTAAACTCACTCACCTGACGGATAGCATCCACTTTAATGGTTCCCTGTGCGCCCTCTGGCACAATCACCATTCTGTCTGGGTGACTACCGTGCCCTAACAGCATACAACTACGACATTGACCACAGGGAGCCTGCTGCTGAGCCGAACACAAAAACCAGGCAGACATGTACTCAGCGAACTGCCGCTTTCCCACTCCCTCCGGCCCATTGAGCAGCAATGCATGAGGGAGGCGCCCCTGCTCATGCCGAGCAATAACCTGCTGCCAGATTGACTGCTGCCAGGGCAATAACTCAGCCACGATGCAGCTCCGACCAACCACTCAGCGCTTGAGTGATTTGATCCTTTACCGACTCCAGGTTCTGATCTGCATTGATTACACGAAAACGCTCAGGCGCGGACTCTGCACGCGCCAAAAATGCCTGCCTGGCGCGCTGGAAGAAGCTCATGGCTTCTTGTTCGATTCGATCGGCCGCGCTACGACGAGAGGCACGACGCATACCGACCTCCGGAGTGACATCAAGCAAGAGCGTCAAATCGGGCTGGAAGCCTGCCTGTACCAGGTTTTCCAGTTGCACAATTGGCTCAAATGGCAACTGTCGCCCGCCCCCCTGATAGGCATAGGTGCTGTCAGTAAAACGATCACATACCACCCAGGTACCCTGGCTCAGCGTTGGTTTGATCAATTTTTCAATATGTTGTGCTCGAGCCGCAAACACCAGCAGCAACTCACTAAGAGGGACCACCTGTTCATCACGAGGAGAAAGAACGAGCTGGCGAATCTCCTCTGCTATAGGCGTGCCTCCAGGCTCTCTTGTAAGCACATAAGAAATATTTCTATGCTTCAGCCAGGCGACGATGTGCGCCAGTGCAGTTGTCTTACCCGCTCCCTCAGTACCTTCAAGCGTTATGAAACAACCTCTTGTCATTTGCTTTTGTCTTCTGCCTTGGGACGATTTTTCAATACCTTCAGGTATTGGCTCACCGCTTGATTGTGCTCCTGAAGTGAATCAGAGAACGTGTGCCCGCCATTACCGGTGGCGACAAAATAAAGTGCAGTTCCCTCCGCTGGATGCAATGCAGCATGAATAGCTGCCGCTCCGGGCATAGCGATCGGCGTAGGAGGGAGGCCAACAATGGTGTAAGTGTTGTAAGGGGTTGGGCTGTTCAAATCCGCCTTGGTAATGTTGCCATCGTAGGAATCACCCAAGCCGTAGATCACCGTCGGGTCGGTCTGTAATCGCATCCCCTTTTCGAGCCTGCGTACAAAAACGCCTGCAATCTTGTCACGCTCTTCGGGAACGCCTGTTTCTTTCTCAACAATCGAAGCCATAATCAGCGCCTCGTAGGAGTTCCGATAGGGCAAACCATCTGCCCGTTGCTTCCACTCTTCACTCAGTACTTTCTGCATACGGTCATAGGCCTGAGAAAGCACATCAGCATCAGACATACTTGAATGATAGACATAGGTATCAGGGAAAAACCGCCCTTCCGGGTGCTGCCCCTCATGCCCCAGCTTCTGCATAACAGCGGCAGGTGTCATACCATCCAATACACTCGCTAACTTCTCCTGCTCATGCAGGATGCGAAGGAAGTCTTTGAAGGAATGCCCTTCCACCAGGGTGACGCGATATTCCACTACTTTGCCTTCCTGCATCATCTGCAATAACTGCAAAGGAGTCAGACCAGGAGACAACTGATACTCTCCCGCCTTGATGGTGGCATTAGGGTGTTTCCATCGGTTATACAGTAACAGCAGCCTGGCATGCTGCATTAATCCTAAGCGCTCTACATCCTTGGCAACCTGATTCAGTGAACTGCCCGGGCGCAATGTGTAAACCTGATTATCATTCTGCAGTGCCAGTGGTTTGTTTAATTGCTGCCATCCCCATTGCCATGCAAATGACCCAGCAACAACCAGCACCAGAATGGTCAGCAACAACCTCATTAACCACTTCATTATTGATACTCAGCCTCTAGCAACGCTTCTCGCAATCGCAAACTTATATCTCTGGACGGTAATGTTCTATCTGCCACTTCCACCGCAGGAAGAATGCCAATAAGCGCATTGCAGAAGAAAACCTCATCTGCGCTCGATAAGTCCTCAAGATTGAAAATACCAACCCTGGCCTCAAGCCCAAGGCCATTGGCATTTTCAAGCAACCAACGGCGTCTGGTCCCTGCTATACCACACCCGCTCACATCAGCGGTAAGCAGTACTCGCTCCTTGACCAGAAAAAGATTGCTCATGGTACCGCAGATCATATTGCCAGCGGTGTCATTCAGAATGCCCTCGTAGTACTCGGGATCATTCCACTCATTACGAGCGATCACCTGCTCCATGCGATTTAGATGCTTCAACCCGGCCAGCACCTCCGACCGCGCAAGCCGCAACGAACAAAGTCGCACTTTAATACCCGTTCTGGCCAGAGCTTCAACATCAGTCGCAGGAAATACAGTGACAATACGAGTCAGTGGCGCGTCTGCAGTATATCGATAGCCACGCTGGCCAATACCACGTGTTATGGTGATTTTTAGGGTTGCCTCAGTTAACTCAGCAACAAATAGCAGACGTTCGATGTCACTCAGCAGCGATTGCTGCAAAGCCTCAGCATTGAAGGAGAAATTAAGGCGGGTTAAGCCTGCTTCCAGACGTTGCCAGTGCAACGCCCAGAGAGCAGGTTGAGAGCATACGATACGAACCGTTTCAAACAGTCCATCGCCGTACATCAGCCCTCTATCCAGAATACTGATTTGATCAGAAGGCTGACCATCGACCAGTGAAGCCGGCAGAAACAGCATCACACCTTGCGGAAAATAAGGGTGCCGTTTGTGCCGCCAAAACCAAAGGAATTGGAGACAGTCACATCAATTTTTGCTTGTCGGGCAGCACCCGGCACATAGTCAAGGTCACAACCCTCCGACGGATTTTCAAGGTTGATAGTGGGCGGTACCACCTGATCACGCAGTGCCAGCGTGCAGAACACAGCTTCTACAGCGCCTGCAGCACCTAACAGATGCCCAATCATCGATTTGGTAGAGCTGACAGTAAGTTTATACGCATGCTCACCAAACACAGACTTCACTGCGTTAGACTCAGCTTTATCACCTGCTGGAGTAGATGTACCGTGAGCGTTGATGTAATCCACTTCCTCCACATTCAAGGCTGCATCCTTGACGGCATTGTGCATGGACTGCGCAGCGCCTGCACCATCTTCAGGCGGTGAGGTCATATGGTAAGCGTCATCACTCATGCCAAAACCAATCAGCTCAGCATAAATCGTCGCGCCGCGGGCTTTTGCATGTTCATACTCTTCCAGAACCAGCACACCAGCACCATCGCTCAATACGAAACCATCACGATCCTGATCCCAGGGCCGGCTTGCTGCCGTCGGGTCATCATTACGTGTGGATAGCGCACGGGCAGCAGCAAAACCACCCAGACCTAACGGAGTGGTAGCCATTTCAGCACCACCAGCCAACATGACATCTGCATCGCCATGACTGATCATTCGCGCCGCAAAGCCAATATTGTGTGTACCAGTGGTACAGGCAGTCGTGATAGCAATATTTGGTCCCTTGAAACCATAGCGGATCGCAAGGTTGCCAGAAATCATATTGATGATGGAACCAGGAACAAAGAAGGGGGATATGCGTCTTGGCCCGGAAGCGTTCAGAACATCGTGGTTTTTCTCAATCATTGGCAATCCACCAATGCCAGAGCCTATTGCCACACCAACACGATCCAGATCCAGGGAGTCACTTATGAGTCCGGCGTCTTGAATTGCCTGTTGAGCAGCCGCCATACCGTATTGGATAAAAAGGTCCATTTTTTTGGCTTCTTTACTATCCATGTACAGACTGGTATCGAAATCTTTTACACAACCGCCAAAACGCGTGCTGAAAGCAGCGGTGTCAAAATGCTCGATAAGTCCGATGCCGCTTTTGCTGGCAAGAATGTTGCTCCAGGTTTCTTCGACTGTATTCCCCAGGGGGGTGAGCATGCCGAGCCCCGTCACTACCACTCTTCTCCGAGACATGCGCATATCCTCCAACGTTACTGAAAAGAAAAGCCGCTCTATTTACTCAATAGAAGCGGCTTTTCATGAAACCGAACAGGTCTAGTGCTTATTGATGAGCTTTGATGTAATCAATGGCAGCCTGAACAGTAGAGATCTTTTCAGCTTCTTCGTCTGGAATTTCGGTCTCGAATTCTTCTTCCAGAGCCATAACCAGCTCAACGGTGTCCAGGGAGTCAGCACCCAGGTCATCTACAAAAGAAGACTCAAGAGTGATTTCGTCTTCTTTAACACCAAGCTGCTCAGCAACGATCTTTTTTACGCGCTCTTCAATAGTGCTCATAACGTATCCTATTTGCTCAACACAACCCACATTATCAAATGCGGATGGCTATTTTAGGTAAACCCACGTCCTTTGCCAAGCTTGGCAGGAGAGGCGCCTTTTTACAGGTGCCGCATATATCTGCGGCACATTATCAATAATTTATCGGAGATTACAAGGTTAGATGCTGTTTGCATCAGCCCATGTACATACCACCGTTAACATGCAGGGTCTCACCAGTCATGTAAGCAGCACCTTCGCCCGCAAGGAAACCTACTACAGATGCAATTTCTGTAGGCAGGCCCAGTCGGGCCATAGGGATTTGACCTTTAAGATGAGTCTTATGCTCTTCAGCTAGGCCACTGGTCATATCAGTATCAATAAAACCCGGCGCGACGGCATTGACCGTAATATTGCGAGAGGCAACTTCCCGTGCCAATGCACGAGTAAAGCCCTCAATACCCGCCTTAGCTGCTGCATAGTTTGCCTGACCTGCATTACCCATCGAGCCAACTACTGAGCTGATGCTAACGATACGCCCCCAACGAGCCTTTGTCATGCCACGCAGACATGCCTTGGACAGACGATAAACAGAGCTCATATTGGTATTAACCACCTGATCCCACTCATCATCTTTCATGCGCATCAGGATATTATCCTTGGTGATACCTGCATTGTTGACAAGAATCTGGATGGCACCATACTCGCTGGCGACAGCATCAACCACGGACTGAATACTGTCTGTATCCGCTACATCCAGAACCATCCCTCTACCTTTGACACCAGCTTCAGCCAGTGCATCAGAAATGGATGCAGCCCCTTTGTCAGAGGTAGCAGTACCAACCACGACGGCACCCTGACGCCCCAATTCAAGAGCAATGGCACGCCCGATACCACGGGTAGCACCTGTTACAAGCGCAACTTTACCTTCGATACTCATACACTAAGCCGCTATCAGTTTTAGTTAGGCCAGCGCACTGGCCAACGATGCAGGATCATTGATTGCTGCAACATCGAGTGTGCGCGCAATACGCTTATTCAGACCAGACAGCACCTTACCAGGGCCGCATTCAAGCATAGTCTCAACACCCTGAGCAACCATGAACTCCACAGAGCGGGTCCACAATACAGGGCTGTATAACTGTTTAAGCAAACGTTCACGTATACCTTCCAGACTGTCCGAAACCTGTGCATCTACGTTCTGAACAACCGCAATGGCAGGCACAACCAACTCTACATCTGCAACAATGGCAGCCAGTCGATCTGCAGCAGGCTTCATTAACATGCAGTGTGAAGGCACACTCACAGACAACGGCAAGGCTCGCTTGGCGCCTGCCTCTTTACATAACACCATGGCACGCTCAACAGCAGCAGCCTCACCAGCGATAACCAGCTGCCCGGGAGAATTATAGTTCACTGCTGACACTATCTGCCCTTCAGCCGCCTTATCGCAGCAAGCCTCTACAACCGCATCGTCCAGACCAAGAATTGCTGCCATCGCACCTTGCCCCGCTGGCACCGCTTCCTGCATAAGTTCACCACGAGTACGAACCAATCGCACGCCATCAACCAGAGACATAGCTCCCGAACAAACCAGCGCCGTGTACTCACCCAAACTATGTCCAGCCATATAGCCAGGCGTGCGCCCACCCAACTGCTGCCACAATCTCCATAACGCCACACTGGCAGTCAGCAGCAAAGGCTGGGTGTTTTCAGTTTTATTAAGCTCCTCATCAGGACCCTGCTGAGCCAGACTCCACAGATTGATACCGATAACATCAGAAGCTTCAGCAAAAGTTTCCCCTATTACGTTGTGAGCCTCGGCCAGTTCGCCAAACATCCCCAGATGCTGCGACCCTTGCCCAGGAAAGACAAACGCCAGTTTGGAATCCATGCACACTCTCTCTTTCTATTAGGTAGCACTTGAAATATCTGAATCTACCAAAGCTTCCTGCAGTCGGGCTGGCAGCTTTAATCGAGTCAGCATAGCAGCATAGTTCAGCGCATTAAGAAATGCAGCCTCACTTGCACCACCGTGACTTTTCACAACACACCCGTTTACACCCGCCAATACTGCTCCGTTATATATAGCAGGCTCAAACCTTTTCCCCCAAGCACGCAAAGAAGGCATCAACATCGTCGCAAGCAATCGACTGTACCAGTGTGCCTTGAGATACTCACTGAGAGAGTCCACAATAAGACGCGCAACTCCTTCACCCGTTTTCAAAGCAACATTGCCGACAAAGCCATTGCAGACAACCACATCAGCTCGCCCTTCAAACATCCCATCACCTTCTACGAAGCCAATGAAGCGAAGCCTCTTGTCATTAGCCAGAATCTCGGCCGCAGCCTGCACCACCCCACTACCTTTAACTGGTTCTTCGCCTACATTCAGCAAAGCAATTCCAGGATCAACCCGCCCTGTCATCAGTGCTGCGAGCACACTCCCCATAATGGCATAGCTATGAAGATGGCGAGAAGTCGCCTCCAGATTCGCCCCCAAATCAATCAATAAGCATTGCCCTTTTCGAGTAGGAAGAGTGGTAGCAATAGCTGGACGATCTACCCCCTCAAGACGTCCGAGAATGGTACACGCCATTGCCATCAGCGCACCGGTATTGCCGGCACTGACCATAGCATCGACGTCTCTTTCTGACAGCGCCCGTAGCCCGATTGCCATAGAAGAATCACGCTTACTGCGCAAAACCTGAGATGGTTTATCACTCATAGCAATATCAGACTGGGAAAATGCAACAGATATCCGCGCAGCCAAACTTTCGTGCTTTTGCACAAACGGCAAAAGGACATCTTGCGCACCGTAGAGACGCACATCGACATCAGGCTGTGAGGAGAGAAACTTGAAAATAGCGGGGAGGGTAACGCGGGGACCGAAGTCCCCGCCCATCACATCAACTGCAATGGTTGTGCGCAGTGGCAAAATTAGTCTTCAGACTTGCTTGCTACTACTTGACGACCACGATAAAAACCGTCTGGAGAAACGTGGTGACGCAGGTGAGTTTCACCGCTGGTTGCATCAACGCTCAGTGCAGGTGCACTCAGAGCGTCATGAGAACGACGCATACCACGCTTAGAACGGGTTTTACGGTTCTGTTGTACTGCCATGACTAAGAAGCTCCTAAGTCTATTTCTTCAATTTCAGCTGTGTTAACACATCAAACGGATTGGACGCTGGCCTTTCGTCCAATACTTCTTCGACCGCCTCGCCGTACTCAGTCTTGACCTCACAATCTTCGTGCAGAGGCACGAGAGGTAAACTGACTATCAGCTCGTCTTCCAACACGGGAAGCATCTCAACAAACTCATCACTCACGATCAAAGGGTCGTAATGTGACGGTAAATTTGCTGCAGCTTCGTCGTGCCAGACGATCCCCAGGGAGAAGTCGCTCTCCACTGCCAACTTCACTGACTCCAGACAACGCTGGCAGGTCATTTCAACCTGAGCATGAAGATCACCTCGCACAAAGCGAATACGCTCTTCATCCACGCCAAACTCCATTGACACTTTCACAACCCCTGCAGAGCCCTGCAGCGACTCAACCAGACGCGTGAAATGGGATAGAGGGAGTTCCCCGGTCCAGGAGCTCCCTTTTTCAGCCCACTTACGTGGGTTAATTTTTGCCGGAAATGCTTGATTCGACATAAGCGCGCAATGATATTCACCAACCCCGGCAGTGTCAAAGGTCAATTACATACATAATGTATTAACCCCGGTGCTGTGTAACAGAACACCGCAACCTTTGCGTGAGGCATATTAATGTTAGACTCCGCGCCTATTGTCCACTCCAGAGCGGCTCCATGCAAATGCCTTCTTCCAATCCTCCGCAGATAGTTCTGGCCTCCACCAGTCCATACCGCAAAGTATTACTCTCCACACTTACCTCTTCATTTGTATGCACCAGCCCCAGCGCAGACGAAACAGCCCAGCCAGACGAAGCAGCCGATGCTCTGGCTCAGCGTCTAGCCAGGGCGAAAGCAGAAAGCCTTATTAACCAGCATCCTTATTCGCTCATCATCGGTTCAGATCAGGTTGCTTCGCTCAACGGTCACTGTCTCGGCAAACCCGGTAACTATGACAATGCTTTTACACAACTCTCCATGAGTTCAGGTCAGATTGTGAGTTTTTTCACTGGCATATGCCTGCTGAATAGCCAGTCTGGTAAGTATCAATTAGACGTAGTGCAATTTGATGTGCGCTTTCGACAATTAACGAAAGAGCAAATTCATCACTATTTGCTACGAGAGCAACCTTATGACTGCGCAGGCAGTTTCAAATCAGAGGGGCTGGGTATTGCACTATTTGAAGAAATGCGTGGCAGTGATCCATCGAGCCTGATTGGTTTGCCCTTAATCCGACTAACACAGATGCTGATGAATGAAGGGATTGATATTTTGACGTTGGAGTAAAACACTCTCACTTTAAACAAAAAGGCGCAGAAACATGTTCCTGCGCCTTTACTTTATCAGTCATGTCCAGACTGGATAACTCAGTGCATCAATGGCAAATCCAAACCCAGCTGTTGCGATACCCCTCGACCAACACTGACACCAAATTCTCTGGTCAGTTTTTGCCAAGGCGACATCTCTGGTGCATAGTCTTGCACCTCATCCAGCCCAACAACCTCCCTGGCAACACTATCTACGCTACCCAAGCCATCAATCAGCCCGAGAGTCACCGCTTGCTGTCCGGTCCAGACCATACCAGTAAACAAGTCCGGCGCATCCTTAAGTCTGTCACCACGTCCTTTCTTCACCTCATCGATAAATTGCTGATGAGTGACATCCAGCATCGCCTGCCAACGCTGGTCAATCTCCTCAGACCGAGGACTGAAAGGGTCCAACAGGTTCTTGTATTTACCTGATGTCATGGTTCGGCGCTCAACGCCCAACTTATCCATCAGCTGCACAAACCCAAAGCCTGATGAAATAACGCCAATGGAACCGACGATACTGGCTTTATCAGCATAGATATCGTCCGCAGCGGCTGCCACATAGTAGCCTCCTGAAGCTCCGATATCATCGATCACGGCATAGAGCTTCTTGTCAGGATGCAACCCTCGAAGACGTTTGATTTCATCGTAGATCTGCCCGGCCTGCACGGGACTGCCGCCTGGGCTATTGATACGCAGAATGACTGCTTTGGCATGAGCATCAGCAAAGGCATCACGCAATGAAGCATTGATAGCGTCCGCACTTGCCTCCTCACCATCCGCAATAACACCCTTCAGGTCGATCAGAGCAACGTGATCCTTGGCCCCCAACTCGGTCTCTGCACTAGGCCATGCGAGCAGAAGAATAACGATGAAGTAGCCCAGCGTAGCGAGCTTAAAGAAGATCCCCCAACGTCTTGCCCTGCGTTGCTCCCTGAACAACCCAAGTACGACTTTCTCAATAAGGCGCCATTCCTTATTGGTGCGCACCTCCAGCGGCTGACCAGAGAAGTCCTTGTCCACACCAGTGCTACTTGTATCCTGTTGATCGGATCCTTCCGGCCGCCAATTAGAGTCGCTCACCCTTTCTCCTTAGTTTCCGTAAGCCAATGAACAATATCGCGAATTGAAGTGAAGAAAGCTTTCGGCGCAAAGGGTTCCAGCCGCTCCGCACCATGTACGCCATAGAGAACAGCTGTAGAGTCGATACCAGCCGCTTGCGCCATCTGTAAATCAAAACTGGTATCCCCTACCAGCAGCGCGTCGCTTGCCTGTACCCCATAATGCTCCAGCAGCTCAAAAAGCATTTGAGGATGGGGCTTGGAGGCCGTCTCATCAGCGCAGCGCGATGCTGAAAAATACTCACCCAGGCCAGTATTCTGCATTCCTCTGTCTAGTCCACGGCGACTTTTCCCAGTTGCCACCGCCAGAGAGTAACTAGCCTCTCGCAATGCGGTAAGCGTTTCTCTGACGTGAGGAAATGTCGGAGATGGCTGCTGATCTGCATCAAAAAAGTGATGACTATAGATTGTCCGGAAATACTGATTGGATTGAGGAGATATCCCCGGAAACAAAGCTTCAACCATTTCAGGCAAACCCAACCCGATCAATTCCCTGATCTGACTAGCGCTCGGCTGAGCAAGCCCGGCATCTTTGGCTGCCCGCAGCATACATTGTGTGATTCGCTGTGCAGAATCGATAAGCGTTCCATCCCAGTCAAATATGATCAGTTTGTACATCAGCCATCCCGTAAATTTATTGCGACTCCAAACATCCGCCAGGTAAAAGCGTTAAACACTAACTGTTTGTATAGCGTTGACGTGCCTCGTTCATCAACCGGGCAATCTGCCGTGGTTTTTGATAAGGCAACGAGTGATCCGTACCTTTCACCTCATGGTAGTTAACCATGGTGTTTTGCCTGGCCAGATGAAGATAGTGATCATGCAACTCGCGAACACTACGCCCACCCGCAAATAATTCTGCGTGCTGTAAATGCTCAAGCAACTGATCCCGCTCGACCTCATGGGCCGAGCGAGTCACAGAGTCCAGTGCATTGGCAAATCCTAACGGTCGCTCTGCCAAACGGCTGATCGTCATAGACTCGGTTTTGTCTGATCGATTGCGCCCCGGCGCAATGGTATCGAGAAACAAACGAATTCCATCACTGGGATCATGCTGTTGGCGAATATGCTGTGCCGCCTCAGAGTAACGCTCACGAATACTCCTGACCTCATTGATATCGGCTCGGTCCAGCAGTGCAGGCTCCAGCAGATAAAGCTGTCCCACTCGTGAAGGATTACGCTGCTTAAGCAACATGGCTATTAACCCCCCGAAGGAGTAGCCACCCAGATCGAAACGCCACCACCCGAGCTGATCCAGCAGACGCACAACATCATCACACACTTCCTGCACGGTAAAAGTGGATTCACTGCCGTCCAGGTAACGGGTTTCCCCCATTCCTCGCAAATCCGGCACGAGTATCTGACCCCAATGATCCAGATGCTCGACAATCGCAGACCAGGTCAGCTCCCCTGCCACACCCGCGCCATGCAGCAGCAACAAGCGTTCGGAAGAAGAGGCAACATTGTTGGTATATATCTGATAGGAAACATCTACGCCGTTCACTGAAAAACTGCGGCGTACCACTGAGTAACTTTGCTGGATCATGAGTTCCGACTGCGAGACTGCGGGTTTGGAACAAAACTGCGGTATATCACTGGCGAGCAGATGAAAGTAGCCACCCTATTCTCTGTCACCTGGCTGATTTCCGGACCTCAGAATCAGCAACATTGAGTCACATCGCGATATACCAGAACTATGGGCTCCAGGAGCCAACCGTTGTTAGCCTACACCTTTCTTATCTGGCTGGGTAGAATTCCCTGCTTCGCTACCAGGAGTCGTTCGAGTGCAATTTATTTCACTGCCATATCTGAATGCTGAAGATGCTTTTGTTGGCATCAAGGCGGGAACATACCCTGTTCTACTCGACTCCAACGCGCCCCACTCACGCGATGGCCGATTTGATATCGCTGCCTGCGATCCACTCTTTGTACTCTCTTACACCCCCGGCCAAGGTATCTGTTTGCAGGATGCCTCAGGGAGGATATTGCCCTGCCCGGACGATCCCTTCTTGGCGACAGAGCACCTGCTGTTGCGCTTCGGGCAGATCAGCACCGACACCGATCATCCTGACATTCCCTTTTATGGCGGTTTGTTAGGTTACTGGTCATATGATCTGGGCAGAGTTGTTGAACATATGCCGCAGCTGGCAGATCACGATATAGCCTTGCCCGACATGTATTTAGGGCTGTACTCCTGGGCAAGGGTTACCGATCATGCCAAACAATCAAGCTGGCTGGTCATCCATCCTCAATGCCCCTACTCTGCTGAATTTCTTATCCAGCGTTACCTCTCTCAGCAAGCACCATCAGAACCTTCTGCTTTTGAACTGACGTCCCCCTGGTCAAGCAACATGGATCGGGCTCAATACGGTGAAAAGTTCCGTAGCGTCAAAGACTACATTCATGCAGGTGACTGTTATCAGGTCAATCTGGCACAACGCTTCAGCACAAATTTCCGGGGGGATAGCTGGCAGGCATATCTTCGACTGCGTAAGCAGGCCCCTACTCCTTTTGCTGCCTACCTTTCTTTGCCCCAAGGTGACATCTGCTGCCTTTCGCCAGAGCGTTTTCTGGCTGTTAATCAACTTCAGGTGGAAACCAAGCCGATCAAAGGCACCATTCCAAGAGGCACGACCACTAATGAAGATCAACAACTGATGGAGCAACTGCGCAATAGCGAGAAGGATCGTGCAGAGAACCTGATGATCGTCGATTTGCTGCGCAATGACCTTGGCCGAAGCTGCGAGGTTGGGAGTGTTCAGGTGCCACTGCTTTTTGACGTGGAAAGCTACCCCAACGTTCATCATCTGGTCAGTACAGTAACCGGCAGACTACGCAACTCAGCTGACCGTCTCGACCTGCTGAAGGGAGCCTTTCCCGGCGGCTCTATTACCGGCGCCCCCAAGATTCGCGCGATGGAAATCATTGAAGAACTGGAGCCTCACAGGCGTAGCGTCTACTGCGGCAGCATCGGCTACATCAGCCTGCACGGTCGTATGGACACCAATATCGCCATCAGAACAGTGCTGTTCCATCAGGGTCAGGCGCATTGCTGGGCGGGAGGCG
This sequence comes from Pokkaliibacter sp. MBI-7, assembly GCF_029846635.1. Taxonomy (NCBI): domain Bacteria; kingdom Pseudomonadati; phylum Pseudomonadota; class Gammaproteobacteria; order Oceanospirillales; family Balneatrichaceae; genus Pokkaliibacter; species Pokkaliibacter sp. MBI-7. The sequence continues at coordinate 498,864 of NZ_JARVTG010000002.1, read as the reverse complement.
GCCTGGTCGCAGACTCCGTTGAGGAGTCGGAGTATCAGGAGACCTTAAGCAAGATAGGCAATTTGCTCAGAGCGCTGGCTTAATTGCAGCAAGCTCGTAATACAAAGCCCCGCTGCAGATCAGATATCGCAGCGGGGAGAGAGCATCAGGCGTTAATGTTCAGGTAACTTAACATCAGCAAAGAGTTCATCGATTTCCTGCCGTGATGTGCACTCACCTGCTTTCTGAACCCGATCACGGGTCAGATGAGGGGCAAACAATTCGAGGAAGTCGTACATATAACCACGCAGGAAGGTACCCTTACGGAAGCCAATTTTCGTCTGACTGGGCTCAAACAGCTCACTGGCATCCAGTGCCACCAGATCATCATCGACCTCCGGCAACACTGCCATGGAGGCAATAATGCCGACCCCTAACCCCAAGCGTACGTACGTCTTGATCACATCAGCATCCACCGCGGTAAAGACCACACGAGGGTGAAGCCCCTTGCTATTGAACGCATCGTCGAGTTTGCTGCGACCAGTAAAGCCGAACACATAAGTCACTAACGGATAACGAGCCACATCCTCAAGCGTCAGTTTGCCTACCTGCGTCAACGGATGATTACGCGGCACCACGACTGAACGGTTCCAGGTGTAGCAAGGCATCATGATCAGATCACTGAAATGCTCCATCGCCTCGGTGGCAATCGCAAAATCGACAGTACCATCTGCTGCCTCTTCAGCAATTTGCATCGGAGTTCCCTGATGCATATGCAGACTGACGTCCGGATAGCGTCCCATAAAACTCTTGATCACAGGCGGTAACGCATAACGCGCCTGGGTATGGGTCGTAGCAATGGACAGGCTGCCCTTACGCTCATTACTGAACTCTTGTGCAACCTGTTTAATACTTTCAACCCGACGCAGAATTTCTCCTGCCATACTGAGAATGCTTTCACCGGCAGGAGTGACATGGGTGAGATGCTTACCGCTACGGGAAAAAATTTCGACGCCTAACTCATCTTCGAGAAGTCTGATCTGCTTGCTGATGCCTGGCTGGGAGGTATAGAGACTTTGGGCCGTCGCTGACACATTCAGATCGTGTTTGGCGACTTCCCAGATATAGCGTAATTGCTGGAGCTTCATGCATTCCCCCTGGCCGTATCTGGTTATTGCTTTCCGGGCAGTGCGAACTGTTATAAATAACCGTTATACAAAAGGACCCGAATATTCCTTTTTCGATAATTTAGATAAGGCCATGGGATTTCACAAGTGAGAATTGTATCCGTGCACCATGCCGATCCTGAAAGATGAAGCTTGCCAGCCCGAAGCGACGCTCAACAGCAGGACTCCGGGCTTGCCTCAGGTCAGATGGGCATCCTGGACAGGTGACGCAACAGTTGCTCGGCTGACAATACGCCAGACCAGCTCATCGACCGCATCAGATCACCCTGAGAGGAATAGAAAACCAACGCTGGAGGGCCAACCAGCTCGTAAAATTTGTACATGCGCTGATGGTCTGCCGTGTTCGCGGTCAGATCAACACGGATCAGGTGAAAGCTTTTCAGCTCCTGCATGACAGCCGCATCTTTGAAGGTAAAAGCGTCCAGCTCCTTGCAGGAGATACACCAGTCAGCATAAAAGTCCATCATCACCGGACGCCCCTGCTCTTTGGCTTGAGCCAGCTGCTGCTGTAATTCCGCCCAGGTCGTGACAGTGTGAAAATTCAACTCCGTACTGACGTTACCTTCATGACTACTCTCCGCATAGACTGCCAGGGGAGCAAGTGGATTGCGACTACCACCTGCCAGTCCCACCAGCAATACGACTGAGTACAACAGCACAAGCAGTGCAATACCCTTACCCAGACGCCTTCCCGCACCGGCATTATTATCAAGAGGCTGTAATGCGCCCAACACGACAGCCGCCAGCAGCAATACAATGGCCAGCAAAGCCAGCACTAATCCCAGTGGCAATACGCGCTCCAACAGCCACAAAGCCATCAGTAACATCAGTACGCCGAAAACGTGCTTGACCGATTCCATCCAGGCGCCGGCTCTCGGCAGGATATGCCCCGCAGACGTGCCGACTATCAATAATGGCACCCCCATCCCAAGGCTCATGGCAAAGAGTGCTGCCGCGCCAAGCCCTGCACTCCCCTGCTGGCCGATGAAGATCAATGCGCCAGCCAGCGGAGCAGCCACACAGGGTCCAACAATCAGTGCTGAAAGCATGCCCATCATGGCAATTCCAAGCCATCCGCTCCCATTCTTCCGATTGGCAGCAACACTAATGTGACTTTGCAATGCTGAGGGCAACTGAAGGGTAAACACCCCAAACATCGCCAGCGCAAAGGTCACAAAGAACAGAGCAAGCAAGATCAGTATCCATGGTGCTTGTAGCTGTGCCTGAAGATTGGCGCCAAATAATCCAGCGATCACCCCCGCGATCGTGTAGGTCACTCCCATGGCCAGCACATAGGTCAGGGAAAGAAAAAAAGCACGTCGGCTGGACATCATCCCTTGTTGGCCCGCAATCATGCTGGAAAGAATGGGAATCATTGGAAACACACAGGGCGTGAAGGACAGACCCAGACCGGCAATAAAGAAGGCCAGCACAATGACCCAGCTACTCTGCTGTTTCAGCAGCTGCAGGAAGTCAGCCTGTCCCGCCAAAAACCATGAGCCCGCGCTGCTGGCAGATATCTGCTCGCCTTCCGGAGGCGCAGTGACACCTTGTCCCTGAACAGACTCTGCAGGCCCGGAGAGCTTGCTGCTCTCCACACTGCCAGCCGGTAAGACGGGAGTATTTATGCTGTCGCTGGTACGAACGGGAATATCTGTCACCTTCAGCTGCTGCTGTACAGGAGGAAAGCAAATCCCTCCTTCCCAGCACCCCTGATAGGTAACTGTGAGAGTATCCGCAGCAGCCGCACTCTCATCTCGAGCAAGAGAAATTTGTGCATGAGCCTGCTGGTGATACACCACGACCTTACCGAACAGAGGATCCGGCTTCTCCTCGCCCGGATCGGGCAGCATCAGGCTCTCCACCTGACTGCCGGATACCTCGACCTTGATCTTGTCTTTGTAGAGATAGTAACTCGGGCTGATATACCAGCTCAGCGCCACCTCGCCCTTCGCATTGTGATCAACCGACATCACAAAAGCCTGATCGACCGGCAACGGCTCAGTATTTGAAGATTTATCGAACAACCCAGCGTAAGCGGGTGATATCAGAATGCCCAGCAGGCAGGCGAATACTATGCGTAACATGCAGATACCGGAAAATAAGGACAGATATGGCATAGAGCGTTTCGACCGTCAGAAGTTCCCCAACCGTCGTCAGGCCCTGCATATCTCAATCGTTCACATACCAGTCAGAACAACAAAGAAATGCAGGCTATTAAGCCAATAGTTTGAATCTTATGGGCTTCTGTGCCTGAGCTCACTATGGTACAAAGCTCGGGGGGACGGCATGGCCGTCACACAAAGGGCTTAGTATAAAGGCCGCAAGGCCAGGAAAGAAAATGACAGATTCACGTGTAGAAAACCTCAATATCGAATCCCAGACGCTGCTTTCAACACCCGATGAGTTGAAAGCCAAGCTACCCATTTCTGAGCGCGCACGTAATACCGTGCTAACAGGCCGTGATATCGTGCGTAACATTCTGGACCGTCAGGACCACCGCCTGATGGTGGTGATTGGCCCCTGCTCCATCCATGACGTAGAAGCGGCCAAAGACTATGCAAAACGCCTCAAAGCCCTGGCGGAAGAGCTGTCTGATACCCTTTATATCGTCATGCGTGTGTATTTTGAGAAGCCCCGCACTACTGTCGGTTGGAAAGGCCTGATCAACGACCCCTATCTGGATGATTCCTTTGACATCGAGACCGGTCTTTATACCGCTCGCAAGTTGCTGCTCGATCTGTCCGAGCTTGGCCTCCCCCTGGCAACAGAAGCACTGGACCCTATCTCTCCACAGTATCTTCAGGACCTGATCAGCTGGTCAGCCATTGGCGCTCGTACCACTGAATCACAGACTCACCGTGAGATGGCAAGCGGCTTGTCCTGCGCTATCGGCTTCAAGAATGGAACGGACGGTGGCCTGGGCGTCGCCATTAATGCCCTTCAGTCAGTGTCACACCCGCATAACTTCCTGGGTATCGATGATCAGGGCAAAGTGGCCATCACCCGCACTCGCGGTAACCAGTATGGCCATGTCGTACTGCGCGGCGGCAACAGCAAACCCAACTACGACTCCGTCAACGTCGCGCTTTGCGAACAGCAACTGAGTAAGGCAGGTGTCTCGACCAACATCATGGTTGACTGCAGCCACGCCAACTCCAACAAAGATCCTGCACTGCAGCCTCTGGTCGCAGACAACGTCGCCAACCAGATTCTGGAAGGCAACAAATCCATCATGGGTCTGATGATCGAGAGCCATATCAACTGGGGCAGTCAGTCCATCCCGGCCGATCTGAGCGAATTGAAATACGGCGTATCAATTACCGATGCCTGCATCGACTGGGCGACAACTGAGACTTGCCTGCGCAGCATGCGTGCCAAGCTGAAAGACGTGCTACCCACTCGTTAAGCAGCAAAAGCATACATGCAGAACAAAAAATGGCCTTCGGGCCATTTTGGGATACTGACAAACCCCGGTCATTTTGATCGGGGTTTTGTTTTTCTGCCGTCTACTGCAACGTTTCCGTCGCTGAGTTCAGCAAAGCGCGGGGCGGGCATAGTGCTAACCGTGCAGTTCTTTGGCATCGGCAAAGCTTCGCTCTACCGTTTCCTTGCGGCGCTGATAGAGAAGTTGCCCTCCCGAGCTCAAGCGGTGCTGGCTGATCCGCTCCTTACTGTCCTCCCAGACATGACGTGTCAGCGTCTTTTCCCCTTTCACGTTGCCGGTACAGCGCTCTCGCTGTAGGCAGTTAAAACAGCGATCAGGGTCTGAGCGGCAGTGGCGGTAGCCGTTGCGATCGGTGGTCTTGTATATCAGGGCAGGTATAACGATCCTGCTCGGCGTCGTCGTGGTATTCCCGCTTGTAGAAGTAGCCCTTACGGTGGGTCGGCCGCCGATGACGCCGTAGATCTGGCGCGCCTCCAAACCTGTGCAGATGCCCGCCGTGCAGTAACCGGCCTCCAGCCCCACCGACCGGATCTCGAAGCCGAACCGCTCCGCCTGTCGATCCAGACGCCTCAGGTAAGGTACGCTGTCGTGGACATTGCCGGGCGTCAGGTGAACATCGGTGATGATGTTGCAGCGCCCATCCACGGTACGGTGATCCAGGTAGAAGAAGCCTTTTGCTTGCCGTTTGTTCTTGTTGGTATTGGCCTTCAAATGGGTGGAGTCGGTGTACAGCGTCTTGCCGGAGACCAGTTTCTTACGCATCGCCTGCAGTACGATCTCATCGAAGATCTGCTGGTACACCTTGGACTCGTTGAAACGGCGGCGTCGGTTCTGACTCAACGTTGAGGCATCGGGCACCTTGTCGGTGAGGTTCAACCCCAGGAACCAGCGATAGGCGACGTTGACCTGCACATCGCGAATCAACTGGCGTTCACTGCGCACACCGTAGGGATAACCGAGGAGCAGCAGCTTGAACAGTCGGATCGAGCGCGGGCCGGCCATTGTCCCTGCAGTAGAGGTCTTTGACCCGTTCATGGATGAAGCTGAAATCGATGGTCTTGTCGATCTTGCGCAACAGGTGATCGGCGGGGACGAGTTCGTCGATGCAGACAAACTCCCATCCGGACTGGGTGGGGCTCTGTCTTTTAGCATGGCCCGATTATAGGAACCCCCGCCCGAGGGCGAGGGCTATGTCAGCAGTCTGAGGCGGCCTAAAGCCGCCTCAGATGCAAAAGCGCTGATTAACGCGCAGGTGTTCTCATCGTGACGAACTCTTCTGCCGCGGTGGGATGGATACCAATCGTGGCATCAAACACCGCTTTGGTGGCACCGGCCTTCAGTGCAATACCAATCCCCTGGATGATCTCCCCGGCCTCCGCTCCTGCCATGTGCACACCGACAACCTTATCAGTAGCGGAATCAACGATCAGCTTCATCAGACAGCGTTCATCACTGCCACTCAGGGTATGACGCAGGGGCCGGAACTCTGAACGGAAGACCTTGATGTTGCCATAGCGCTCTCTGGCCTGTTCCTCACTCAAGCCCACGGTGCCAATATTGGGATGACAGAAAACCGCAGTGGGAATGTTGTCGTAGTCAGGCTCAGGGCGCCCTTCCCCGTACAGATGATTAGCCAGGAAGGTGCCTTCCGCCAACGCCACCGGCGTCAGCTGCACGCGGTCAATAACATCTCCCAGCGCGTAGATGGAAGGTACAGAGGTCTGGAACCGGTTGTTGACCTTGACCGCACCTTTGTTATCCAGGGCTACCCCCGCCGCCTCCAGCCCAAGACCCTGAGTATTGGCAACACGACCCGTCGCGTACAGCACCTGATCGGCATGGAGTGCAGGGCCATTACCTGTGCTCACCTGAATCCCCAGTGAGGTTTGTGACAGCTCAGTCACATCGGTATTGAAGTGCAGCCTGACACCTTTCTTGGCCATTTCAGTGGCGACGTATTCACGAATTTCCTGATCGAAACCGCGCAGGAACAACTCACCGCGATACAGCAAATGCGTTTCAGCTCCCAGCCCTGCGAAGATGGACGCAAACTCCACGGCAATATAACCCCCACCGACAATCACAATCCGTTGAGGAAAACGCGCCAGATCAAATATTTCGTTGGAGCTGACAGCAAGCTCCCGGCCAGGAATGTCAGGGATAAACGGCCAGCCGCCAGTGGCCACCAGAATCCGTTCACTGGTGTAGGTTTTATCTCCCACCCTGACGGTGTGCTCATCCACCAGCGTGCCGCGGCCGTCGATCAGTTCTACACCTGCATTGCCCAGCATATTCCGGTAAATGCCATTCAGACGGCTTATCTCGCTCTTTTTGTTGTCACGCAGTGTGGCCCAGTTGAATCTGGGCTGCTCCAGTTCCCAACCAAAGCCAGCAGCGTCATGAAAGTCATGACCGTAGTGCGCCGCATAGGAATACAACTTTTTCGGTACGCAACCGACATTGACACAGGTTCCGCCCATATAGCGGTCTTCACACACCGCAACGCGGGCCCCCAAGCCAGCAGCCATACGCGAAGCACGCACACCACCCGATCCGGCACCAATGACAAACAGATCAAAATCGTACTGGCTCACACATCACTCCTTTCAGCTTGAAATCTGTCATTTATCAGGTCTCTGAATACGCTCTCAGCGACCCGTCCGAGTCGATTGCATTACACTTCGACTCTGTTACTCTTCAGCGCCAGAAACTGCACCGTAAGCATTCCTTAATCGTTCCACTTCAACGAGTTGCTGTCCGTTGAACTCACATAAACAGTGCCATGCATACTAAAAACGTTATCTATTTCAGCCAGGCCGACACCATCCCTGCGCTGTTCATGGAACGAGTAAAACGTAATCAGGCAGAGGGTATTGCCTACTGGATTCATCAGCCTTCGACCCGCCAGTGGCACTCTCTCAGCTGGCAGGCAGTCCATGATGCCGCTGCACGCTGGCAGCAGGCCTTTGTGCGTGAGGGGTTGCAGCCCGGTGACCGGGTGGCCATCATGCTCAAGAACTCCCTCGACTGGGTACTGTTCGATCTCGCCGCACTGGGTCTTGGGCTAGTCACTGTCCCTCTTTACGTCAATGACCGGCCCGGTAATGTCGCCCACATTCTCAGGGAAACCAACACTCGGCTATTACTGTTGAGCACCGCTAATCAGTGGCAACAACTGCAAGATATGCAGTTGGATGCGCCTGATTTAAAGCGTGTACTGTCGCAGCAGCCCAACGAACATAGTGATGTCATGGCGCTGGAGGACTGGCTGGGCGCAGAGGATGACACTTCAACGCCCGTCAGCTATCAAAACCGGCAGACCGATACGGATGCCCTCGCCACTATTGTGTACACCTCCGGCACTTCGGGCCTGGCCAAGGGCGTCAAACTCAGCCACCGCAACATTCTGAGCGATGCCTCTGCTGTTTTGGAAATTATTGATGCCTATGAGGAAGATAAATTTCTTTCCGTGCTGCCACTGTCACACATGCTGGAGCGCACCGCAGGCTACTACATTCCGATGATGATCGGTGCCAGCGTGGCGCATGCCCGTGGCATTGAAACCCTGGCACATGATCTGAAGCAGGTCTGCCCAACAGTTCTGATCGCTGTTCCGCGCCTGTTCGAGCGTTTCTATCGCAAGGTAGCGGACAGCCTCAATCAGCAGCCACGCAAACGCTGGTTATTCAGTCTGGCCATCAGGGCTGGCTGGCGCCAGTTTATGTATCAGCAAGGTGAAAAACGCTGGCACCCGTTGTGCCTGCTGGCTCCGGTGTTGGTGCCCAAGGTCAATCAGGCAGTGATGCAAGCCTTCGGTGGCAAACTGCGCCTGGCCGTCAGCGGTGGCGCGGCACTGGCCAATGAACTGGCAGAAGTATTCTGCAGCCTGGGCCTTGATCTGCTGCAGGGGTACGGTCTGACCGAATGCAGCCCGGTTGTGGCCGTCAACCATCTGGATACCAATCACCCCCACAGTGTCGGCAAGCCCCTGCCCCATCTGCAGATCAGGTTTGGCGATAATCAGGAGCTGCTGATCAGGGGTGACAGCGTCATGCTCGGTTACTGGAAACATGATGACGCCAGTGCTGCCATTTTCGACGAAGATGGCTGGCTGCGAACGGGTGATCTGGCACGCCTCGATCACAAAGGCAGGCTGCATATCATGGGGCGTGCCAAAGACATCATGGTGCTGTCCAACGGCGAGAACATTGCCCCCAGCGATCTGGAGCAAAGTATGGCTCTTGATCCCGTGGTCGAACAGGTTATGGTCTACGGTGATGGTAAAGCCTTTGTGACGGCGCTGGTCGTAGTCAACCCTGACCACTGGAAAGCGCTGTGCAAGGACGAAGGCTGGGACGCTGCACTGCTCAATAACCCCACACAGGAAATGCGGAGTAAGCTGGCACGTCGCCTCAACGGCCATCTCCACGCTGTTCCAGGCTTTGCCAAGGTCAAGCAGGTCATTCTGACGGATGTTATGTGGAGCGTGGACAATCAATGTCTGACACCTACGCTCAAACTGCGCCGGGAGCAGATCATTGCCCGCTTCGAGCCTCAACTGAATCAGCTGTATCGCGCCCTGCTGGGATAATGCCCGGTACTGACCTCCCAGGCTCTGCAGAGCCTGCCCTTTATATCCCCGGCGTTGATGACTATTAACTGCTGGGGATGGAGAGGCGAAGACCACGAAAGCAGTGCTATCAAATGATGTTCGTCGCGCTGCCGCGTTAAACAGCAATTTAAGGATCCAATCTATGAGAACCAGCTTGCTTACATGCGCTCTGCTACTGGCGGCCAGCTCCAGTAGCTGGGCGGCCAGTCTGGTGGAACAGGGAGATGCTGCCAAGGCAGCCGGACACTATACCCAGGCAACCCAGTACTATCGCCAGGCCGCTGAGAAAGGTGACAGCGACGCCCAGTACAAGCTGGGGCACTGGTATCTGAGCGGTGAGGTGACCTCCCCCGACTACTCCGAAGCCATCAAGTGGCTGACCATGGCAGCTGATGGCGGCAAAGTCGAAGCGCAGACCGACCTCGGCGAAGTCAATCTGTTCGGCCTCGGCATTCAGCCTGATCCGGTCGAAGCCTATAAATGGTTCAGCATGGCAGCCTATCAGGGCAATGCGGTTGCCCAATTCAACCTTGGTCTGATGTATCAGAATGGCCGTGGCGTCCCACAGGACATCAATGAAGCCCAGAAATGGTATACCGACGCCGCCAAACAGGGTCTGGCCAATGCCCAGTACGCGCTGGCCAGCGTGCTGTATTCACAGCAAAAATACAGCAAGGCGGCCATCTGGTATGAACGCGCCGCCAAGCAGGATCTGGTCAGCGCCCAGTACAACATCGGTGTGATGTTCATGAATGGCACTGGCGTAAAGCAGAACTTTAAACTGGCCGCCGGCTGGTTCAAGAAAGCGGCCGAACAGGATCATGTGGGAGCGCAGGTGAATCTGGCCAGCATGTACCTGACAGGTGACGGCGTGAAGAAAGACGGTCAGCAGGCCTTGAAATGGTACCAGCTGGCTGCCCGTCAGGGGGATATGAACGCCCTCTTCCGCATCGGCAAAATGTATGAAGAAGGTCAGGGTTTGCCGGCGGACATGGATGAAGCCATCGCCGTCTATCGTCAGGCCGCCAAGAAGAACTTCCCGCCAGCCATGTTCACGCTGGGTCAGCTGTACTCAGAGGGTAAAGGTGTACAGCAGGACGACAGTGAAGCTGTCAGCTGGTACACCCGCGCCGCCGATCAGGGTTCCGCCGAAGCGCAATTTACCCTTGGCCAGTTGTTTGGTGCCGGCAAGGTCGTCAGCAAAAACCCTGAGAAAGAATTCAAGTGGTATAAGCGCGCAGCGGAACAAGGTCTGCCTGTGGCGCAATACAACGTCGGCTGGATGTACGCCAACGGCGCCGGTACCTCACAGGACTATCAGCAGGCCTTCAAATGGTATGGTCTGGCCGCCAGCCAGCAATATGCACTGGCGCAGCTGAATCTGGCGATTCTCTATCAGAATGGTCAGGGAACCACCCGGGACATTAAAAAGGCCATCAAGTGGTATCGACTGTCTGCCAAAAATGGCAATGAGCAGGCGCAAAACATTGTGGTGCAGATCAACAAGCAGTTTCCGCCCGGCCCTGACGACGAATAACCTCCTTTTCATTCAATAAAAAACCCTCGGCGGCACTGCCACCGAGGGTTTTTTATTGCGTTAATTACTTGTCCATTCCTTGGCGCCAGCACCTGACAGCGCGGAGTCAGATCGCGGCACGCTCTAAATACCCGCCGCAACCATCTCCCTTATCTTGCTGGCCTTCTCGAAGTGGTCTAACTGATGAGTCTCGATCCACCACCGCGCCGCTTCCATAAGAACATCAGGCTGATCGTTCTTATTTTTGAAGAAGGCATAAAAGGACAACCCGACCTCTGAACCCTTTCTTTCCATTTTCTGATTACAGATGTCGATGATTTTTTTTCTGAGCTCTTTGCGCATATCTGCACCTTCCCTTGGCTTCACACGTCACAGCAAGCTCTGGATCAGCCGGACTGACCGACCGTAGTCGTCTTGCCTGCCTCAACATCACCTTCCAGCGGCTTGCGGCTCCAGTATCCCGCCAGCAAGGAGCCAGAAATATTGTGCCATACACTGAACAGTGTGCCGGGCAGCGCGGCTACCGGCGTAAAGAACTTCATTGCCAGCGCAGTGGCCAGGCCCGAGTTCTGCAGACCCACCTCAAAAGCAATGGTACGGCAGACCTTGCGATCAAAGCCCAGCAACGCTGTCACGCCGTAACCCAGCGTCAGACCAATGCTGTTGTGCAGGATCACCGCCAGCGCTACGACACCACCCACTTCCGCCAGCTTGCCCGCATTCAGAGCGACCACAATGGCGATGATCATGACGATGGCAATCATGGAAACATAGGGAAGCAACGGTTCAGCCTTACGCACCCAGCGTGGTGACAGCACATTGACGATCACGCCAATAGCCACAGGAGCAAAGACAACCTGCACCAGGCTTATCAGCATGGGCTGCACCGGCACATCAACGCTCTGGCCGATCAGTGACGCTACCAGCACAGGCGTCAGGAAGACACCGATCAGGGTGGAAATAGCCGTCATCGAAATAGACAGTGCCGTATCCCCCTTGGCCAGATAGCACATAACGTTAGAAGCGGTTCCACCTGCCACGCTGCCTACCAGCAGCATGCCCACAGTCAGATCCGCATCAAAACCGAACAACTTGGCAACCAGCCAGGCCGCAATCGGCATGATCAGAAACTGCAGCAATACACCGGTGCCCAAAGCCTTGGCATTTTTCATCACATTGGAGAAATCTCTCGGCGTCAGGGTCAGACCCATTGCCAGCATAATGACGGTCAGCAAAGGCACGATCTGACCCTTCAGCGGTACAAACAAAGCAGGTTGAAAAAAGGCCAGCAATGACAGCAGGACGGCCCAGACAGGGAAAAGTTGTAACACCATGGCGGCTCTCACATCACAGAATGACGACAGTTGAGTTATTTTTCGCGCCGCAATAGGTAACACAACTAAACAAGTTAAACAAATCAATTCATTGCAGCAGCACACACATGACAGCAGCTACCGAGAGCGGGAGGATGGCTGATATCGCCACCGTGTCATTCACATGCAGCGATATCCTGAACAGGACGAGCAAAACAGGTCAGAACAGCTCAACCTCTCCCGCTGCCATGGATTGCTGGCTGACAGGCTTGACCTTGTGTCGCTGCTGGCTGCGCTGATGAATCTCCTTGCACTGCGCCAGCAGCTCTTCGACAGAACCCGTGTTTTTCTGCAGCACATCGGCAGCCTGTGACAACGCCTGCACATGGAAAGCAGCCGTTTCGACAGTCTGCAGGGTAATGTCTTCAAACTGCAGAGCACGGATTGCATTGGCAACTGCTGCATGGATATCACTGGCAGTGTGGGCGACCACCTGCATCTGGCTGTTCAGCTCTGCGTTGAGCGCGTCGACGCCACCGAGCATCTGCTGCATCTTTGCCCGGCGCTGGCTGCTTTCTGCTATATCACTGCGGGCAACCCGGCTGACAGTGGACTTCAGCTGCTCAATAGTCGCTCTGGCATCATTCACCCGCTCACGAATTTCGCTATTGAGACTGGCCGAGCTGACCGACAGTGATCTCACTTCATCAGCCACTACTGCAAAACCACGCCCCGCTTCGCCTGCTCTTGCCGCTTCGATACTGGCATTGAGCGCCAGCAAGTTGGTTTGTCCCGCCAGCTTTTCGACGTTCTCGATCAACTGGAAGATGCCATCAAGCTTGACCATCATGTCATCAATGTTGGTCACGGTTTCCTGACTGTTAGCCGAGACCCGCTCCAAAACTTCACTCAGTTCCTCAAACACCGTGCCCACATTGCGGGTGAACGCCTTCATGGAGTGGCCACTGTGACTTTCAGCACTGCCTGACATGGCATAGCTGATGGCATCATTCTGCTGACTGGAGAGCTGCTCCACACTGCGAAAGCTGTTGTTCAACGTCCCCACGGCATCACTGACCAGCCGGCGTACCCGCTGCAGCTCGCTGTCAATCAGTCCGGACTCTCCCTGCAACAGCTTGCCCACTTCGCTCAGCGCTCTGGCAGGCGCCAAAACCGATGCCTCAGCCTGTGCAGCAGACTGCGGCTGTGTGGCAACAGCCGGTGATGTCGTCAGCGCCAGTACGATAGACAGCAACAGTGCCACCGCTGCACACAGCAGCGTCAGCCACATGGGGGCAGCAAAGTAGACGCTGGCCATCACCACCAGCGTGAGAGTAGCGCCAGTCCATTGCATCAGTTTATTCGGCATTCCAGACTCTCCTTTACAGCTGCATCGTCAGTGGAACAGTCTGACGCCGCAATCCATCTGTTTGACGGGTTACACGCTCATAGCGGCAAGTTGCTTCCAGTGTTCAATCACAGCACCCGCCATCTGTGACAAAGGCAACACCGCTGCCGCCGCGCCCAGCTGCACCGCCGCAGCGGGCATCCCCCAGACCATACTGCTCTGCTCATCCTGAGCCAGGGTGTAGGCACCGCTATCGAATAACTGCCTCATGCCCTGCGCACCATCACGCCCCATTCCAGTTAACAACATCGCTGTTACATTTTCGGTTTTGCCGTCCAGCAGCGAATCGAACATAGCATCTACCGAAGGGCGGTGACGATTGACAGGATCGCCCTGATCAAGACGGATCATCATCCGTCCCGCATAACGATGCAGGCGCATGTGATAATCGCCCGGCGCAATATAGGCATTGCCTGGCTGGAGCACCTGCCCGTCCGTTGCCTCCTGCACATGCATACGACAACAGCCATCCAGACGATTGGCAAACCGGGTACTGAACATCGGCGGGATATGCTGGGTAATCACAATAGGTGGGCATTGTTCCGGGATGGCCATCAGCACATCCCGGATGGCTTCCGTACCGCCAGTGGAGGCACCAATAGCCAGAATCTGCTGGCGCATCAGAGGCTCCGGGCACTGCCAGTTCAGCGCCTGTGCTTCAGCAAGCGCTTTGCGCTGCATCAGAAATCGTCGTGAACTGGCCGCCGCTTTCAGTCGGCTGATCAGCTCCCAGGCGAAGGCTTCCAGATTGCCGTCATTAAGCAGCCGTGGTTTGGCAAGGCAGTCAATGGCGCCGCTTTCCAGTGCTTCAATGGCAATTTCCGCGCCCTTGGTGGTCAGAGTGGACAACATGATGACCGGCATGGGCCGCAGGCGCATAAGATTCTTGAGAAAGGTGATCCCATCCATACGCGGCATTTCCACATCCAGCGTCAATACGTCCGGGTTGTGCACCTTGATCAGCTCTCGCGCCTCATAAGGATCACCAGCCTCAGCGACCAGCTGCAGTTCCTTGTCCTGGCTGATAATGTCTCGCAGCAAGGCACGAATGGCTGCCGAGTCATCTACGATCAGTACCTTAATCATCTTCTCTCTCTCCAAGCGCACCGGCTGGCTATAAATGCCAGCCCGGCAACGTCAGCACCTGCTGGTTCCCCGTCCGTTGCCCTGTGCACTCTCAGAACAATTCGATATCGCCAAGATTCAAACGACGCTTGATCCTTGCCTGCAGCAAACGCTCCTGAACCGCCAGATCATCCTGATCAATCTGCTGCAGTTTTTTAACCAGTAAACGGCCGTCCGCCGGGAAGAACAGCACCTTGCGCGGACGATTGCCACCGATGTCGGCCGAAACCACATTCAGCTGCTCCACATCGGCATAATGTTTGGCAAAGGCAATATTCATTTCTCCTATCTGGCGCTGAAAGCGGATAACCTGAGCTCCGCCGACGATCTTCAGGCGCAGCTGGCTGCGATCTGCACCCAGACGCAGAAGCGCATTCATCAATACTTCCATGACGTAGCTGCCATAGCGGCTGGTGGTTGCAATCGTGTCATCCTGACTGTCAGGCAGAATGAAGTGGTTCATCCCTCCGATTCGGGCAAACGGGTCATACATACACACCGAAACGCAGGAACCCAGCACGGTCATCAGGCACTCATCCTGGCTGGTCACGTAAAAATCGCCGGGATGCAGCTTGATAACGGGAGCTGCCATGCCGGGTTGTCGAATAGGCGCGAAATTACGCGAAGCAATCACTGCCATCGTCAGCGTTTTCGGTAGATCGTTTTGCCAATAAGCTCGAATCGATCCGTTACCCGGGTGGGCGACTCGGAATGCCCGGCAAACAGTAACCCCCCTTCGACCAGATGATCAGCCATGCCTTCCAGAATGCGACACTGCGTAGGCGGATCGAAATAGATCATGACGTTGCGGCAAAAAATCAGCTCCAGACGGGTATTCAGCTGCCAGGGGCGAGTCAGATTGATCAGGCGAAAATCAATCATGGCCTGTAGTTCGGGCTTCACCCTTGCCATCCCGGCGTTCTCCCCCTTGCCACGCAGAAACCAGCGCTTTCGTAACGCTTCGTCCATGTCATCAATACGAGGCAGGTCATAAACGCCTGTGCGTGCCACATTGAGCACATTGGAATCAATATCCGAGGCAATAATACTGATCGGCCACTGGCGAGTGTCGATGTCCGGGTGGTTACGCAAGGCGATGGCGATGCTGTAGGGCTCTGCGCCCGTAGAGCAGCCCGCCGACCACACGCGAATCTGCTGCTGCCCTGCGGCCTGCCGGGCCGGAAGGTATTCGTTGGTCAGATAATCGAAGTGGTGCTGCTCACGAAAGAACGCCGTGAGATTAGTCGTCATGGCATTGATGAAATTGCCCAGCTCGCCCTGATGAGCCTCCAGATGGCGCAGATAGTCAGCGAAGGAAGACAGCTTCAGGTCTCGCAGACGGCGTGTCAGGCGGCTGTAGACCATATCCATTTTGTAGTCAGCCAGACTGATGCCTGCAACGTCATAAAGCATCTGCCGCAAACGATCAAAATCGCCGCGAGAAAAGGCAAACTCTCTCTGCTTGTCCTGTGCTTTTGCCAGCATGCTGGTGATGTCCGTTTGCGGTACCGGGGTTGCCATGAGATTGAGGTCTCAGCGATGCCAAACAGTGCCTGAATAAATACTCCGGTAGTGAGGAGTCAGAGCGACATCAGGGCTATTCGGGAAAAGCATGTCCATTCGTACAGCACTTCCCTCACGTCACTCTTCCTGTCGGCCCCTATTGCAATGGCCTGCAGGCATTCTCAGATGAGGGGCCAATCAGTCAGCCCTCAGAACACCTCAAAACTCCTCCCACTCCTCACCCATCACCGCCGCCCCTGAACCGGACTTCCGCACCGGGCTCACAATGGCTTTGGCCTTGATCGGGCTGACGGCAGGCGCAGCGGGCGCTGCTTTTCTGGCACTGGCAGCGGGTGTTGCCACCGCAGCGACAGGCCGATGCGGGGCAGCGGGTTTGCTTATACCCTCGTCACTGACCTTGAAAAAGCTCACCAGCTGTTGCAGCTGCCGAGCCTGTTCGGCCATGGACTCTGACGCAGCCGCCACTTCTTCTACCAGCGCGGCATTCTGCTGAGTCCCCTCATCCATCTGCGTTACAGCCACGTTGACCTGCCCGATACCGGAGGCCTGTTCCTGACTGGCCATGGCGATCTCACCGATGATCAGTGACACACGCTCGACCGACTCAATGATGCGCTGCAGTGACTTGCCAGACTCATCCACGTACTCAGCGCCTTCGCTGACCGTCTGCACACTTTCATTGATCAGGGTTTTGATTTCCTTGGCGGCGCTGGCACTGCGTTGTGCCAGACTGCGCACCTCGGAAGCGACAACGGCAAACCCACGGCCCTGCTCTCCCGCGCGGGCGGCTTCCACAGCAGCATTCAGCGCCAGCAGGTTGGTCTGGAAGGCAATTTCATCTATCACACCAATGATGTCAGCAATGCGTGCAGAGGATTTGCTGATCAACCCCATGGACGACACGGCTTTGGCAGAGATACTGCCGCCCTCCTCTGCCAGTTTCTTGGCCGCCGCCGCCAGCTGACTGGCTTCCTGAGCGTTATCGGCATTCTGCTTAACGGTGCTGGTCATCTCTTCCATGCTGGCGGAAGTCTGCTCGATACTGGCCGCCTGTTCTTCGGTACGTTGTGACAGGGTGGCATTGCCATGGGCAATTTCTGATGCCCCCGAGGTAATGGCATCGCCGGCGAGGCGAATGTCTTTAGCCAGACTGCCGAGGCGCTCCAGCGAAGACGTCAGGGCGCTTTCCAGATCAGCAAACTCACCCTGAAAATCTCCGGTCATGCGTTGCTCAAGGTCACCCTGAGACATCGCCACCAGGACCCGTTTCACCTCCATCAAAGGCTCTACCACGGTGTCCATCAGGGTATTCACGCCGGTAGCGACATTGGCCATAAAGCCGCTGTACAGGCTGGGCTCCAGACGCTCCTCGAAATTACCGGCAACGGCTTTTTTGATCAGACTCTCGATCTGTTGCTCCGCCTGCAGCTGCTCTGTCAGATCCTGCCATTCGACGACGGAACCCAGACGCTTGCCAGCGTCGTCCATGACCGGGTTAGCGATCAGTGCAAAAGTACGTCCGCCCACCGTGATACGAGCGCGGTAGGTCGTGGTCATGCGCGACAGCAACCCACGCTGGTGAGCCGGATTTTTGTGGAAAACATCAAAGTTCTGCCCTTTCAGGCTAGCCACATCAAAATGGGGTAGCTCAGTGCGAATGGCCGATTCGGCATTTTTCAGCAGATCGCGGGTAGCATCATTGAAATAGATAATGTTGCCGTCGTTATCGGCCAGCATGACGCTGGAGGTCACGTTATCCAGCGCCTGCTTGATGCGCAGCGACTGACCTGCGCGCTCTCTGGCATCATTGAGCTCAAAGCCAAGTTTGATGCCGAGAGACTTTATGGCACGGTTCAGTTCGCCGAACTCGCCCGGACGATCAATATCGATAGAGGTGTGATAGTCCCCTTCCATGACTTTATGAATAGCACTGATGGCTTGCCCCATCGGTGCGATAACCTGCCGTTTAAGCAGACTGCTGCCCCCTATTGCCATAATGATCAACCCCAGCAGCGG
This sequence comes from Pokkaliibacter sp. MBI-7, assembly GCF_029846635.1. Lineage (NCBI taxonomy): Bacteria > Pseudomonadati > Pseudomonadota > Gammaproteobacteria > Oceanospirillales > Balneatrichaceae > Pokkaliibacter > Pokkaliibacter sp. MBI-7. The sequence continues at coordinate 480,715 of NZ_JARVTG010000002.1, read as the reverse complement.
GCCCAGCACCGCCCATACCGGTGCGATAAAAAAGGCCCCGCCACCGACTACGAGTGTCACCAGTACGGCGCTGATGAGCAGCGATGTCCACTGACTGTCCAGCTGACGGGTAACTACGGAGCTGGGGGCAGCCAGAGTGGCGGTATTCTTGTTCAGCTGATCGTAGAGTTTCTCCGCTCCAGCAACCTCTTCGTTACTTGGCAGTGTACGAACTGACATGTACTCGACGACCTTCCCATCCCGGGTGATGGGGGTAACGTTCGCCTTGACCCAGTAGTAGTCGCCATTCTTACAGCGGTTTTTGACCATCTTGTTCCACGGGCGACCGAGCTTCAGCGTATCCCACAGGTCTTTGAAGGCCGCCTGCGGCATATCAGGATGGCGCACTACGTTGTGATTGTGGCCAAGGAGTTCCGCTTCGCTGAAACCGCTGATCTTGATAAAAGCGGGGTTAACGTAGGTGATGGTACCTTTCAGATCAGTCTTGGTGACCAGCTCTTCACCGTCTGTCAGTTTTACTTCGTTGTCTGTAATCGGCATGTTCACTTTCATGACGGCAGCTCCACTGAGGTCATTCTGCGGTTTGTTCTATTGCCAGTTCGTCGGAGTTCAGCAATCTGTCCACGTCGAGCAGGACAATCATTTTCTTGTCGACGGAGATCAGCCCACGGACAAATTCCGCATCGATATTGCTGCCGACATGGGGAGCCGCCATGATCTGCTCCCGCGCGACGGCGAAGGTTTCTTCCACGGAATCGACAACGATGCCCATGGTTCGCTGCAAGGCATCGGTCATCACCCTGACGACCACGACCACGGTTTGCGGTCCGTATTCCCGCTGCGCCATGGCAAACCGGCAGCGCAGGTCAATAACAGGAATAATGGTGCCACGCAGGTTCAATACCCCCTTCAGATAGGGTGGACTGTTTGGTATGCGGGTGACAGGAGCCCATACCCGGATTTCCTGTACACGCAGGATATCGACAGCGTATTCCTCGTCCGCCAGCAGAAAGGTGAGGAACTGCTCCAGTTCAGCATTCATGGCGTCAATCTCACTGTCCCGATGACGGGCTGTTGCAGGCATGGCTGACATCAATGACTTCTCCCTTTATTCCACTCACTTTTCACAGCCTGGCTTTAACCTGTGATCAGCAGTCTGTCAGGCCACCACTTTGCTGTTCGTGGCACCCTGACCTGATGTGGCGTTACCATCCAGTGCTGTCCGGCAAAGGCCGGGAATGTCGATAATCAGAGCGACGTTGCCGTCCCCCAGAATCGTGGCCCCTTCAATCCCTGTGACCTTCTTAAAGTTGCTTTCGAGGTTCTTGAGTACCACCTGCTGCTGGCTGAGCAACTCATCGACCAGCAGGCCAAATTTGCGGCCACCGGCATCCACCACGACCAGTAAGGGGTCTTGCTGCTTTTTATAGCTACCCAACCCAAAGCAGAGGCTGATGTCCACCAGCGGGATGTATTCATTGCGGAAATGATAGAGACAATCCTGCCCGGCAATGTTCTTGACGGCCTTATTGTCGATCTGAATGGACTCAACGATGGCGATCAGAGGAATGATGTAAATCTGGTCGTTCACTCTCACCAGCTGCCCATCCATGATGGCCAGTGTCAGCGGTAGTCGGATATGAATGCTGGTGCCATGGCCCAGCTCAGATTGCAGATTGAGATCACCGCCCAGCGCTTCGATGTTGCGCTTTACCACATCCATACCCACACCGCGGCCCGACAGGTCACTGACGGTACTGGCAGTAGAGAAACCGGGCAGAAAAATCAGGTGTTTGAGTTCATGGTCAGACAGCACCTGATCCACGCCAACCAGCCCTTTCTCGATCGCTTTTTCGCGAATCCGGCTGGTATTCAGGCCACGACCATCATCCTTGATGACAATCATGATGTGCCCGCCCAGATGGAAAGCACTCAGCTCAACCAAACCCACGGGGGACTTGCCTGCCACTTCACGTTCGTCCGGCATTTCCAGACCATGATCAAGGGCATTACGAATCAGGTGCACCAGCGGGTCACCGATCTTCTCCAGTACCGTTTTATCCAGCTCGGTATGCTCACCCTGCATACGCAACTCGATGCGCTTGCCCAGCTGGCGGCTGACATCGTGTACCAGACGTGGAAATCGATTGAATACCGAGCCAATAGGCAACATGCGAATGCGCATGACCTCTTCCTGCAGATCACGCATGTTGCGCTCAAGCATGGCCAGCCCTGCACGCATTTTCTCCAGTGCCGGGTGTTCAAGGTCTGCCATGTCATGACTGATCTGACTGAGCATAGACTGGGTAATGACCAGCTCGCCCACGCGGTTGATCAGGGTATCGACTTTGTCGATGGCGACCCTGATTGAACCGCCAGCATCCACCTTGGCTGCGGTAGAGGTTTTGGCCTTGAGAGCCTGACTCAGCTTGTCAGCATCGGAAAGCACATTCGGCTCAGCCGCCGAAGATGGCGCTGCGGTGGTTGCAGCGGGCGTCTGGCTTATAGAAGCTGTTTCTGCGGCAGGTAGCGGAGCCGATGTTTCCGCAGCGGCACTGATAGCAGAGGAAGCAATATCAGTGGGGGGCAAATCCGTGGCGGATGAAACATCCGCCGCCTGAGCTGTCAGGTCAGCACCGATACGATGGATATTCAGCAGGCAGTCATCTTCGACCCACTCAAAAATTTCGCGGATGTCGGCTTCACTGCAGTCACTCTGCAATGTCATATGCCAGGCAAGATAGATCGTTTCCGGGTCAAAGCCTTCGAGATCGGGCAGGTTGAGATCGACCTCTTCAAAGGTCAGCGTGCCCAGACTACGCAGCGCATTAATCAGATAAACAGGATCGTTGCCGGTCTGCAGCAGCTCAGGTTTGGGCAGGAAGTCGATATGCCAGCCTTGCAGCGCCGTTTGCGGTGAGTTGTCTGACGCAGTATCTGGTAAAGCGGTGTTCTCCGCTGCTTCTGAAGGTGCTGCATCCTGCGGGCTCAGGACGGCTAGCAGCTGCTGGCTGATCTGATCCCGGCGGGCATGGTCGTCTGCATCGGCGTCTTTGCCCTTACTAAGCATCACCCGTATGCAGTCGGTAGACTGCAGCAACAGATCAATCAGCGGTTGTTCAAGGGTCCGCTCGTGTGAGCGCAACTCATCCAGCAGTGTTTCAACCAGATGGGTCAGCCCAACGACATCAGCAAAGCCAAAGGTGCCAGCCCCTCCTTTAATACTGTGGGCTGCGCGGAAAATGGCATTAAGGGTATCGCTGTCACCTTCATCCAGATGGAGCAGGCTGGATTCGATCAGATCCAGCCCTTCCATGCTTTCTTCCAGAAAGGCAGGAACAAACTGCGACAGGTCCAGGCTCATAACGCATCAGCCTATGACGCGTTTGACAGTCGACAGCAAGGTATCCGGATTAAAGGGCTTCACCAGCCAGCCAGTCGCCCCGGCTGTCTTTCCTTTCTGTTTCATATCAGCCGAGCTTTCAGTCGTCAGCATCAGAATAGGGGTGAACTTGAAAGTGGGCAGCTTGCGCAGTTCTGTGCAGAGTGAAATGCCGTCCATCATCGGCATATTGACGTCGGTCAGCACAAGATCATAGCGCCCGGTTTGCGCTTTGCTCAGCGCATCACGGCCGTTCTCCGCTTCAGTAACAGAATGCCCCTGCTGCTTGAGGGTGAAACAAACCATGCTGCGTAGCGAGGAGGAATCATCAACAACAAGAATATTAGACATAGTGCAATCTCCGGAACGAGGGGTAGGCGTAATCAGGGATATCAGATCAGTTGAGTCGGCGAAGGCCGAGGCTTTCGAACTTTTCGTCTATCAGGGCGCTCTTTGCTTTCCAGGTCAGGCAAAGTCCAGACTTACGGGCGTAACGATCCAGTGCACAGAGAAACTGCACACCAGCGGTATCAATCAGACGGACGGCAGATGCATCAATGACAAGCTGTGGCTCATCAGCAGGGTGGGATTTGTTCTGTAGCGAATCGTGCAACGCATTCCAGACAGAACCGATATAACCGATGGTCAGTTCTTCCGGCAGTTGAGACAGGTAAGTACTCATTTTCAGTTGCCTCCAGCAAGGGCTATCCAGGCTTCAACAGCCCGGTTTACGCGCTTTCAAGTCCGTACATCCAGCTGGGTACGCGGCTCCAGACATCGTGTCCACACCACCCACAGGCATCTCAAACTAAAAGTAGTTGAGTGAAAAATAAGCGCAAACGGTCAAAATTCTTAAATGTCACAATAGTCACACTAAAAATAAAAGAAACATGTGATTTCAATGACATCATGATCCTGCCAGTCGTTGGCGGGATTTGTACACAAAAAACTAAACCAATGATTCAAAAGAAAAAAAGGCGCCCACTGGGGGGATAAGATGGCGCCAATGCAGGCAACTCACTCAAAAAGTCAGTTCCCATGATTTTTTTTAAAGATGTATGAACGATGCATGTAATGGCCTCATACACCCGTCTGTTCGTTCAATAATGACTTCAACAGTGAAAAAAAGAGCGCGGCTGCGCAGTCATCGTCGGCTTGATCTGCTGCCCGACATCAAGCCTTCGTCATGGAGAAATGCACTGGTCACAGGATAGGTATATGATGCGCGCCAACCCGCAGCACCACGCTGAGATCAGGGTCGGAATACTGATTTCCGGCACTCGTGAGACTGCGTACCTATTTACTTCAGTATGGGAATCAGCATGAATAAGGCACCTCTCACTCATCTTGGCGATATGCCTGTTGACGTTTTCCTGCGTGATTACTGGCAAAAAAAGCCCGTCGTTATTCGCAACGCCCTCCCGGACTTTGAACCACTGCTGAGTGCCGACGAACTGGCCGGTCTTTCCTGTGAAGAAGAAGTGGAATCACGCCTGATCATTGGCGAACGCGAAGGACAGGACTGGCAACTGCTACACGGCCCCTTTGATGACGATACATTCAGTTCACTCCCTGAAGATCGCTGGACGCTGCTGGTACAGGCCGTTGACCACTGGTTGCCTGAAGCAGCTGACTTTCTGGATCAGTTCCGTTTCATCCCACGCTGGCGCATGGACGATCTGATGATCAGCTACGCCGTCAATGGTGGTGGTGTCGGTGCCCATTACGACAACTACGATGTGTTTCTGGTACAGGCAGAAGGTGTTCGCCGCTGGGAAGTGGGTGGCTTGTTTGACAGCCGTTCAGCCCTGAAACCCAACCTGCCGGTGAAGATTGTCGCAGACTGGCAACCAGAAGAAGTGTATGACCTGAACCCCGGCGACATTCTTTACCTCCCACCCTGTGTAGGACACAACGGTATTGCCGTGGGTGATGATTGCGTCACCTACTCGGTCGGATTCCGTGCCCCATCCGTGCAGGAAATCTTGCGCGACTTTACCGACTATGTGGGTGAACGCCTGTTGCCAGAACAGCGTTACGCCGATCAGAACCTGCCCCTGCAAGCCAACTCCGCAGAAATTACCGCGGACGCTGTCCAGCGTTTGCAAACCCTGCTGGAAGAAGTCGTCAGCAATAAGGAAAATCTGGCCCAATGGTTCGGCAAAGCAATGACTGAGCCCAAGTACGCAGAAATGGACCTCGCGCCTGAGGAAGAAATGGGTGCAGACACCCTGCTGGAATGGCTGGAACAGGGTGCCATTTTGCGCCGCACTGACAGCAGTCGCTTTGCCTGGACGGAAGTAGGTGATGGAGGCGTGACATTATTCGCTGATGGTGCCGCATTCCCCTGCCCCCCTCAGAGTGCCGCATTTGTAAAAGCACTTTGCCATGAGCGTGAGTTCGATCTGCAACAGCTACAGGATGGATTAGCAGAGAGCGCCAATCAGGCCATTCTGCAGATCCTTTACAACCAAGGTAGTCTTTACCTGGAAAATATTGATTTTTAAGTAGTTTTATAACTCAGGCACACTGCGCCTGCAGGCCCGGCAACAAGCCCATTACCACTCAGGTATGGGCTTGTTTGCTTTTCAGACTCAGGTAAAACCTTGTGGCACACTACAGAACTACATTTTTTAGATTATTTAAGAATATATATTTTATTTAATATTCTTGTAATTCATCAGCGCATCAGGCGTTTTTGCATCAACAAAAAGTCTAATAAATATCATTCATCTAACTTTATATTTATATTTTTCAATAATTTAAATAAAACTTGAGTCACTACAAACCGGTAGTTTAACTACATTATTTTGTGCATTGCACCATGTAAAAATATTACATTTTCCGCACTGCACCGAAGCCTCATTGACCTTGACATTCCTCGCGTCCATCATTTCCTCCAACGGCTAGCGACCCAAAGTCAACCGATAAACACCACCCCGATTATCGATATCTGACTGCTACACGTCGCCCAAGCGTCCAGGTCAACCCTGACAGACTTGGTGGCCAAGCCCAACAAGCTGCCACCCTAGCCTAATCAGCCTAACGACCGCTTTTCGGTCAGACCCGCGCCCTTAGGGCACCGTTTAACGCCACTGGATTTGAGGTGTAGTCAGATGACCACACAAGAACAACAAGGATTACAGATCACCGGTGAGATGAAGCCTGGCTATGACGCCATCCTGAGCGCAGATGCCGTCGAGTTTCTCACTGAGCTGGTGCATGAATTCGCTCCAGCCCTCAAACAATTGCTGAAAGATCGCGACCGCCGTCAGTCTGAAATCGACAACGGGCAATTGCCGGACTTTCTCGCTGAGACCCGCGACATTCGCGAAAGCCACTGGAAAATTGCTGGCATTCCCGCTGACCTGCAGGACCGCCGGGTAGAGATTACCGGTCCCGTTGAGCGCAAGATGGTCATCAATGCCATGAATGCCAACGTCAAGGTTTTCATGGCGGACTTCGAGGATGCGCAGTCTCCAACCTGGGATGGTGTTGTAGAAGGTCAGGCGAACCTGCGTGACGCTAACCTCGGCACCATTGAGTACACCCACCCTGAAACCGGCAAGCATTACTGCCTGAAGGATCAACCAGCCATGCTGCTGGCCCGTGTTCGCGGCCTGCACCTGCCTGAGAAGCATATCGTTTATAAAGGGGAAGCTATTCCCGGCTGTCTGATGGATTTTGCTCTGTACTTCTTCCACAACCTCGGCATTCGTCAGGCCAAGGGCAGCGGCATGTACTTCTACCTGCCCAAGTTGCAGAGCTATAAAGAAGCCGCCTGGTGGAGCAAGGTTTTCCACTTTGCCGAACAGCGTTTCAAGGTGCCTACCGGTACCATCAAAGCAACGGTATTGATTGAAACTCTTCCTGCCGTATTCGAGATGGATGAGATTCTGTTCGCCCTGCGTGAGCACATTGTCGCCCTCAACTGCGGCCGCTGGGACTACATTTTCAGCTACATAAAAACCCTGCGCAGACATGCCGACCGGGTGTTACCTGATCGTCAGGTGGTGACCATGGATCAGCCGTTTCTGGATGCCTATTCACGTCTGCTGATTCGCACCTGCCACAAGCGTGGTGCAATGGCGATGGGTGGCATGGCGGCATTCATCCCTGCCAAAGATCCGCAGGAGAATGAAAAGGTTCTGGCCCGGGTGACGGCAGACAAGGATCGCGAAGCACGCAATGGCCATGATGGCACCTGGGTGGCACATCCTGGGCTGGCCGATACCGCCATGGCTGTCTTCAACCACTATCTGGGGAATCGCTCCAACCAGCTTCACGTACTGCGCGATGAGGACACCCCCATCACCGCCAGCCTGTTGCTGCAACCCTCTGAAGGTGTCCGTACCGAACAGGGCATGCGCACCAATATTCGGGTAGCGCTGCAGTACATCGAAGCCTGGATATCAGGCAACGGATGCGTCCCTATCTACGGTTTGATGGAAGATGCAGCGACCGCTGAAATCTCCCGCACTTCAATCTGGCAATGGATACAGAACCAGAAAACCCTCGACAACGGCCAGGTCGTCACCAAGGCCCTCCTCCGTCAGATGCTGGCAGAAGAAGCTCAGGTAGTCAGGTCAGAACTAGGGGAAAGCAGATGGCAGGCAGGACGCTTTGAGAAAGCCATCACTATTCTCGACCAGATCACCACTGATGACGAATTGGTAGAGTTTTTGACCTTGCCTGGCTATCAGGCGCTGGACTGACATTTACCTCCATCAGTTACCTAAACCTGTTTTCTCATACCGAGAACAGCTGTAGCGGTAATGAGAATAAAAACATCTATCCGAGAGGAAATAACCATGACCTTGACTCGTGCTGAACAGATTGCTGCTCTGGAAAAAGACTGGAAAGAAAACCCCCGCTGGAAAGGGATTACCCGTCCTTACAGTGCAGAAGATGTCGTGCGGTTACGTGGTTCCGTCATGCCTGAGCTGACGCTGGCCAAGATGGGTGCAGAGAAACTGTGGAAACTGGTCAACGGCGATGCCAAGAAAGGCTACGTCAACTGTCTGGGTGCACTGACAGGTGGTCAGGCCATGCAACAGGTCAAAGCCGGTATTGAGGCTATTTACCTGTCAGGCTGGCAGGTGGCGGCGGACAACAACAGCTATCAGTCCATGTACCCTGATCAGTCACTCTACCCCGTGGACTCCGTACCCACGGTAGTAAAGCGTATCAACAACACGTTCCGTCGCGCTGATCAGGTGCAGTGGCAGAAAGGCGTCAATCCCGGCGACAACAACTTCATCGATTACTTCGCTCCTATCGTTGCTGATGCGGAGGCAGGTTTCGGTGGTGTGCTCAACGCCTACGAACTGATGAAATCGATGATTGAAGCCGGTGCCTCTGGCGTGCACTTTGAAGACCAGCTGGCTTCCGTGAAGAAGTGCGGCCATATGGGCGGTAAGGTACTGGTGCCTACACAGGAAGCCGTGCAAAAACTGGTAGCCGCGCGTCTGGCTGCTGACGTCTGTGGCGTGCCTACTATTATTCTGGCCCGCACCGACGCCAACGCGGCAGACCTGCTGACCTCTGACTGTGATGATTACGACAAGCCGTTTGTGATGGGTGACCGCACCGCTGAAGGTTTCTACCGTACCCGCGCCGGCCTTGATCAGGCCATCGCTCGTGGCCTGGCCTATGCCCCTTACGCGGATATGATCTGGTGTGAAACCGCCACTCCCAACCTGGATGAGGCTCGCCGCTTTGCCGATGCCATCCACAAGGAGTACCCCGATCAGCTGCTGGCGTATAACTGCTCTCCTTCCTTCAACTGGAAGAAAAACCTGGATGACAAAACCATTGCCAAGTTCCAGGAAGAGCTGTCAGCCATGGGATACAAGTACCAGTTCATCACACTGGCCGGTATCCACAACATGTGGTTCAACATGTTCGATCTGGCCTACCACTACGCTCGTGGCGAAGGCATGAAACATTACGTCAACATGGTTCAGGAGCCCGAGTTTGCTGCAGCTGAGCGTGGCTACACCTTTGTTGCGCATCAGCAGGAAGTAGGCACCGGGTACTTTGATGACGTTACAACGGTTATCCAGGGTGGGAAGTCATCCGTCACTGCACTGACGGGCTCTACCGAAGAGGAGCAATTCCACTGATCACTTAACGTGTGCGCAAGTTAAAGGATCGCTCCTTTACTGAAACTTCTGATTACTTCTGTCGTAGGGCAAGGATGCCCTTTTAAATGGCCTTGCTCATTAGATATCTAATGATCATTCGATATGGACAGTTATGAGCAGCCATGATAGGGCCCTGAGTGGCCCTTTTTTTATTCACAGAAAAGCAAAACGCTAACCTGACCCTGGCTCAAGGCCCATGAACTCTAGGCTGCAGCAGGTTATCCAAAGATAATGTGGATAACCTTGTGGAAAGAGTTATGAATACGTCATTTAAAGCCCGAGTTCATGCCAGCATCAACAAACTGATCATTTTTTAACCAGTTTTTAAGCCTATATAAATCAGATATTTAGAAAACCAAATAGCTCAGACAGCAATTTCTTGCAACACTTGGCGACTGCGAGTTGAATATACTCGTCAAAGTGATCAGAAATTAACACATCCGTTTCTCTGGTGGATAAATGCAGAAGTCAAGCCATTTTCTTGAATGAAATTGATGTTGAAGCACTTGACCTCGCGGCCAGTTCAGACTTTCTGAAGAGTGGATTAGCTGCAGAGGTGATCCTGCATTTTATTACACGTCAGCCGAATGAATTGCTTGACAACGAAACGACGCTGCTGCAGCAAAAGCTACCTGACTGCCGAGAGAAGCTGAACCAGCGCCGCCGGCTACCATAAACAATACAGAACGTCGGACTGACGTATAACGTCAGCTATAGATGACGTATATCAGTCCGGCTGTAAGTACAGCGATACCAGCTATAGCGCTACCCAGAGCATCATGGCGCTGTTTTATAAACGATTTTGTCAGAAGCCTCGCACCATTATGTTATTGCCTGCTCAAGGTGCGAAAGGTAGTCTCGGGCAAACTTTAAAGGTGTGCAGTGCATAAACTGCACCCAGCCACATCAGTCACGAGCAATGAATAAAAAGAACCGGAGGGTGAACCGTGGAACGTGAATCAATGGAGTTTGATGTTGTCATCATTGGCGCTGGGCCCTCTGGGCTCTCAACTGCATGCCGCCTGATGCAGTTAGCCAATGAGAAGGAGCAGACTCTGAGTGTGTGCCTGGTAGAGAAAGGCTCAGAAGTCGGTGCCCATATTCTCTCTGGCGCAGTGCTTGAACCCAGAGCGCTGAATGAACTCTTCCCCGACTGGCAAGCCAAAGGCGCTCCCCTTACCACCCCTGTTAGTGATGATGAAGTCTACTTTCTCCGCGATGCAGAGAAATCAGTAAAGACACCGCATGCCGTCATTCCCAGCACCATGACCAACCACGGCAATTACATCATCAGCCTTGGCAACCTCACCCGTTGGCTGGCGACCCAGGCAGAAGAACTGGGCGTGGAAATATTCCCGGGCTTTGCCGCACAGGAGCTGATCATTGAAGACAACGTCGTTAAAGGCATCATCACAGGTGACATGGGCATCGCCGCTGACGGCACTGAGAAAGATGGCTACATGCCTGGCATGGAGCTACGCGCCAAATACACCGTCTTTGCCGAAGGCTGTCGAGGGCACCTGGGCAAACGTCTGATCAAGCAGTTCGCTCTGGATCGTGACGCAACGCCTCAGCACTATGGCATCGGTATCAAAGAATTATGGGATATCGACCCTGCCAGGAGCCGGCCAGGCCTGGTTGTCCACACAGCAGGTTGGCCACTGGAAGAAAATGGAGCATCAGGAGGCTCTTTCCTCTATCACCTGGAAAACAATCAGGTGGTTGTCGGTCTGATTACTGACCTCAGCTACAGCAACCCCTACCTGAGCCCCTTTGATGAGTTTCAGCGCTGCAAGCATCACCCCATCCTGAGCAAGCATCTGGAGGGGGGCAAGCGGGTAGCCTATGGTGCCCGTGCCATTACCAAAGGTGGCTTCAATAGTTTGCCGAAAATGACCTTCCCCGGTGGGCTGCTGGTAGGCTGTGATGCTGGCACGTTGAACTTCGCCAAAATCAAGGGCGTACATACTGCCATGAAATCCGGCATGGTCGCCGCTGAGACGTTATTTACAGCACTGGCACAGGGTGATGAGGGAAGTCGCGAGCTGACCGAATATACCGAGAACTTCAAGGCCAGCTGGGTTTACGATGAACTCTATCGTGCACGCAACTTCGGGCCCGCACTGCATAAATTCGGCACCTATCTGGGTGGCGCTTTCAACTTTATCGATCAGAACATTTTCAACGGAAAAATCCCGCTGACACTGAAAGATGAAACCGAAGACTACGCTCAGCTAAAGCCAGCTGCCGAATTCACTCCCATCAGCTACCCCAAGCCTGACGGCAAACTGAGTTTCGACAAACTGTCATCGGTATTTCTATCCAATACCAATCACGAAGAAGATCAGCCTTGCCACCTGCGCCTGAAAGACTCAGCCATCCCCATCAGCATCAACCTGCCGCGTTTTGCAGAACCAGCACAGCGATACTGCCCTGCAGGGGTGTATGAGGTCGTTGAGCAGGATGATGGAGAGAAGCGCCTGCAGATCAACGCTCAGAACTGCGTGCACTGCAAGACGTGTGATATCAAGGATCCTTCGCAGAACATCGACTGGGTGCCACCAGAAGGTTCAGGTGGCCCCAACTATCCGAATATGTGATGTAGTAGTCGTTAGTTCATCGCTCTATGGCTAACGGTCGCGAGCCCTGCTCAGCCAGGGTTCGCACTATCACTGACAACACTCAACCAGCAACTACTTAAGAGCATGTATCACGCGCGTCACGACACCCAGAATCTGGAATGACTGCCCATCCTCAATCGGCATCCCCACAGGCTCTGGATCATCTACCCACAGCCAGGGCCGGCCCTCTTCATACTCCAGCCGTTTGAGGCTGATGTCATCCTCAGACTGAACCAGCACCAGATCCCCTCTGTGAGCCTGCATGCGACCGTTAAGTATCAGCACATCACCGTAGTCAATGCCAGATGGCAAGCAGCGCTCAAAAGCTTCATAGACGAAATCATGGCGGTCTCTTTCCAGATAGTCAGACAAGTCGAAGCTCTGCTCCGCCTCTCCTGATTCTTCGTCCACCCCCACACTACTAAAAACAGGCAGCATCAACTGAGCTGGCTTGAGGCTCCAGATTCCCGCTGGGCGCATTGATGACTTTCTGGCACGTTTTACCATGGCCAGACCTTGAGGGATTTCCATTGATGGCAATTGAGTCTGTTGCATATCCGACCTCCAACTACTGGACAAATATACACATCTTTTCTTAAATCACAAATTTTACTGGATATAAAAACAGTAAACCCAGCCGAAGCTGGGTTTACATTTCGCTGATACATTCACTCAGCGCAGACTAGAGACTGTCAGGAAGCACTCTCATGCTCATTGCCAGGCAACAGGCTTCGATTCATCTTCATCTGCGAGCTTACTGGCAGCCTCGACGATATCGTTAGAAATCCAAACTTCAACATGATCGCTGGGGATCTTGTAGTCATGCACACGCTGCCAGTCACTGCCGGGAGCCCGTTCCCAGACCGTACCTGCGTTATATTCAAGCAAATCGGCAAGTGACTCATCCCGAGAACACAGGGCATCAATGGGGTAGACCACCATGGCCTCGACGTCATGCAGCATTTCTTCGTCCTCGTAACCCGAGTACATGCGCCAGCCGGTGTCATTCAAATGAGCGGGAACCGTCTTGTACATAAAGCGTACAGGGCATGCTTCATCACCAAAGCAAAGCCTGGATACCAGCGCCAGAAAACCTTGCTTAGTCTGGCCTTTTTCTGTTTCGTCGCCTCTCGCCGTCACGTCTTCAAACCTCTCCGGTAGCGTCGTTTGCCGGGGCTACTATACAGCCTGTCCCGTGCCTGTAAACCCCGGTACGCCCCGTGGTGACTCACACCGAGCCATGATGTGACTGACTACTTCATCAGATTTATTCGATATCCCAGCTGACCTTTGAAAGTACTGCTCAAACGCCACGCAATCCTGTCTCCCCTTCCTGAAGTATTACCTTCGGGAATGGTTTCCTCTATCTGAACTTTTTCAGCGAGTCCTTTACTGGCGAGGTTGGCCAGAATCTTCTCCAGTCCACGACGGGACAAGTCTGTATGAGCGATCATTTCCCTCATCAGCGCCTGCTCATGCTCCATCAGATAAGCAATGACCAGAGACGCGTGGAGAGTCAGAACACCTTCTTCAGTTAGCATGGTAGCGATTTCTACAAAATGCTGAATCTTCTTGTTACGTCGCACACTAACCACCTTTTCTTTCTAGTTTCGGAAGCGGCTCAGAACAGCTGCTCACTAATTGGAAAGCCATTCAGCAAACCGTTAAAACCATATTAGACACAACAAAGTAGGTACAACCACCTTCAGACCGCGCTTAGGAAGAGTTGATTGGAAGAATGACGTCAGAGTGACAGAACATTCCATATTCTGACCCAACTCCCGGGAATCTGATGGACACTCAGACAAAAAACCACTGGCATACAGCGTACTGCGACACCTTTTGATGGTTATATCCCGAATAACCTTATGGTAACCCTACCCCTAGAAATGGCCAGCCTTATGGCAATTCATCAGGTAACGGTAAAAGTCAAACAAACACTTTTTCAAACAACAGGTTATCTTGCAATACAAGAACGGATGAATATACTTGAGCAGACCATCACTGATACCAAGTCATCACTTCCTGGCATCAGATCGGAGAGTAGCTCAGCTTGGTAGAGCACTGCCTTCGGGAGGCAGGGGTCGCAGGTTCGAATCCTGTTTCTCCGACCAGACTACTGTTTATATCTGTCTACAAAATCCCTTGAAAAGCCCGCCCCATGCGGGCTTTCTTGTCTCTGCCTGTCTATCTCTGTCTCTCCCTATAATTGCTCACTGAACCGCCCCGGCTTTCGCGGAGGCTCCAACTTTTGAGAAGATGGAGCCATGAAAAAGAACAGCAAGTTTTCCCCTGAAGTCCGTGAGCGTGCGGTACGGATGATGTTTGAGCAGCGCGGTGAGCATGAGTCTCAGTGGGCTGCGATCGTATCGATCGCCAGCAAGATAGGCTGTAACCCACAGACGTTGTGTAACTGGGTGCGCCAGTATGAGCGTGATACGGGTCAGCGTGATTGACCACTCGCGAGCAGGAGCGGATCAGGTCGTTGGAGCGCGAGGTGCGGGAGCTGCGCAAAACCAACGAGATCCTGCGTCTGGCCAGCGCGTTTTTTGCCCAGGCGGAGCTCGACCGCCGCTTCAAGTCATAAGATCGTTCATCGACCAACAGCGGGCGCGGTTCGGGGTCGAGCCGCTCTGCAAGGTTCTGCAGATTGCCCCGTCCGCTTACCGGCGCCATGTTGCACGACAACGTCAGCCGGACCTGCGCAGCCGCCGAGACAAGCGCGATGAGGCGCTCAGCCACGACATTCGGCGGGTCTGGGAAGAGAACCTGCAGGTCTACGGTGCTGACAAGGTGTGGCGTGCGCTCAAGCGCCAGGGCGTTGCCGTGGCCCGCTGTACGGTGGAGCGAGTGATGAAACGGTTAGGACTGCATGGCGTACGCCGGGGCAAGGCGGTGCGAACCCCCCATGGAGATGAAAGCAGGCCCTGCCCGCTGGATCGGGTTAATCGGCAGTTCGTAGCCCAGCGCCCCAACCAGCTATGGGTCTCGGATTTCACCTATGTTTCGACCTGGCAAGGGTTCGTGTATGTGGCCTTCGTGGTGGATGTATTCTCGCGTTTCATTGTCGGCTGGCGCGTGAGCCGCAGCATGAGCACCGACTTCGTGCTGGATGCGCTGGAGCAGGCGCTATACGCCCGACGGCCAGAGCGGAACGCGCTGATCCACCACAGCGACCGGGGCTCGCAGTATGTGTCGCTGCGTTACAGCGAGCGGCTGGCTGAGATGGGGGTCGCGCCATCGGTGGGCAGCAAGGGCGACAGCTACGACAACGCGCTGGCAGAGACGATCAACGGTCTGTACAAGGCCGAAGTGATCCACCGGCGCCGCTGGCGCAGCCTGGAAGAGGTGGAACTGGCGACCCTCAATTGGGTGTCGTGGTTCAATCACCAGCGGCTGCTTGAGCCACTTGGCTATATTCCACCGGCAGAAGCTGAGGCAAACTACTACCGCAACCTCGGGAGTCAGGCCATTGCGGCTTGACTCAAACCAACCAGCCTCCGCAAAACTCGGGGTGGTTCACACCGTGTATGCCTAGAAGAGTCTAAACACCTGCATACGGCTAACCGCATACCAGATGTACGAACACACCAGGCAGATGTAAAAATGGCAGGACTTTATGCCTGCCATTCCGTAGTAAATCTGAGACTCAACGCTTTAATCGCGCTGATCAATATCTACCCATGCTTCTGCTTCTGGGCCCGTATAGTTTGCACTGGGCCGAATAATACGATTGTTGGCACGCTGCTCCATCACATGTGCAGCCCACCCCGTCAGACGCGAACATACGAAAATAGGAGTGAAGAGCTTGGTTGGAATACCCATGAAGTGGTAAGCCGAAGCATGGAAAAAATCGGCATTACAGAATAGCTTTTTCTCACGCCACATCACTTCTTCGCAGCGCACAGAGACTGGATACAGCAACTTGTCACCCACCTCTTCTGCCAACTGCCCCGACCATTTTTTGATGATTGCGTTGCGAGGGTCACTCTCCCGATAGATGGCGTGACCAAAGCCCATCACCTTCTCTTTTCGCTCGAGTTTACCAAGCAGTTCCTGCTCAGCCTGATCTGGAGAGGTCCAGTCCTGAATCATTTCCATGGCAGCTTCGTTAGCACCACCATGCAATGGACCGCGCAGCGTACCGATGGCCGCAGTGATACAGGAATGTATATCAGACAGAGTCGACGCACAGACTCTCGCCGCAAAAGTAGAAGCATTGAACTCATGCTCTGCATAGAGAATCAGCGATGCGTGCATGACTTTGACATGCAGCTCCGAAGGCTTCTTACCATGTAGCAAGTGCAGGAAGTGAGCGGCAATAGAGTCATCATCGGTCGCCGTTTCGATACGAACACCCTCATGACTGAAGCGGTACCAGTAATTGATTATCGAGGGAAATACGGCCAGCATGCGATCGACACTATCATGCTGTCCGGAGAAATCATGTTCTGTCTCCAGATTGCCCAGCATCGAGCAGCCTGTGCGCATGACATCCATAGGATGTGCATCAGCGGGGATCAGCTCCAGTACCGACTTTAATGCTGCGGGCAATGCACGCAGGCTTTTCAGCTTGCTTTTATACGCGGATAACTCGGCCCGGTTGGGCAGTTTGCCGTACAACAGTAAGTAGGCGACTTCTTCAAACTCTGCCTTATCAGCCAGCTCAGCCATATCGTAACCACGATAGGTCAAACCCGCCCCCGTCTTGCCGACGGTGCACAAGGCAGTATCACCCGCTACCTGACCACGCAAGCCAGCCCCACTCAGTTGTTTCGCTTCAGCCATGGAGTTTCTCCTTATCATCATGTCCGGTCTCGGCCGGCCGTGAGGACATCCGGGCTGCAGCAGAGTGCAGCCCCGCAGATGCATTAGTTGTTGTTATTTCGATCTACTTATTTTTACCCTGGGCAAAGAGCGCATCGAGTTTTTGCTCGAAACTGTGATAGTTGAGAAAGTCGTACAGTTCCATCCGGGTCTGCATCAGATCAACGACATCCTTCTGATCCCCTTTCTCCAGAAGATTCTGATACACCTTCAGCGCCGCCAGATTCATTGCCCGGAATGCGGATAACGGATAGAGCACCATGGTAGCACCGTGCGCTGCCAGCTCGTCCTTGTTGAACAGAGGCGTTGCACCAAACTCAGTGATGTTGGCGAGCAAGTGGGCGCCACCTAATCCGTCAGAGAAGGCTCGATAGTCTTCCAGCGTGTGTACCGCCTCAGCGAAAATACCATCCGCACCGGCCTCCAGACAGGCTTGTGCCCTGTCGATCGCAGCATTCAAGCCATCTTTCTGGAAGGCATCCGTTCTCGCCATGATAAAGAAGCTGTCATCCTGGCGAGCATCCACAGCCGCCTTGATCCGGTCTACCATCTCTTCCTGGCTGACAATTTCCTTGTTCGGACGGTGACCACAGCGTTTTTGTGCTACCTGATCCTCGATATGAACGGCGGCGGCGCCGGCACGTTCCATTTCCTTGATGGTGCGGGAAATATTGAACGCACCCCCCCAACCGGTATCGATGTCGACCATTAGCGGTGTCTGCACGGCGGCAGTAATACGCCTGACGTCTTCCAGCACATCATTCATGGATGTCATACCCAGATCAGGCAGACCGTAAGAAGCGTTTGCCACACCACCACCAGACAAATAGACCGCCTGATGGCCTACGCGCTCAGCCATCATGGCGCAATAGGCATTGATGGTGCCGACAATTTGTAAAGGCTTGTTGCTCTCCAGTGCAGCACGAAAACGCTGACCGGCAGACAATCTTGATGTACTGGAATTGCTCATCTTTGTCTTACCTGTTGTTGACCTTCCCGCTGTGGGTAGTTACCGAAGATCATTGTTATTACTGGGACTCTTGCAACTGCTGCTCTTGCAAGCGTTGCTCAACATTCTTTCTTGAATTGCTGACATGACGGCGCATCAGAATTTCAGCCAGCTCACCATCACGCTGAGCTATGGCTTCAACAATGTTGCGATGCTCAAACAAGGCCTGCCGTGGCCGGTTACTGGCAGCACTGAACTGATAGCGATACATACGCACCAGGTGATAAAGCTCACCACCGAGCAACTCGATCAGCTTGGTGTTTTTACTGCCCTGAACGATACGATAGTGGAAGTCCAGATCGCCCTCCTTCTGAAAGTAGGACCGATTCTCCAGCAGATCGGGGCTGGTCTCGTGATGCTCAATCAGTTGCCTCAGGCTGGCGATTTCAGCGTCCGTCATGTTCTCGGCAGCAAGGCGAGCCGCCATTCCTTCCATTGCTTCACGTATGTAATAGATTTCCAGCAACTCTTTTGTCGACAATGACACCACTCTGGCACCGATATGCGGTATACGCACCAACAAGCGCAAACCTTCAAGACGGCGAATGGCCTCGCGTAACGGACCTCGACTGATACCGTACTGCCGGGCCAGCTCAGGCTCGCTAATCTTGTATCCCGGTGGTAGCTCACCTTTGACGATAGCCGTCGCAATTTGTTCAGATACGCGATCTGCCAAGGTGCGGGCTTCAATCTTTATAGGCTCAAGCTCGATAATCTTCGCCATACACACTCTCAGATTGTCGACAATGTTCAGTTCGGCAACTCTATACTCCTGAATTTTTGGGGTCAACCGCTGAAAAGGTCAAATTGTCGACATTAAACGAAAGTAGCATCTGCTTATACTCTGCGCGCCAGCAGGATCAAAGTTAAGCCACCCCCTATAAAACCTGGAGTCTGCTATTGGTCTACAGAGTTTTTAGGCTGAGCCAAGATGGTAATTGATGCGATTAAAGAGATAGCAGACAGCAAAAGTGTCGACACTTTCTGCTGTGATACGGTGAAAGCGTCTGTGAATCAGACAGTTCTCAGCCCAGACAGCAAGATGGCGCTCAAAACGTGACAAGAATAATCAGGCAGGTGTCTGAACGCCCTGAGCGGAAAGGTATAGAAGACAAAGGCAGAAGATAGATTTGCGATAGCATCTGCTACTGCAGATGCTATCAAATCATGTAAGAGGATAATTCAATGGCTGGATGCCAGGAGCGCCTAACTAGTGCGCTTTTCTGATTTCAAAACACTGGTGAATTTTCTCATTGCGAGCAAAATCCGGGTCCAGTGACGCCTTGGTAACATCTTTGATCTGCAGGTTCGCCAGTGACTCATAGTCCATCTTGAAAGTCCGCAGATTATTGGAGAACAGCAACACCCCATCATCAGACAGCAATCGCACAGCTTCCCGAATCAGCCGTACATGATCACGCTGAACATCCAGTACATCGAGCATACGTTTGGAGTTAGAAAATGACGGTGGATCCATGAAGATGACATCAAACTGATCCTTGCACTGCTTCAGCCAGTTAAAACAGTCATCCTGAATAAAGTGATGGAAGCGCTCACCAAAACCATTCAGGGCCATGTTTTTTCTGCCCCACTCCAGATAGGTTTTGGACATATCAACACTTGTCGTGGAGCGCGCACCACCCTTCGCAGCATGCACAGTGGCGGTGGCGGTATAGCAGAACAGATTCAGGAACCGCTTGCCTTTACTGATCGACTGCAGCTGCGTACGCGTTGGCCGGTGGTCAAGGAACAGCCCGGTATCCAGATAATCATGCAAATTCACCAACAACTTACAGCCTGACTCAATCACCTCCAGCAAATCACCTTGCTGCCCAAGGCGCTGATATTGATTCGTACCAGACTGGCGCTGACGCTGCTTGAGAACAATCCGCTCCGGAGCAACACCAGTGACTACAGGCAGTGCTGTTATCACCTCCTCCAGGCGTCGTTGCGCCTTTTTCGCATCTACTGACTTAGGTGGCGCATATTCCTGCACGTGTAACCAGTCACGATACACATCCACCGCCACCGCATACTCAGGCATATCGGCATCATAGAGGCGATACGCATCAATCTTATTGCGTTCTACCCATTTGCTCATCGCCTTGAGGTTCTTGCGAACCCGGTTAGCAAACATCGCTGCGCCTTCGGAAAGGTCCTCGACTGCTGCGACTGACGTCTCTACTTTGGCTTTAGATGGGGAGGTAAAAATATAGGGTTCAGATATGTCAAACAGCACGAGTTCACAAGGAATCGCACCATTGAAAAACTTGTATTGCTTGGTTGAACGCAACCGCATCTGTTTGCAGAGATCGGGATTGCCGGTGAATACGCCCGCATACCACCCTTTGAACTGATCGATCAGGCGATCGCCAAGTGAACGATAGAGATGTACCAGCACAGGAACATCACTGAGACGCTCACCGTACGGAGGGTTGCAGACTAACAGCCCGGGAAGATCGTCACTGACATGGCTAGGCTTGACCAGCTGCCCCACTTCACGCACGGAGACACGTACCCACTTCTCCAAACCAGCACGGGCGATATTGGCCTCGGCCACTTTAATCACTCGCGGGTCCTCATCGTAACCACGAATTTCTGCACAGCCCCGCAGCAGTCCTGCTTCTTTACGCTCGGTAGCCTCTTTCCGCAGCTGCTGCCACAACGCGGCCTGATGTTGCTTCCAGTTATTGAAGCCATATCGCCAGCGTGCGAGGCCTGGGGCAATGTCCAGAGCCATCAATGCCGCTTCTACCAATAGGGTGCCAGAGCCACACATCGGATCGATTAAACGACTGCCTTTCTGACCCAGCTCAGACCATCCGGAACGCATAAGGATGGCAGCGGCAAGGTTCTCTTTTAACGGCGCAGCGCCGCTTTCCTGCCGATAGCCACGGCGATGAAGGCTATCTCCGGAAAGGTCGATAGATACTGTTGCACGATGCTTGAACAGACTGGCGGACACACGCAGATCAGGAGCCTGCGCATCAACATTAGGGCGCTTGCCTGTCAGATCACGCAACTGATCGACAATGGCATCCTTCACTTTTAGTGCACCAAAATGGCTATGGCGGATATCTTCTGCACGACCATTGAAATCAACGGCCAACGTCCCATCAGCTGCCATATGCTCCATCCAGTTGACAGATTTGACACCCAGATACAGTTCATCGGCACTGCTTGCATCCCATTCATTAAGAATCAACAGCACACGGTTGGCCAGACGAGACCACAGGCAGATGCGATATCCCAGCTCAATCTCTCCGTGACAGAACACCCCGGCGACGGTCTGTTTGACTGAGGTGCCGCCCAGCTCCAATAACTCATTCTCCAGCAGCAACTCCAGCCCTTTCGGACAGGTAACAAGGTATTTGTGTTCTGACATGTAAAGACTCGTATCCAGAGTACAGATGAAAACAGATGCGGATCGCAGATTGGCAAACTGGCTTCTACAGCGGATTATCGCGACCCACTTCGGCGGTTCACGCCGGACTGACAATGATACTGGACGAAGGCGTCGTCACCAAGAAACCGTTTGATATTCCCTTCGGCTGATCAACTCAGAGTCTGAACAGCGCAATTATGAAAAAAAATCGTGATCTGACATATCTGGCAGCAATTTGAAAAAACCATCTCAAGCGCTTGATATTGTTGAATAATCAGGATCAGACAACGACTGAAATCATAACGGAGAGGCTTTTTATAACGCATATTTATTCGACAACGATTTTACAAAACTGCTAAAAAACGATGACAGCGCTTTTTTACCGCTGTTCAAGCGCTGTGCATCGCGATGTTCATATCGCCCTGCTGTCAACCTGAAAATGAGGTCACACGGATATGAAAAGACAGAAACGCGACACGTCCAACCGTATGTTTTCACGCGGTTATCAGGCCGGTCTTGCTGGCAAATCCAGAGATATATGCCAGTTTACTAAGTTAGACCAAAGGGCTAACTGGATGACCGGGTGGCGCGCAGGCAGGGAAGACTATTGGAACGGTATGGAAGGCGTATCCGCAATTCACCGCAATCCGATGATCGTTTAACCCCTCAGGCATATCAGATTTGTAAACAACATTTTCCACGGTAGTAACTTCATTAACCGCAACCACCAGAGCCACAGTGCTCTGGTGCCCTGCAGCCCAGAGACACTCCACTATTTAAATCGATGTTAGCCTTAGCCCGGCAGATCAAAGAGCTTAACTGTGTTTACTCACCAAGGGACAGGATATAGGCGGCGTTAAAGTACCAAGGCGTTAAGCAACAGAATGGCAATAAGGGAAGTGACGCCTAATTGAATAAAAGCAAGAGAAATCGGCGACCAGCCCAGCTAACTCATCAAGCGAGCAGGTTGCGCTTCAGAGGCAGACGCCAAAAGATTAATCTGAGGCACAGGCTCAGGGTGGGCAATGGCATAACCCTGACAATAATCAACACCGATTTCGACGAGACGATTGTAGATCGTTTCATTCTCAACGAACTCAGCAATGGTCTTCAGGCCAGCCACATGACAGATGCGGTTCACTGACTCCACGATGGCGTAACTCATCGGGTCTTCACAGATATCTCTGACAAAGCTTCCATCAATCTTGATGAAATCCACAGGCAGATTCTTGAGATAGCCATATGAACTCATGCCAGCCCCGAAATCATCCAGAGCAAAATGGCAACCTAGCTCCCTTAACCGCCCGATGAACTGACAAGCCTGCTGAAAATTAGACACGGCAGCCGTCTCGGTGATCTCAAAGCATAAATTCTCTGGGGAGATACTGTGCAATATCATCTGCTCAGCAACGTAATCGGGAAACAGCGCATCACTCAGCGTTGCCCCTGACAGGTTGATGAAGTACATACATCTATTACGATTGAGCTGATGAGCCTCTATATGACGGAAGCATAGCCGCACCATATGCCGGTCGAGCTGATTCATCAGGTGATAACGCTCTGCTGCGGGTATGAATACGCCAGGCGGGATCAGTTTCCCCTCATGCTCCAGCCGCATCAGAAACTCATAAAATGCTGGACGATCATGGGATTGACCGAGGTTTACGATAGGCTGCCAGTATGCGGTAAAGCGATCCTGTTGCATCGCTTCATTAATGATTTGCACCCACCCCAATTGCTCACGCATGGTCACAATGGAGCTATCCTGCTCTTCATACACATGCACACGACCACGGCCTGCGTCTTTTGCCGAGTAACAGGCCATGTCTGCCGCAGACAGAATAGAATTGGTTTCAGCCAGAGCCGCCGTAATCTCGACGGCACCCATGCTGGCGCCAATGGAGAACATCTTGTTGTGCCAGTTGAAGCGGAACTGCCGGATTTCATCCTGCAAGTCGTTAGCAAAATCCAGACCCTCATTGAGGGTGGTGTTTTCCATCAGAATGGTGAACTCATCCCCACCGACGCGACAAAGCTGAAAATTTCCGGGTAATCGCTGACTGAACAAGGTAGCGACCTGTACTAAGAGCTGATCGCCAGCAAGATGGCCACAGCAATCATTCACCACCTTGAAGTCATCAAGGTCGATAAAAATCAACGTATGGCGATCGTCCGGGCCAATTCTTTTACTAAGCTGATCAAGTGCACGTTCAAATGCAAAACGATTGAACAGTCCCGTAAGAGAATCATGAAAGGCCATGTAGTGCAGGCGCTCCTCAGCATCCCGACGAGCACGATGCGACGCCACTTCACGCAGCTCACGCTCAATGGACGACCCCAGGCGAGTCAGATTCTCTTTCAGCACATAGTCATTGGCACCGGCCTTCAGAGCTTCGACAGCCAGTTCTTCACCAATACTGCCTGAGACAACGATCAATGGCATGTCCGGGTAGTGACTGCGGGTAATGGCAATGACATCTGTGGATTGAAATCCGGGCAGACTATGGTCAGTAATCACCAGGTCAAAACGACCGCTACCTTGTAACTGAGCCTCAAGCTCGCTGGTACTGCTAACTCGGGTCAGGGTCAGCTCATAACCACTTTTTTTCAAATGGCGAGTAAGCAGTAACTCATCGTCAAGAGAGTCTTCAACAAGCAACAACTTAAGGCTGTTAGTCATCTCAGATGGCCATTGGAGGAAGATTAATTTTTAACCAGTAACGCAAAATATTACCGACAGACTCAATAAAGTCCTCAAAATCGACGGGTTTACGTACAAAACTGTTTGCACCCAGCTCGTAACTGGTATGAATATCCTGCGACTCGTTCGACGTTGTCAGCATCACCACAGGATACGTTGACGTCTCCTCGTGGATACGTATCTGTCGCAGCACTTCGTGCCCATTCACCCCAGGCAAATTGAGATCCAGCAATACCAGAACTGGTTTTTCATGCGCAGGGCGATTCTCAAAACGCCCCTGACGAAACAGATAATCCAGTGCTTCCTGACCATCACGCGCAGTGATCACTTTATTATTGATATCGTTTTTCTTGAATGCCCTGAGCGTCAGGAGCTCATCATCAGGGTTATCTTCAACGAGAAGAATAGTTCCTTCACGCAGCATTAGTTTGCCACTCCATGGAGTACTCCGATTGGAATTCAGCTGTTGCAGTCAGCCTCAATCAAGACAAAAAGTTACAGTGTAGACTAAATGCATTAGTCGGCCAGTGTAAAGAAAAAACAACTGCCCTGCCCCGGCGCCGACTCAGCCCAAATCTTCCCGCCGTGGCGTTTGATAATGCGGGACACTGTAGCCAAACCAATTCCTGTCCCCTCAAAGTCCTTCTTGTCATGCAGACGCTGAAAAGGCACAAACAGCCTTGTAGCCTGTGTCGCATCAAATCCTATGCCATTGTCCTTTACATAGAAGGCCATTCGTCCATTGATAGCTTCCTGCCCTACATGAATAGAAGCTCGCTCACACCTGGCGCTGTACTTCCACGCATTACCAACAAGATTCTGCATTACTGAATGCAATAAATTCGGATCAGCATCCACATAGAGTTCAGGCTCAATGGTGACTTCCACTTGCCGGTTTGGTGCTGACAGCCGCAAGTCATTCACAATACCCTGCACCATTTCAGACAAATCGACCTGACCACTACTTAAATGTGTGCGAGTAACGCGGGACAGCTCCAATAAGGAATCAATAAGAGAGCCCATTTGTTGAGCTGCCAGCCTCAGACGTGTGAGATACAGCTTACCCATGTCATCCAGCTGCGGCTCGTAGTCCTCGAGCAAGGCATGGCTGTAACCGTCAAGTGCGCGCAGCGGTGCGCGAAGATCATGAGACACCGAATAGGAGAAGGCTTCCAGCTCCTGATTGACGGCTTCAAGCTCACGTGTACGAGCAACAACCCGCTCTTCCAGTACCTTATTCAACATCGCCTGGGCATCCACTGCCTCCATGCGCTCCAGCTCGGAGGCAATACGATCAGAAAATATACGGAACAAAGTAGAGCAAAAATCGGGATTGGTGATGGGTTTGCGGAACATGGCTCCAAGCACTCCCATGGTGACATTGTGCTGATCAATCAAAGGCGCACCGATATAACCTTCGATCCTGAACGAGCTCAACTCATTGTCCATGGGAAACAGTCTGGAAGCGCCTTCTGCTAACAATTGCAGTTGTTTATCCAGACTATGACCGCTGGCAGTGCCTTCAAGACGATAGGTGATGGGGGTTAATAGTCCCTGTTCACCGCAGAAAACAATCATTTCTGCATGCTCGCCATCTGGTTTCAAGCGAGCAACAAACACAAACGAAGCTTCCATTGCTTCGCGCATTTTCAATACGAACTGCTCAAAAAAATCCTGATTGTAGCGTCGGGAAACCCCAGAAATGATGGCATGGGTTGCCTGCTCTAAAATCTTTCGCTCAGTAATTTCGTGACTGACAGAGCATATTCCCACCAGACGGTGGCGCTTGTCATAGACGGGAAACTTTTCCGTCTGCAGGTATACATCTCTCCCCTGTACTGGATGGAGAAAATGCTCTTCGACGAATAATGGAGACGCGGTATCGAGCACCTTCCGATCCATCTCCACATATTGCCGCTGGTCCCCCGCGAACACGTCCTCCGCTTTCCGTCCAAGCACTTGCGCCTCTGTCAGCCCAAACAGATCGAGAAAGCTCTGACTGACACGCTCAAATTCGAGGTTACAGTTCTTGAGAAAAAATATTCCAGGCGAGTGGCGAATCATTGCGCCTATCAGATCAGCTTCAATCTCGTGCATGCAGAACAACTCCTGCGCGGAGGAATAACTGAACTCAATATAGCAAGGGTTTTGTATTGTGCCAGCCAGGGGTCTTATAAAAACAATGTGTTAGATATGGATCTCACCACTCTCCTGTACACACAAAATGCGCGAGCTGCTGGCTATAGACTTCCAGATCTCCCACGTTACGACGCACCCAGTCAGCGTCATAGTACGTGTCAAGATATCGATCACCGCTATCACAAATTAAAGTCACCACGGCGCCCTGCTCGCCATGGACTTTCATTCTTGCGATTAACTGCAATGCGCCGTACACGTTAGTGCCCGTACTAGCCCCACATTTCCTCCCCAATACACGCTCCAGCCAGTGAATAGTGGCAATAGAGGCCGCATCAGGGATACGCCACATTTCATCCACCACAGAGGCGACAAAAGAAGGCTCCACACGCGGGCGTCCAATACCCTCTATACGCGAACCCTGGCAAGAGGTCAGAGCTCGGTCACCACTACGGTAGTAATCCAGAAAAACCGAGTTATCAGGATCAACGACACCAAGCCGCGTAGCTTTGCACTGATAACGCAGATACCTGCCAATGGTAGCGGAGGTACCACCTGTTCCTGCACTCATCACCACCCAGGCGGGTACAGGAAAGGGTTCACGCTCCATCTGCCGGAATATAGATTCAGCGATATTGTTGTTGCCTCGCCAATCCGTCGCTCGCTCTGCATAAGTAAACTGATCCATGTAGTGGCCATTCAACTCTTTAGCCAGACGCTGCGACTCGTCATATATGGATGGCGCGGGTACCAAATGACACTGACCACCATAAAACTCAATCTGGCGGATCTTTTTACTGGCAGTTGTCTGAGGGATAACAGCAATGAACGGCAGGCCTAGCAGGCGCGCAAAGTAGGCCTCAGAAATAGCGGTGCTACCGCTTGAGGACTCAATGATCGTCGTGCCTTCGCGAATCCAACCATTGCACAAGCCGTACAGAAACAGCGAACGTGCAAGGCGATGTTTGAGACTACCCGTTGGGTGCGTACTTTCGTCTTTAAGATAGAGAGGTGTGGTATCGAGGAAGGGAAGATCGAGCTTTATAAGATGAGTATCTGCAGAACGCTGAAAGTCAGCTTCGATCTTGCGTATTGCTTCGTGTACCCAGGCACATTGCATAACAAACGCCTCCTGTCATCGAGACCTCCATTATATAAGTGTCCAGTCACCCGAAGGCAATCATGCGGTACAAACCGACCACACCATCTGGCTGAAAACAAATCATCACCAATCAGCCAAATCAGTGTGGTTGGCAGGTAAACATGACCTGAAATTACTTGAGGTTTTTCGGGCAGATACGTTGAGTGCCATCAGCCCACTTCAGCACGGTCTTGGCAACAGGTTCCCAACTCAAGCTGGCAAACTTCACTTTCAATTGGGTTTCTGAGGGGCTGTACTGCTCAAAACGTGCAGTCACAACTGGACCCAGGCTGTCATTCATCTTGATTTCACCAAAGCCGTTGGCATCTTTAACCAGCAGCGCATCAAGATGGCTGATCTTGCCAGTATCGCAGCCACGCATAAAAGGCAGCACCTTGCGGTAAACGGTTTTGTAGTCACCGGCAAGAACCAGCCTGACCTCGTCTGCCGGAACAGGCTCCGCTGGCTTGACGACAGCAACAGGCTCTTCCTTTTTTTCCTTTGTCCCGAATAAATTGCATCCTGCAAGTAGGACTGATAACAACAGTACTGAAGATTTACGCATACTTTAAAACCTGAAACACCGTGTCCGTTCGGATCTTGATTAAAGGAAAATCGAGCACATCTTGCGTGGTTTGCGGAGGGGATTCAAGTAGCGGTAACAATTCACTTCTATCGATGCAACAGTGCTTGAGTTCAGCGCAACGCTCGGGAATAAGCACTTGATCAACATCATCCAATTATCAGAGTGGTCACCGTTGATACATACCATGGTTCTTGTCAGCTACTTACTTCTCGCCATCAGTTTGCTTTGCGCCTGGCTACTGCAACACCCACGCCGCTGGATGATCATTACCGCCCTGATGGCTTTGTGTACAGCATCGCTATGCGACACGATATTAACGACGGGAGTGGCAACCTTATTAGTGCTGCTGGGCCTTGCCATTCTTTCAGTTAAATTCAGCCGCTACAGACAGCTTTTATTGATCTCAATATTCAGTCTTTTAGCCATTGCACTTTCTTTACACGTCCTACCAGGGTTCAACAATCTTGCCGTGATCGAACATCAACAACTCAAGCCAGACAGTGCCTTCTTTTCGTTGTGGCTAAACTTCGACAAACCGTGGATCGCCTGGATTATTCTTTTTGCATTTAAACCAGCACTACTACGAAATCTGAACCAATGGCGTACAGCACTCGTCAAAGCCTGGCTGCCGTTGTTAACCACTTTGACGCTGACCATGTTGCTCGCTGCAAACGTTGGCCTGATACACTGGCTACCCGCTGTTCCGCCCTACGCCATGACGTTTCTCGCCATCAATTTGATATTTACCTGTGTGACAGAAGAGTGCTTCTTCCGAATAGTGGTACACAATCAGCTGTATGAAAGGTTACGTCACCTGCGACATGGCGAAGTACTGGCCATAGTAACAACCGGCTGCCTGTTTGGACTCGCCCATGCGGGAGGAGGTGGGTCTTATATAGCAATAGCTACGGTAGCTGGCGTGGGATATGCGTGGGTATATCAATGCAGTGGCAGCCTTGAAATGGCAATATTGACCCACTGGCTGCTCAATACTCTGCACTTTATCGGATTTACTTACCCTGTCGCTGTATAGCGTCCGATGTACTGGCAGCGCAATACTGTCAGTACACCTCAGGAAAAGTCTCTACTACCCGCCCCATGACAAATGCGTCATCCCCATACTGTTCACGCTTTTCCTGCAACACCTGCGCACTCTGTGGCTCAGTAGCGAAACCATAGCGCTGCCAAAAAGATCGCGCACCCTGCACTGCAACCAGCCGGGCATACTGAAATGCATCGGTGCGAGCTTTCTGCAGCGCCTTGTTGACCAGCGTGTCCGCTACCCCCCTTCCACGGCCACGTACACTGACGGCCAGATCATGCAGGTAAAAAACGTCATGTGGTTTGCTGGCAATATCCAATGCAGCATTCAAAGCTGGCACCCCATACTTGTCCCAAGGATGGCAGATCAGATAAGCCACGACACTTCCATCCACTTCAGCAACCCAGCAGGTACCAGGGGACTGACTGCGCTTATTCTCTAACACGACCAGATCTTCTGGCTCTACATTCTGATAACAGTCCGCCTGCACCCGAATAACCTGCTGCATATCGTCCTGCAGCATGTGGCGAATCACCAAGCCACTCATTTCATACAACCCGCTCAACCCAAAAAGAGCGCAATTCTAACCTTCAATCCGATTGCCGTTCAGCGGCCTAGTCAGTACAACTGGCGTGATCACAGGAACAAAGTAACTGAACAAGCGAGACTGATAGGCTAGAATTCGCCCCTACTTGTAGATCAGACAGAGACATCACGACATGAAGATCATCTCCTTCAATATCAACGGTATCCGCGCTCGACTGCACCAACTTGAAGAGCTGATCAACAGACACCAACCCGACGTCATTGGCCTGCAGGAAATAAAAGTAGCGGATGAGCAGTTCCCTCTGGCCGAGGTAGAAGCCTTGGGCTACCGGGTATATCACCACGGCCAGAAAGGTCATTACGGCGTTGCTTTCATGTGCCGACACGAGCCAACAATGCTGCTCAGAGGCTTTCCTGATGACAGTGAGGACAGTCAGAGGCGCATGATCATTGGTACCTTTACCGATGCAACCGGCCAGGCTGTCACCGTACTCAATGGCTATTTCCCACAGGGAGAAAGCGTCGACCACCCGGTCAAATACCCTGCCAAACGCGCATTCTATGCACAGTTGCAGCAGTATCTGACCAGCCACCATCAGTCTGCAGAGCAGCTAGTCGTCATGGGCGACTTCAATATTTCTCCTCAGGATACCGATATCGGAATCGGCGAAGTGAATCGTAAACGCTGGCTAAAAACTGGCAAAACCAGCTTTCAACCAGAAGAACGTGAGTGGTATCAATTGCTGATGAGCTGGGGCTTACAAGATACATGGCGCCAGCACAATCCCGAACGGGACGATCTGTACAGCTGGTTTGACTATCGCAGTAAAGGCTTTGAAGACGAACCCAAGCGCGGCCTGCGTATTGATCACATTCTGGCAACGCCTGCACTGATGGCACGACTGCAGGAAACCGGTATTGATTACGATATTCGCGGAATGGAAAAGCCATCGGATCACTGCCCAATCTGGGCAACATTTGCCTGACTCTGATCTCATCTTATTGCTGGTTACCGGTTCGGTAGCCAGCCTTCATATAGCCCTGCATTTACCTCCACTGAACCGCCCCGGCTTTCGCGGAGGCTCCAACTTTTGAGAAGATGGAGCCATGAAAAAGAACAGCAAGTTTTCCCCTGAAGTCCGTGAGCGTGCGGTACGGATGATGTTTGAGCAGCGCGGTGAGCATGAGTCTCAGTGGGCTGCAATCGTATCGATCGCCAGCAAGATAGGCTGTAACCCACAGACGTTGTGTAACTGGGTGCGCCAGTATGAGCGTGATACGGGTCAGCGTGATTGACCACTCGCGAGCAGGAGCGGATCAGGTCGTTGGAGCGCGAGGTGCGGGAGCTGCGCAAAACCAACGAGATCCTGCGTCTGGCCAGCGCGTTTTTTGCCCAGGCGGAGCTCGACCGCCGCTTCAAGTCATAAGATCGTTCATCGACCAACAGCGGGCGCGGTTCGGGGTCGAGCCGCTCTGCAAGGTTCTGCAGATTGCCCCGTCCGCTTACCGGCGCCATGTTGCACGACAACGTCAGCCGGACCTGCGCAGCCGCCGAGACAAGCGCGATGAGGCGCTCAGCCACGACATTCGGCGGGTCTGGGAAGAGAACCTGCAGGTCTACGGTGCTGACAAGGTGTGGCGTGCGCTCAAGCGCCAGGGCGTTGCCGTGGCCCGCTGTACGGTGGAGCGATTGATGAAGCGTTTAGGACTGCATGGCGTACGCCGGGGCAAGGCGGTGCGAACCCCCCATGGAGATGAAAGCAGGCCCTGCCCGCTGGATCGGGTTAATCGGCAGTTCGTAGCCCAGCGCCCCAACCAGCTATGGGTCCCGGATTTCACCTATGTTTCGACCTGGCAAGGGTTCGTGTATGTGGCCTTCGTGGTGGATGTATTCTCGCGTTTCATTGTCGGCTGGCGCGTGAGCCGCAGCATGAGCACCGACTTCGTGCTGGATGCGCTGGAGCAGGCGCTATACGCCCGACGGCCAGAGCGGAACGCGCTGATCCACCACAGCGACCGGGGCTCGCAGTATGTGTCGCTGCGTTACAGCGAGCGGCTGGCTGAGATGGGGGTCGCGCCATCGGTGGGCAGCAAGGGCGACAGCTACGACAACGCGCTGGCAGAGACGATCAACGGTCTGTACAAGGCCGAAGTGATCCACCGGCGCCGCTGGCGCAGCCTGGAAGAGGTGGAACTGGCGACCCTCAATTGGGTGTCGTGGTTCAATCACCAGCGGCTGCTTGAGCCACTTGGCTATATTCCACCGGCAGAAGCTGAGGCAAACTACTACCGCAACCTCGGGAGTCAGGCCATTGCGGCTTGACTCAAACCAACCAGCCTCCGCAAAACTCGGGGTGGTTCACACCGACCGCAATAGCCAAGCTGATCTAACAATGCGAATTTCCATTCTTCCTTAGACTATTGCGCGCTTTTCCGCCGAACTGCTTTTCGTTACTTTAATTACCCTTTCTTTTGCTCAGGGACGAATAGATGGATACCGCGCCTCTGCGATTGCTTATTTCTGAGTCCACTGACCCGTGGTTCAACCTGGCGGTGGAAGACACCATATTTCGCCATCTAAGCCCCAGCCAGCGCGTATTATTCCTATGGCGTAACGCCGATACCGTGGTGATTGGCAGAGCACAGAACCCATGGCGTGAATGCAATACCCGCAGAATGGAAGAAGATGAGATCAAACTGGCTCGGCGCCAAAGTGGCGGCGGTGCCGTTTTCCACGATCTGGGCAATACCAACTTCACTTTTATGGCCGGGAAGCCAGACTACAACCGCCACGTATCAACGGAAATCGTACTGACCGCACTGCACAGCCTGGACATCCCCTGCTACGCCTCGGGTCGGAATGACTTGCTGCTGGAATTTGCTGACGGCCCCCGCAAGGTATCGGGATCAGCCTACCGAGAAACGGCAGACCGTGGTTTCCATCATGGCACCTTGCTGATTGATGCCGAACTCGACCGCCTGACCAACTACCTGACACCCGATCCCAAGAAACTCAAAACCAAGGGCATCACTTCAGTGCGCTCCCGGGTGGCCAATATGGTGGAGTGGCTCCCTTCACTGGATCATGACATGTTGTGTGAGGCTCTGAGTGCCGCATTCTTCAACTACTATGGCCAGCGAGCAGCAACTGAGCTGATAGCTCCTAACCGGCCACTGGACCTCCCTGGCTTCGATGAGCGCTTTGCTTTGCAGAGCAGCTGGGATTGGAACTTTGGCCAAGCCCCTCAGTTTGATCATGAATTGAGTGAGCGATTCGAGTGGGGTGGTGTCGATCTGCATCTCAATGTAGAACGAGGCCATATCACCCACACTCAACTTTTCAGCGATTCGCTCAATCCTGACCCCTGGCTTCTGTGGGCGGAGAGTCTGGTGGGTGAACGATATGAACCTCAGGCGGTAACGGCAACGCTTACACAGATGGCCGAAGGTTCATCCGATCTTGCCAAACAGGCCAGCGAGCTGATGAACTGGCTCTCACACGCTCTCGCCTAACGAGCACCTAAAAGTGCTCAGGCAGCCTGCATGCAAGCTTGTAACAGCTCCACCTCAACTTCATCTGCTCTGACATTCGCAATCTGGCAGGTGGCCATATAGGCATGGCCGCCTCCACCAAACCCTAGACAAAGCCGACCAAGATCGAGTTCGCCCCCCGGTCGAAATACCGACCGGGTTAGCGTAAATACAGTATTCCGCTGACGCAGCCCCCAGATGCGGTGCATGCAGATCCTGGCTTGCGGGAACAACAGAAAGACCATGTAGCGGTTGACAGGGTAGATAACCTCTTCGTGCTGGAGATCAAGTACCACCACGTTACCCTCCAGCCGGGCACAACGCTGCAGTTGCTGGATGGCCTGCTCATGGTACTGATGATAGAGCTGCACACGTTCCTGTACGTCGGGTAACTGCACTAGCCTATTAATGGGGTAATAGCGGCAACAGTGAACCAGATCCAGCATAAACCTGTAATTCGATACCCTGAACTGCTTGAAACGTCCCATGCCGGTACGCGGATCTACCAGAAAATTCAGTAACATCCAGCCTTCGGGATGCAGGATGTCATCCTGCGTGTAATGCCCCAGCGCACACTGGTCAACTGCCGTCAGCAACCCGTCAAAACTACGTCCGAAACGGCTGGTACCACCAAAGTGATTAAAAATAAGGCGAGCACAGGACACAACCCGAGTGTCGAGTATCAGATTGTCAGGGTTGAGCCCCTGATAACGTGAGACCTCGCTGACATGATGATCAAAGGCAACATGGCAGCCAGGCACATAGGGAAGGTTAGCCGTAATATCCTGATCGTTGACAGCGACCTCGCCCTCTTGCATGTCTTTGGGATGGACGAACAGGATATCGTCGATGAGATTCAGCTCACGCAGCAGCACCGCACAGGCGAGCCCATCAAAATCACTGCGAGTAATTAATCGGTAATACCCATGAAACTGCATAGAACGGGCTCTCTTAGTGAGCATTATTATTGTTTTTCTGCCAATAGAGCGTAGTAAACCTTACGCCCGACTGCCACTACCGCACTGAGCAGGTAAGGGGTTACCCCTACCCTCACCAGTCGTAACCAGATCAGTTGTAACCAGATCAGTTGTAAAAAGATCAGTGGTAACAATGAACATACACACGCAATTGCACTCTTCAGTTAAACGCCGCTTAACCTGTTCAGTGCGTCTGCCAGTCGGCGCATTCCTACATCGATAGTTGCTTCATCAACACAGCTGAAACTTAGCCGCAGGGTATGGCTGTCATCACGATCAGTGTAGAAAGGATGCCCAGGTACGAAACAGACGTTGTCTTTGATAGCCTCGTTAAACAGTGCCATCGCCGAAACCTCTTCTGGCAGTGTCAACCACAGGAACATCCCTCCTTCCGGCTGGGTGTAATGCACGTCAGCTGGGAAATAGTTCTGCAGCGCCCTGATCATTGCCGCACGCTGGCGTCCGTACACTTCGCAGATTCGCGCCACATGGGCATCAAGATCATTCTGCTGCAGGTATTCGCACAAGACACGCTGAACGAAACTGTTGGTATGCAAGTCAGCGGCCTGCTTGGCAACAACCACTTTTGACAGCAGCCACTCAGGCAACACCATCCATCCTAAACGGAATGCGGGTACTACTGTTTTCGAGAAGGAACCCAGCAAAACCGTATTCTCTGGCACCAAACTGGCAATCAGCTTTTTCCTCTCCCCCGTAAAGCGCAGATCACCATAAGGATTATCCTCGACCAGCAACAGGTTACGGCTGCGAACCAGTTCAGCCAGACCATGCCGATTGGCCTCTGAATAGCTGATACCTGACGGGTTCTGAAAATTGGGGATGGTATAAAGCACCCGGGCCTGGCCATCATCGGTGGCCTCTGCCAGCTGTTGCAAATCCAGACCATCCTCATTCAATCGAATAGCCCGAAACCCCGTTTTGTAAACGGAGAAAGCCTGCAGTGCGCCGAGATAACTGGGGTCTTCTACCAGCACCTCATCACCTTCGTTCAATAACACCTTGCCAATCAGATCCAGCGCCTGTTGCGAGCCGTTGGTGATAATGATCTGTTCTGGCCTGACTACCAGTCCATTCTTTTGCAGGTAACGCTGAGCGATAAACTGCCGCAGCGGCAAATAGCCCTCAGTCGCGGCATATTGCAGCGCATCACCACCATCACGCATCAAGACGGTCTGGCATGCCTGATTGATGGCTGCAACCGGAAAAAAGTCCTTATTTGGCAGACCGCCAGCAAAGGAAATCATCTGCGGATCATTGGCCACCTTCAGAATTTCACGAATAAAAGAGGGTTTAACACTACTGATACGGTCTGAGAAAAACGCTTCCATGGACGATTACCCAAAATAAGTAGGAGCTTGCCAGGGCAAACTCATTAACAAGATCTTTGAGGGAATCTGTTGCAACACAAAGCGTCGATCAGGCGCTCCTTCAAACCAGTCAGGCTTATGGCGGGGACAGGCGAAACACAACTAACAACAGAGTAAGAGACATTCTGTCGGCATAATGCGCGTTTGTTAAGAGAAGATATTGCTTTGTCATAAAAAAGCAGATCAGGGGCTGCAAAACAGCTACCCAACGACAATTTCGTGGCTCCAGGAACGCGTTAACCATCTCGCAGGCAGAGTCAAACAAGGCGAAAAGAAGCTGACGAAGCGCCTTTTACCGCGTTAAAGGGCAGTAACCCTGCTTGAGTACTCCGACGTTTTAAAACATTGCATGGCCGACGCACAGCAGATCGTTAACACGCACTCATGAAATAACATCGGAAGCACAGCTACAATCTGTGCTCCACATGATGAGCTTAAAACATCAGTTGCACTGATACCCCTCAGGCATCTCCACACTAAAATCATTTTCACTGCTTTGCATTTGGGTAAAGCGCAAGGCAGCCTGGGTAATCAGGAAGCGATAAAGCTTGTCATCACTGCAACCTTCCTTGCGGCTACTGGTGACAACCTTGAGAATGGGCTCGCCGGTACGATTATCAGGCTCGTGCCATGCCAGTGTAACCGTATAGAGCGTGGCGTTACGTAGCTCATTGGAGTAACCGACGACATCCCAAGCCATACGCGGACGGCTGACACATCGCTCCTTGTTATCCACTGTCGTACAGGTACGCTCCCAGGTGCCCGTATTGACGTAGCCATACTGCGGCTCGCGCACAGTGTAAGGCTCACTGCGTTTGCTCAGACCGAGTCGCACATAATAATCAGGCTTCGCCTTGGCAGGTAACTCTTCTACCGGGTATACAGCGCTGAATCCGCGCCCCAGCAGCGTCAGCGACAAGGATTGCAGATAGCCTTTGCCTTCAAGATCAGCATCCAGCGCCAGCACCGTGCCATTGGTGCTCACGGGCTTGTAAGGATTGACGTAGGTGTTGATCTTGCCATCCATGATGGTGGCGCATCCGGTCAGTAACAGGCTCAAAGCCATCCCCAGAATACGCTTCATAGCTTGCACCTCGGAATTGTTATAAGTGGCATATGGAAGACTGCAACATAGCGCCAGCCTGAAAGAATGGCCAGCTCGCGACCCATAGGTCCATGGTCAGCCAGGCAGAGATTTGAACTGTTATCGCAAATCGCAAAAAAGGGCAGATCACTCTGCCCTTTCCTCTCACTCTTTGAAGCTGTTAGCCTTGGCGCTGCCAGGTGGTGCCTTCACGGCTGTCATTGAGGATAATGCCCTGATCCTTCAGATAATCACGAATACGGTCAGACTCTGCAAAGTTTCTGGCTTTCTTCGCTTCGGCCCGCTGCACGATCAAATCTTCGATTTGTTCGGCGCTGATACCCGCCTCTTCCATACCGCTCTGCAGAAACGCCTCGGCTGACTGCTGGAGCAAACCGAGCACACCCCCTAGAGCGACCAGTTGACCTGCCAGTTGCTGCGCACGGTCAATATCCTCTTCCTTGCGTGCACGATTGATCTCGCGAACGATATCAAACATGACAGAAAGTGCTTCCCGGGTATTAAAATCATCATCCATCGACTCGTTGAAGCGCTGCAGATAAGCCGCCTCAACTTCAACACCGCTGCTTGCGTAGTCAAGACCACGCAAGGCGTTGTAGAAACGCTCAAGCCCCTGCCGTGCTTCCTGTAGCGAAGCTTCGCTGTAATCAATCTGGCTACGATAGTGTGTCGACGTCAGCAGATAACGGATGATTTCCGGGTTATACCGCTCCAGCACATCGCGAATGGTGAAGAAGTTACCCAGTGACTTGGACATCTTCTCGTTATCCACTCGCACAGCACCGGCATGCAGCCAGTAATTGACGTACTTCTGCCCGGTTGCCGCTTCGGACTGGGCAATTTCGTTCTCATGATGAGGGAAAGGTAAGTCTGGACCACCACCATGGATATCAAAGGTATTGCCCAGGCAGCAGGTAGACATGGCTGAGCACTCAATATGCCAGCCGGGGCGGCCTTGTCCCCAGGGAGACGACCAGCTGACTTCACCGTCTTTGGCCATCTTCCACAGCACGAAGTCCAGTGGGCTTTCCTTGTCTTCCGCCACTTCAACACGCGCACCAGCGCGCATGTCTTCCAGATTGCGGTTAGTCAGTTTGCCGTAGTCAGCAAAACGGTCAACCCGATAGTACACGTCACCTGAGCTGCCCTGATAAGCAAATCCTTTGTCGATCAGCGTCTGCACCATGTCGACGATGTCATGAATATGGCCGGTAGCGCGAGGCTCCTGATCAGGGCGAAGCACCCACAGGGCATCTTCATCTTCATGCATGGCATGAATAAAACGCTCGGTCAGACTGTCTACACTTTCACCGTTCTCTGCAGCCCGACGGATGATCTTGTCATCCACATCGGTGATGTTGCGCACATAGGTCACATCATAGCCACGGAAACGCAGGTAACGGGTGATAACGTCGAAAGACACCATGACCCTGGCGTGACCGATATGACAGTAGTCATAGACCGTGATACCGCATACATACATGCGGATCTTGCCAGGCTCGATGGGTTGGAACTCTTCCTTACGTTTCGTGAGGGTGTTGTATACCTGCAGCACCTTCGTCTCCCCGTGGGATTAAATAAAACCGGGCAGACGCTCATCACCTCTGCCCGCAGGAGGGGTGATAAAACCAGCGTTTCATCACCCTATATAGATCAGTGGGATGCGATACATCCCACCTTATTTACTGGTTTCAGCCTTTCTGCTGAATCTTGGCCCAGGAATCACGCAGGCCAACAGTGCGGTTGAATACCAGCTTGTCAGCGCTGTGGTCATAGCGATCACAGACGAAATACCCCAGACGCTCGAACTGGAAACGATCCTCCGAGCTTGCCTGTGTCAGGCTGGGCTCAGCCCAGGCAGTGGTCGTAACGACCAGCGACTCAGGGTTGATCACTTCCAGGAAGGATTTGTCCTTGTCGCCTTCAGGATCCGCCTCGGTGAACAGACGATCATACAGACGCACTTCACACTTCACGCCCTTGCTCGCCGAGACCCAGTGAATCACGCCGTTGACCTTGTATTCAGTGCTTGCACCGGCAGATGCTGGATCGTAGCTGCAACGCAGCTCAACCACATTACCCTGCTCGTCTTTGATGACTTCGTCACAACGCACCACATAGCTGCCACGCAGGCGTACATATTGCTCTGGCGCCATGCGCTTCCACTTTTTCGGGGCGACTTCAGCGAAATCTTCACGCTCGATGTAGACCTCGCGGGTCAATGGCGCAACGCGGGTGCCCATACTTTCATCCTTGGGATGATTCGACAGCACCACATCCTCGACCTTATCAGCGTCGAAGTTGGTAATAACCACTTTGACCGGGTCCAGCACACACATGGCACGTGGTGCTTTGGCATCCAGATCCTCACGAATACTGAATTCCAGGGTACCCACATCCACTACGCCATCACTACGAGTGACGCCAATGCGCTCACAGAAGTCACGCAGGGCAGCGGCGGTGTAACCACGACGACGCAGACCGGAAATGGTCGGCATGCGAGGATCATCCCAGCCGTTGACGTGCTGCTCATCCACCAGCTGCTTCAGCTTGCGCTTGGAAGTCACGGTGTAATTCAGGTTCAGACGGGCAAACTCGTACTGACGTGGTTTGCAGGGTGCGCTGATATTGTCCAGATACCATTCGTACAAGGGGCGATGGTCCTCAAACTCCAGGGTACAGATGGAGTGAGTAATACCCTCGATAGCATCCGACTGACCGTGGGTGAAGTCGTACGTGGGATAAATGCACCACTTGTCACCTGTCTGGTGATGATGAACGTGGCGCACACGGTAAATGATCGGATCACGCAGATTGATATTCGGCGATGCCATATCGATCTTGGCACGCAATACCGCTTCGCCTTCCTTATATCCACCCGCCCGCATTTTTTCGAACTCAGCAAGGCTTTCTGCGACAGGACGATCGCGATAAGGACTATGTTTGCCTGGTTCAGTCAGGGAGCCACGATACTCACGCATCTGCTCCGGCGTCAGATGGCAAACGAATGCCTTGCCGTTTTCGATCAGCTCAACCGCCCAGGTGTAGAGCTGGTCAAAGTAATCAGAGGCATAACGCACCTCTCCCGCCCAGTTGAAGCCAAGCCAGTGGATATCTTCCTTGATGGAGTCAATAAACTCCTGGCTTTCTTTCTCAGGGTTGGTGTCATCAAAACGCAGATTGCATTCGCCCTGGAAGTGTTGTGCCAGACCAAAGTTAAGGCAGATGGACTTGGCATGGCCGATATGCAGATAGCCATTGGGTTCCGGCGGGAATCGGGTAACGATCTTAGTGTGTTTGCCAGAGGCCAGATCGGCATCAATAATCTGACGCAGGAAATGGTTGGGCGCGTTATTGTCGTTGCTGCTCATAGCACCAGAGAATGTGTCCTTTAGGGCGCGGGCGCCTGTCGCCAGCGCTTAGAAAAAGTAGTCGCCTAGTGTACGGTTTCAATCCGCCCTAGACAACACAGACGCCTTCACCGGCAACCCGCAAACTGCGCGCAAATCCACCAACCATGCGCCCTGCGGCGAATTCCACGGGTCAGTACCGTTTGCACAAGCCTGAACCTTGGGCTAAAGTGCCGCACAGATTGTCCCCTGGACATCCTTTTCAGTGCCCTGTTTGGGGCCGTTTCAGGCGTTATCCGCAGAGGTCGTTCGTGCTCTGCCACCATCAGACCTGTGTGTCTGACCAGGTGGGGTTTGAACAGGTACCTGGCGGAGTAACTTAGGCATTGTCATACAGGACTGCAGCATGAGCATGGTTATTCTGAACACCAACTTCGGTGCCATCAAAATCGAACTGAATCATGAAAAGGCCCCCAAAACCGCGGCCAATTTTGAACAGTACGTGAAAGACGGCTTTTACAACGGCGTCATCTTCCATCGCGTTATCGATGGATTCATGATTCAGGGCGGCGGCTTTGAGCCAGGCATGACCCAGAAATCAACCAACGCTTCGATTGAAAACGAAGCCGACAATGGCCTGTCAAACGACGCTGGCACCATCGCCATGGCGCGTACCATGGACCCACACTCTGCTTCCGCCCAGTTCTTTATCAACGTCAGCAACAACACCTTCCTGAACCACCGTGCCAAGACCATGGATGCATGGGGCTACTGCGTATTTGGTCAGGTAGTAGAAGGCATGGACGTAGTCAACAAAATCAAGGCCGTTGCCACCACTTATAAAGGTGGTCATCAGGACGTGCCTGTAGAAGATGTGGTTATCGAGAGCGCCGAGATCGCCTGATGAGTATCCTGTTCATTTCCGACTTGCACCTGCAACCGAATCGTCCTGATATCACTCAGGGTTTGCTTGACCTGCTGGAGCAGGAAAAAGCCGCCCTTGAGCAGCTGTATATTCTGGGTGACCTGTTCGAGTACTGGATCGGCGATGACGGGATACAACCCTGGCAGGCCCCCGTGCTTCAGGCATTGAAAAGCCTTAGCGACGGTGGCTGCCAGGTATTCTTCCAGCATGGCAACCGTGATTTTCTGATCGGTGAACGCTTTGCTGCCTTGACCGGAGCCACACTACTTCCGGAAGAGTTTCTTACCACACTGTATGGCGTCCCGACGCTCCTGATGCACGGCGACAGCCTCTGTACTCGAGACTCGGCCTACATGGCCTTCCGCCAGCAGACGCGATCACCGGCCTGGATCGGTCAGGTACTGGCTATGCCACTGGCAGACAGGGTCAAACTGGCGCAGTCTCTACGTGACCAGAGCAAGATGGCCGGACAAACCAAAAGCGAAAGCATCATGGATGTCACGCCTGAAGAAGTGGACAACGCACTGCTTCGCCATCAGGCAACAGTGATGATTCACGGCCATACCCACCGCCCAGACCGCCACCCGATTATTCTTGAGCACCGTCCGCATGAACGTATTGTGCTGGGTGACTGGGATAGCCGCGGCTGGGGACTGTGGATCGACAGCAGCAACCCCGCTGACTGGCAATTGCGTTCATTCCAGCTGCCAGCCCAAACAGCCTGAGCCCTGCTCGGCTGCTGAATCCGACACTATGATTAAGTATCCTGTTCGCCTTGATAAGCTGATCGCCCACCTGACCGGAATAACCCGCTCTCAGTGCAAACAGCTACTCAGGGCAGGCGCAGCCACCATCAATGGTGAGTCCTGCCGTGATGGTGCGCACCATGTGAAGGAACAGGACAACGTTCTCTGGCAAGGAGAGGCACTGCGCAGTTCTTCTCCCCTCTACCTGTTACTTCACAAGCCAGCAGGCTATGTCAGTTCCACGACAGACAGCGAACACCTGTCGGCACTGCACCTCGTTGACGCGTCACTTCGCTCGCGCCTGCATATCGCCGGTCGGCTGGACGTGGATACCACCGGTGCGCTGCTGCTGACTGATGATGGTGACTGGTCCCATCGTGTCACTTCTCCACGTCACCAGAAATCCAAGACCTATCTGGTCACCCTTGCCCGCCCGATCCGAGAAGAAGAGCTGCTACCTCTGCGACAGGGCATCATGCTCCATGGTGAAGAGAACGCTACCCTGCCTGCTGAGGCCGTGTGGTTGTCAGATCATCAGGTCAGACTAACTATCTGCGAAGGTCGCTACCACCAGGTCAAACGCATGTTCGCTGCTATCGGCAACCACGTCTCAGCGCTGCATCGGGAGCAGGTTGGTTCCCTTACACTGGAAGGTTTGCAGGCAGGACAATGGCGACATTTGTCAGCAGCAGAGGTTGCCGCGTTCTGACAGGTCTGCCGTTTTAATTCCCCCCTTTGTTTTGCCCCCTCACATCTTGCCAACGCATCAGGTACACTGGTTGCCGCTGCTTAAGCAGCCTCTCACCTCTGTGTCTGTATACTTCATGCTGACTGGAAAACGAGTGACCTACTTATCTTTGTGGATGGACTAGAAAAACATGAGCCAGTTCTGGAGCGAGGTTGTAAACCGACTGACCCCCTACGTGCCCGGTGAACAGCCCAAGATTACCAATCTTGTCAAACTGAACACCAACGAGAACCCCTACCCGCCGTCACCGGCTGTGCTCGAAGCCATCCATCACGAAACTCATGCCAATCTGCGCCTCTATCCCGACCCCAACAGCAGCCGTCTGAAACAGGCGATTGCCGACTATCACCAGCTGAGTCTGGACCAGGTTTTTGTCGGCAATGGCTCTGATGAGGTACTCGCTCTGGTGTTTCAGGCTTTGCTAAAGCATGACAAGCCACTGCTCTACCCTGATATCACCTACAGTTTCTACCCGGTGTACTGTGGGCTATACGATATCGAGGCTGAGCTGATCCCTCTGGCAGAAGACTTCAGCATTCGTATAGAGGACTATCGGCGCCCCAACGGTGGCATTATTTTCCCTAACCCCAATGCACCTACTGGCTGCTTACTGCCACTGGCGGCGGTGGAACAACTGCTGCAGATGCACCCTGAGTCGGTAGTCGTGGTAGACGAAGCCTACATCGACTTTGGCGGCGAATCTGCGATCAGTCTGGTCAGTCAGTACCCCAACCTGCTGGTCATCCAGACACTGTCCAAGTCTCGGTCACTGGCAGGCCTGCGTGTTGGCTTCGCTGTAGGCCAGGCCGATCTGATTGATGCACTTGAGCGAGTCAAAAACAGCTTCAACTCCTATCCTCTGGATCGACTGGCTGTGGCAGGCGCTACAGCGGCCTTTGCAGATGACGCATACTTCCGTGACACCTGCAGCAAGGTCATTGCCAGCCGTGAATCACTGACGTCTTCGCTGACCCAGCTAGGTTTTGAAGTACTGCCATCGGCAGCCAACTTCATCTTCGCCCGCCATCCCCAGCGGGATGCGGTGCAGCTGGCAGCCTCGCTGCGTGAGAAAGGCATTATCGTGCGTCATTTCAAATTGCCGCGTATCGACCAGTTCCTGCGTATCTCTATTGGTACCGAAGAGGAATGCAGTGCGCTGGTAACCGAGCTGACCCGTATCCTGCATTTATAACTGGCTAGACCTGCCCTGATGCTGAGATGCCATCGGGAGCGTACATACGTTCCCGAGCACTGAAATCTGGCAAGTGGGGAATACCGCGATGTGTTCACGAACAGTCCGAAGGTATTTCCCACGCTGTACCGGACAGCCAGTGACATACTCCAGGGTTGGGAATCAGCATCAGGCGGGTTACATACAAAGAAGCGATCCGGGAAACAACTCCCTCAATTCATAGCCAAATCCGCAGATCATGAAGCTGACCGATCTTACCTCTATTCCCGTTCCGATGATTGCTGTGGCCATCGCAGCCCTGCTTGTCATCGCTCTGCTGTGGCGTCTGCTCACTCGCCGCCATCGGCACGCACCGCAGGCACTGGCGCTGAATACTCACCCGCTTGATGCCGAGCATCTGTTCATGCTGCAGGCATTGCAGCAGGCTGTCCCCGATACCTTACTCGTGCTGGCCGACATTCCGGTCGGGCGTGTCGTGGAAGCAGACCAGCGCAGTGCTGTCCAACGCCATACCGCATCGGACATGGAATCGACCCTGTTCGACTTTCTACTGATCGAAAAAGACAGTGGCAAAGTACGTGCTGCGGTCGAATATCAGGATCAGGACAGTAACCCGGCGCAACTCAGCTGGCTTGAAGAACTCTGCCATATGGTTGACCTCCCCTTGCTGACGCTGATCAAAGGGGTCAATGACAGCCCACGAGGGCTGAAAGACAAGCTGAACGAGGTACTGCAACGGCAGCGTT
Source organism: Pokkaliibacter sp. MBI-7 (assembly GCF_029846635.1). Taxonomy (NCBI): domain Bacteria; kingdom Pseudomonadati; phylum Pseudomonadota; class Gammaproteobacteria; order Oceanospirillales; family Balneatrichaceae; genus Pokkaliibacter; species Pokkaliibacter sp. MBI-7. The sequence goes on along the minus strand of NZ_JARVTG010000002.1, from coordinate 436,485 downwards.
TCCAGCTTAAGCCGGATGATGTGCCACAGGACGACGTGCTTGCCAGCCTGGCGCAACTGGAACGTAACAAGCCCGACAATGATCCACTGGCAGGCCTATCTGCCAGCCGAGAAGCAGAGTCAGCTCCTGTGCCTGAGCGTCGTGCGGCAATGCCTCAGCAACCTGTACGCGCGGCCGCCACGCCTGTCGCCCCGCGTGAACCGACGTTCAGTGAAGCACGACATTTTGCTCCTGTACCGGCATCCCGCTTCAAGACTCCTCCACCCGACGATATCGAGTGGGATGAGCGCAACACCAATCCAGAAGTGCCCATTCTCGAGCAAATGGCTGAGCCACCCGTGCCTCAGGCCGCGCAGATACCTCGGCACAGACTGCCACTGGACGAGCTGCAGCTTAACCCGCTGGCGCCTGCCTCAATGGCTGACACCGCGACCAGAATAACCACAACCAGAATGGAAGTACCTGTTGCACCAGCCCCCACACGACCGGTCCAGCAACCCGTCAGCCCGCGCATCAACGCACCACGCCGAAGCACCAACGCCATTAATGATCTGATTGATGATGACGACCCGCCCATAAGCCTCTGACGGCACACAGCGACTTCCCACCGGTTTAACGCTTCATAAACGACTGTCCCGGCTCAAGGCCGGGACAGTCGTTTTATTACGTCAGGTGCTATTAACGCAGGCGCCGTACCCTGAATGAACGACCCTTGATCTTGCCTTCACTGAGGCCATCCAGAGCCCGGCGAGACGCATCAAACTCCACCGCCACCAAAGCGTGGAAATCAAAGATGGCAATTTTACCCACCTGACTTCCCTGCAGGCCTATCGCCCCCGTCAACGCTCCCAGAATGTCTCCGGGTCGAACTTTGTTTTTACGACCGCCGTCCAGCTGCAGGCTGACCATCGGTGCCTTGTAGGGCGCCAGTGGAATGGACAGCCATTTGGCACAGGGCTCAACCGTCAGCTCCACGTTCAGTTCTTTCTGAATCCCATCCAGTTTGTGGGCTTCACTGGCGGTCAGCAGGTTAATGACCAGACCTTCACGACCAGCTCGCCCGGTACGACCACTACGGTGAACATGAACCTCGGCATCACGGGTCATTTCGTAATTGATTACGGCCTCGACGTCATCCACATCCAGACCACGGGCAGCCACATCGGTCGCCACCAGAATGGAACAGCTGCGATTGGCAAAGCGGGCAAGTATCAGGTCTCGCTCCTTTTGCTCCTTGTCGCCATGCAAGGCCAGCGCTGAAAAACCATAGGCACGCAGAATATCAGTGACCGCCTCACTACTCTGACGGGTATTACAGAACACCACGCAGGACGCTGGCTGATAATGACTCAACAGCCCCACCAGTACTTCATCACGCTGATCCTTTTCGACCTGGATGACACGCTGCCGTATGACCGTCTGCGTATGCTGGGTATCAATTTCCACCGTCACCGGCTCACGCATGAAGTCATAGCTCAGAGTGGCAATGGAGTCTGGGTAGGTGGCAGAGAACAGCAGGCTTTGGCGGCTGCCGGGCGTCTTGCTGATGATATTGCTGATACTGTCAAAGAAGCCCATGTCCAGCATACGGTCGGCTTCATCCAGCACCAGAGTACTGACCCGGCTAAGATCCAGTGTCTGTTTACGCAAATGGTCTTCGATACGTCCCGGAGTACCGACCACTATATGCGCACCGTGCTCCAGTGAGCCGATCTGTGGGCCGATAGGCATACCCCCACACAGTGTCAGTACTTTGATATTAGGCAGAAAACGCGCCAGCTTACGCACTTCTTTTGCGACCTGATCAGCCAGCTCGCGCGTTGGACACAACACCAGCCCCTGCACCGCGTACATTGCAGGATCAAGGCGAGTCAGCATAGGCAGGGCAAATGCCAGGGTCTTACCACTACCGGTTTTCGCCTTGGCAATCACATCCTTGCCGTCCAGCGAGGCTGGCAGGCTGGCTGCCTGCACCGGCGTCATCTGCTCAAAGCCAAGATTGGCCAGGTTATCGAGCATTGAATCCGGCAACGACAGTGAAGCGAATGCCTGGCTTTCGGTCGGTGGCGTAGAGGAAGTCATGGAGAAAAACCTTAAATTGATTGGCCGTGCTGGCCGGGCCGCACAGTTTAGCAGAGATTGCAGCTATCCGCTGTTTGAAGCAGTCAGCAATTTATCTGACAAGAGCCGCAGACGTGGAGTGTGCTATTCGGCAACCTCAGCCTTCAACATTTGCTGAATCAGCTTTTCCAGCTCCAGCAGACGTTTCTGATGGATCACCTCTGCCTTCAGATAGGCTTTTCCCAGCTGCCTCAGCTCATTCAGGTTAGTGCAATGAACGCTGAGCAACTCGGCCAGGGAGTCTGAATGATTCTGGTTGGAGTCAAACATATGTTTGAGAGCGGTCTCTGCCTGCCCCAGCTGACTGTTCAGATTGAGCAACTGCTGATCCAGACTGATCAGATGAGTGCTGATATCAGGCAAGTCCTGCCCCAGTGAATAGCTGATGCCCTGCAATGTCTGCTCAAGACGAGTCGCAGCCTCGCGAAAGCGTGACAGAAACAACTCACCCTCACGATCCATGAACAGATTCAGTAACTCGTCGGGATAAAGCGCACGGGTTCGCGCATCTGTTCGCGTGGTGTACTCACCTTTCTGGGTGCAGTAAGGCTTGTGCTTGCCAGAGGGAATTTCAATACGCAGGAAGGGCCTGGTTGACAGGTTTTCAACATAAATCTGAATGTCGATGTTAGGTATGCAGTCGGATGCCTTGTTCAGGATCAGCAGCCGTGCATCATCATCGACCGGGCAGCCAACCACCCGGCCGCGTTGCACACCGCTGGTAGTGGTGTACTCTTCCACGCCCACCAGCAGTGCACCACCCTCCGCTGAATTGGCGAACGCCACCAGCAAATGGCTTTTAATTCCACTCAAGTCACGCTTGAAGTCCACACCGCTACCTTCCGGCATGGACAACAGGTGCCTGGCTCTTCGGCTGATGCCGCGAAACTCTCGCCGCGACAGTGGGCGAAGACTGATCTGTTTGCTATCAGGCGCTGTAGTGGACATCGTTGAAGGGGTCCAGCGGGGTGCTGCGACGGGCATCGCGCTCACTGAACAATTGCTGCCCCACTACATTCAGCCCTTTGCGGTGAAACCACCAGTCAATCTCGGTCTTCCGCTCACGAAGGCGCCCCAGTGCCATCTTCTCGCGGAACAGCACAAAGAAATGCACGAAGAAGAAAGCCAGGCTCATTCCCAGAAACACATCAGAATGAAAAGCGAACAGCACAGCAATGATACCCATAATCCACCAGCGCCCTTCGCTGGCATGCTTATGCGCCGCTTCGGCTTCCGCCAGCCGGTCGTTGAACGACACAGCGCGGCGATATTGCTGCTGTAACGCATACTTGTCTTCAGGATTAAGCATAAATTCCATAAAAGGTCCTTATCTACATGGACAGACTTTTTTGCACAGAGTGAGCTGCACAATTCAGGCCCACCTTACAAACATAGTCCAAGATGAAACAAAAGGAGCACGCTGGAAGCCTGCTCCTTTACTCATCTCAGGCCAGACTCTTGCTTACGATTTCGTATACATCCTTGGATAACGGCTGCGCCGCAATACGTTCCAGCGCTGCACGCATCTGCGCCTGACGAGCAGTCGGATACCGGCGCCAGCGGGTCAACGGCGTCACCATACGTGATGCCAGTTGTGGATTCATCGGGTCAAGATGAATCACCTGATCCGCCAGGAATTCATAACCTGCGCCATCAGCACGGTGGAAACCAACCGAACTCTGGCCATAAGCCCCGAGCACCGAACGCACCTTGTTAGGGTTACGCCAGTCGAAGGCCGCATGCTGTAACAGACTCTGTACCTTGGCCAGCGTTCCTTCCCCCGCTACCGACGCCTGGAGTGACAACCACTGGTTAACGACCAGCGCATCTTCACTCCAGCGCCCGTAGAATTGCCCGAGCAGTTCATCGGCCACTGTGGTGAAGGGGCTGTGCACCACAGCGGCCAGGGCTCCCATGCTGTCAGTCATGTTATCGGCTTCAGCGTATTGCTGCCGAACCAGCTCCAAGGCCTCCTCACGCTCGGTCGCCAGCAGGTAACCGAGACACAGATTGTTCAGCGCGCGCTGACCGATAGACGAACCGTGGAAGGCATAGACACCATCCGGTTCAGTAGCATGGTAACGCTCACGGAAACGCGCACAGAGTGCATCGGCAAGCACTTTCCGTACCCGGCGACGGGCCTGATGAATGGCTTCCACGTCGATAACCTGGGCATTCTCAGCCAGATAAGCCTCGCTGGGCAGTGTCAGCACCTTGGCGGCCACGGCATAGTCCAGATCGGTATCGTCCAGCACCCGCTCAAACGCTGCGATCAGCGCCGGATCAACCTCTAACTCTTCGCCTGCCTGAATCGCGCCAATCTGCTCCTGCAGGACCGCCATAGCCAGACGCTGGCCCGCTTCCCAGCGATTGAAGCCATCGGTATCGTGGCTCATCAGGAAGCTCAGCTCCTCGCGACTATAGGGATAGTCCAGCTTCACCGGTGCAGAGAATCCGCGCAGCAGGCTGGGAATCGGTCGCTGGGTGATACCTTTGAACATGAAGCGCTGTTCAGCTTCAGTGACATCCAGCACCAGGGTAGAGTCCCCCTGCAAGTGATGCTCGGTGCCATCGGGGTACAGCAGGCCAACAGCCAGTGGAATATGGAATGGCAGTTTCTGCTCCTGACCGGGAGTAGCCGGGCAGCTCTGGCGGACATCCAGATAGTAGGTCCCTGTCGCGGCATCATACTCGTCAGTCACCTGCAGACGCGGCGTGCCCGCCTGCGTGTACCAGCGCATAAACTGGCTCAGGTCACGGCCACTGACCTCTTCCATGCAACGCACGAAATCATCACAGGTAACGGCCTGGCCATCAAAACGCTCAAAGTACAGATCACTGCCCAGACGGAACAGTTCTGCCCCCAGCAGCGTGTGGATCATGCGCACCACTTCTGCGCCCTTCTCATAGATGGTCAGGGTGTAGAAGTTGGAAATTTCCATGTAGTTATCAGGGCGTACAGGATGGGAGGTCGGGCCTGCATCCTCGGCAAACTGTGCCGTACGTAACAGAGTCACATCTTCAATACGCTTGACGGCTGCCGAGCCCATATCGGAGGAAAACTGACTGTCACGGAATACCGTGAAGCCCTCTTTAAGACTGAGCTGGAACCAGTCTCGGCAGGTCACACGGTTACCGGACCAGTTGTGGAAATATTCGTGGGCGACGATGGCTTCAATACGCTGAAAACCGGCATCAGTCGTTGTATCGGCACGGGCCAGCACACAGGAAGAGTTGAAGATATTGAGGCTTTTGTTCTCCATCGCGCCCATGTTGAAGTCATCAACCGCGACGATATTGAACAGGTCCAGATCATACTCGCGACCGTAGGTTTCCTCGTCCCACTTCATTGAGCGCTGCAACGCGCCCATGGCAAATTCTGTCTTACTGATGTTCCTGGCTTCGGTGTACAGACGCAGTGTCACCGCGCGTCCGCTCATGGTGGTGAAGCTGTCTTCGATGTGTTGCAGATCACCAGCAACAAGGGCAAACAGATAGCTCGGTTTGCGGAAAGGGTCATGCCATACAGCAAAGTGACGGCCATTTTCCAGCTCACCCTGCTCCACCAGATTACCGTTAGACAACAGAACCGGATACAGCGCCTTGTCGGCCTCGATACGGGTGGTGAACACACTCATGACATCGGGACGGTCGGGATAGAGCGTGATCTGACGGAAGCCTTCCGCCTCACACTGAGTGCAATACATGCTGCTGGATTTGTACAAGCCTTCGAGCGTGGTGTTGTTCTGCGGCTGCAACTGGGTCAGAACAGTCAGGGTCGCTTCATCGGGTACCGCTTCGATCACCCAGTCTTCGCCATTTACCCGATAGCCAGACTCATGCAACAGCTCTCCGTTGACCTCAACGCGCAACACCTCCGCATGCTGCCCGCCATTGAGCACCAGTTGCCCGGGGTGCTGACGCTTTATACGCAAATGGCTAAGAACCTGACACTGTTCCTCGAACAGGGAGAACGTCAGCTCGACACTTTCCACACTGAATGCAGGCGGCTGGTAATCCTTCAGATAAACTGTTTTGGCGTTATCCTGACTCATCATTTACCTCTCCGTAATCCTGATTCTTATTGAATTCGGTATCTTGCAAAAATCGCTTGTGCACTGCGTTACCTGGAACGACATGGCATCTGACTACATAGCACCACAGCATGTCAGACCGCTTACCGCCTGAGAAAATGCCCGCGTTATCTGACCTCGATTTGTACCTCGTAGGCAGTGAATTTGCGGATATTGATGACGCCGGTATCCAGCAGCCAGTACTGGCCCTTAATGCCCAGCAGGGTGCCACTGACTTCTGCTGTCTTATCCAGATTCAGCGCTTTGATCTTGTCGGGATACCTTAACACCGGATAGCGAATATGGGCTGTCTGCACATCTGTTACAGGTTGTAAGGACTGCAGCCCGAAACGGCGACTCAGGCCATTCAACTCGGTGGCAAAGCGTTCAAAAAGTTCATCTCGCAACGCCTGCAGGTCGACCTCTTCTGGCTCACCTTTGAGCATGCGTTGCCAGGCAGTGCGATCACTTATACAGGTACGCAGCAGCGCTTCTACACAACCGGCCTGATGGCGAGTGCGTGTTCGCATGATCGGCAAGGCCCAGGAAGCACCCTGATCCAGCCATCGGGTAGGCAGCTGACTGTAGCGGGTAATGCCCACTTTGGTGGCTGAGGTATTGGAAAGGTAAACGAAGTGGTCATTCATACAGACCGACTCTGCCCACTCCGGCTCCCGACAGGTTCCCTGATCGTAGTGACAGGTCACCGGATTCATCATGCAGGTATCACAACTGGCCAGACGGCTGAAGCAGGGATAGCAGTACCCCTGATTAAAGCTTTTGCGGGTCAGCCGACCGCACTCGACGCAGTGAATCGCCCCCGTAAAACGCAGCTTTACTTCACGCCCAAGCAACGGAGGCATCAACAGCGGCGCTGCACTGGCATCCCCCTGATTACGCAGGCTCAGGCTATAAGTCACTGCACCACTACCATCTGCCGCCAGCTCGGCAGCCATCTTGCGCAAGTTGCCCTGTGCCAGAATCGACCCATCTTGCGATTTCGCAGCGGCGCTGTACCCAATGTCGTTACCCTCAGCACCTGCAGGTGCTGCAATAAAAAGATCCCCAGTCATCAGTGCTTGATAATCAGGTTAGGGTCTTTCTTGCCCAAGGCGGCCAGCGGATCAGCCCCGTGCTGGGTGCCATCGGCACGAGTACGATCGATAAAACCGATACGCTCGCTTTCTGGCAGGTTCATTTCACTCCAGGTAATGATGGCCTCCAGACACAGGCTGCGCTGCTCTTCAGTAAGGCGCTGACCATTAGGCCACTTACCCAGCTCCACAGCACGCTTGAGGTTTTCGTAGATTTCGGGGGTCATTGACCGCACCAGCGATTCATAATCCATCGATATTACCTTTGTTACTCTGGCCAGATCGCCACGAGCTTTTACTACTTTCAAGTAGGTTTGGAACAATACTTCCTAAGCCATACCGGCACAGGCTGTCGTTATCGCACTCTCTGTGGACGGAGCAAGTGAGTGCCGAAGGCTAGTAGCAAGCCACTGCATAGACCTGCCAAATGAGCCTCGTTCCCCACTTGCCCCATCCCCAGTGAAGCGGGAACATCCAGATAGCCTAATACCAGCCAGAAAATCATAAAGCCAAAAAGAGCAGGAGGCATATTCAATGACTGCGCAGGGCGCAGACGGTCCCACAGCCAGATAAAACCCAGCAAGCCGTAAACCACGCCAGACAAACCACCAAACCTCACCACACCAGCCCAGTACTGTGCCAGATTAGCAATAACGCCAACGCCAGCTATCGCCAGCAACAGCCAGATACGACCAAAAGCGGGCTCCAGGCGCTTGCCCGACTCCCAAATCCACAGACTATTGAAAACGATATGCAGCAAGCTGAAATGCAGAAAAATTGGCGTTAGCAGACGCCACCACTGCCCTGACTCCAGCATCAGCTGTAACGTCCCTGCACTGGCCTGATTACCTTGGATATAAACCGGCACAATGGTGAACCAGTAAAAAGTCTCATCATAGTCACCGAGTCCTGTCAGCAAAGTGATCGCCAGGGTCAGCAACAGCACACTGATGGTAACGGGCAACTGTCTCCACAGACGCAGAAAGCCATTCATAAACTAATGGGAACCTCTTGCAGCTCAGTATCGTTGGGTTTGACATCAACCCAGACAAATTTACCGGGATGAATGCGATGCTCGGTGTCCATGCGATATGCCACCAGCTTGCCGTATTTGACGGCACTGTAGTCCAGGCAGGCGATATTGTTGGTCAGCGGTGCAGGGTGCCCTTCCCGCCAGTAGTGGCCGATAAACAGTGGCGGGTGTTCTGCTCCGTAATAGAGCAGTCTGGCACGGTCATAACTGCTTATTGGCATGACGGCGATGTCTTCTGGCAGGGGATCCGGCTGAAACAGTACCTCGCCGTATGTCTGCGGGTTGTCCAGCCAGTAGCTGGTACGAAAGAAGCGGCGATGCACACCATCGCGGCTGGAAATAAAGCGACCATCAGGTAAGCGCAGATCGGTACCACGCATCAGGCGCTCTGCCACGTCAAACTCGAAACTGCCGGGCGTCACTGAGCGCAGAAGAAAATCATGATCCATCACGCCGTTCGGGCAGCGCTCTGCAAAACGTCGTATCAGCGCATCGTCCCAACAGGCATGCACCACCCGAAAATGGGTTTCCTCAATGAACAGCGGCAAGGTCATAAACCACTGCAGGAACGTCTCCCACTCATGCTGATAGAGCGCAAACTGCGCCAGCGTTTCACGAATCATGCGCTCGTGACGAGCATTGTGCTCGCGCAGTGGCTGCTTTCCCGGCCCCTTATCAGTATGAGTACAATAGCAGATGGCATTGTATTCATGGTTACCCATGACCATCCGCGCCTCGCCTGCATCGACCATATTCTTGACGATATGCAGCGCCTCACGGATACGCGGGCCGCGGTCAACAATATCACCGAGGAAAATTGCCTTGCGCTGGGGATGCCTGAACACACCATCACACTGACGGTAGCCCAGTTTTTTTAACAGCCGCACCAGGGTATTGGCACAACCATGTACATCACCGATCAGATCGAAGCCTGAGGATTCCTGCTGTAGCCCCACATCACCCTCCCTGATCGGCAGTCCATCCAAGTTTGTTCCGACAGGTGTCATAGAAGTTGTAGTTGACCGGATGAATCAGACGCAGTTTGTGCGGCCGCTTGTGGATACGGATCACGTCACCCGGTGCACAGTTGATATGAATCTGACCATCGCAGCTTATATGGGGATAGGTCGCGTTCTTTTCACTGATGACAATTTTCAGCTCAGCATTACCGTCCACGACAATAGGACGGCTGCTCAGGGTATGGGGGAACATGGGCACGATGACAATGGCATCCAGTTTGGGATGCATGATGGGACCGCCACCGGACAGGGAATAGGCCGTCGAGCCGGTGGGCGTAGAGATAATCAGGCCATCGGAGCGCTGGTGGTAGACAAACTGACCATCGATATAGAGGTCGAAGGCAATCATTCGCGTTGACTTGCCGGGATGCAGAATGACATCGTTGAGACCAATGCCCTCACCGATGACCTCATCCTTGCGTCGCACCTGCGCACCAATCAGGAAGCGGCTTTCCGAGGTATAGCGGCCCGCCAGCACATCCATCATTTTTTCTTCGACTTCATCCGGCGAAATGTCTGTCAGAAAGCCCAGACGCCCCCGGTTGACACCCACCACGGGCACACCGTGTTTGGCCAGCGCACGCGCGGCGCCAAGCAGCGAACCATCACCGCCGACAACGACGACCAGATCAGTGATCTCGCCCATGATTTTCATACCTGCCACCTGTTGATTGTGACCAGGCATGACCGAGGCAATGCTCTCTTCCAGAATCGGGTTTAATCCCTGCTGCTGCAGAAAGCGCGATAAGCGTCTGACGGTATCGATCACCTGAGGGCTTCCCAGGCGGCCGATCAGACCTACATTGTGAAACTGTTCCATACCTGCCTCTTACCTGTGCCTGAGGGCATCCACCCTGCCGCGATGAAGCATCAACCCCAGAAAAACCGCCACACACTACTGCCTAAGCGGGTGTTCAGCAACCCCAAAGCACCCTGCAGCCAGCCCGTAACCAGCAACACTTAATTTAGCAGCCCTCCTGCCAATGCTCACGGTTTCCGCATAGGGATACTGGCTCATGCAAACAAGGCAAAAAGACATGCGCGACCGATACAGGCTTTATTGATCTGCATCACAGAGGCACTACCCGCTCTGGAGTATCGTCACTTTCGTGCTGAAGATACTTCACCAAAGAGCAATCAGGGACGCATTGCCTGAAGTTCAAGCAGACACCTCTTGCAATCACAGCCTCTTCCTCCCCTGGCAGAGGCTTTTCTTTTTCTCGCCTCATTCACCCAAAACTACGCAAACCTCATGGTGCATGTAACGCGCGCTCTCGTCTGCAGAACCTGCACAAGTACGGTTGAACCTTCGCCTTGACAGGCATATAGAACATCTGACCAGCAGGTCTATTTTTTGTGCATGTATCGGAATTTTGGCATCATGCGGCCTGCATCCGCCCTAGTCAGTGAGGCTTATACCATGTCGTCCAAAGTTGTTGTGCTGGATATCGATGACGTCCTTACCATCACCCGCGAAAAGGTTTATGAAGCCATGCGTGCTGCGTCAGGCAAAGATATCCACTGGCAGCACTGGAGCGAATACGATCTGCGTCCACGCTTTGAGATGACTCATGAAGACATCATGGATGTGTTCAATAGCCACGACATCATCAATCAGGTCGACCCCGAGCCCGATGCGGCTCCCTTTATCAATCTCTGCCGGGATGCGGGCTACCGTGTTGTCGCCCTGACAGCACGCGGCTGGCATCCTGATGCAGATCTGCATACCTGGGCCTACTTCGAACGTTATCAATTAAAGGTGGATGAACTGCACATCTGCACGCCTGTGGAATGCAAATCTGACTACATTCGCCAGCTGGGGAATATTCACCTCTATGTGGATGACCATCTGCGCCACATCATGAATGTCCGTGAAAAAACCGATAATGTGCGCCATCTGGTGCTGATGGACCGCCCCTGGAATCAGACTGAGGAACCCATTGAGCGGGTATTCCAGCTGTCAGAATGCCAACGCTTCCTGTAGTCCGCACTGCCCGATGAAAGCGACCCAATATGACACCTGCCTGCGGGGTGCGACATTTTGTCTCATCCCGTTGTCCTGCCTTACCACGTACACTGCGGGTCGCTTTACCCTTGGGGTCATCCAGCGTGATGTCAGGCATGACTGCTGAAAGCAAAGCGCCACTGCCTCGAGCACTGATCGGTATTACCGGTGCGACTTTCTTGTTGCTGGTAACGCTGTTTGGCTCACGCTGGCTGTCAACACAGAGTAGCAGCAACATGCTGAACGCACCGGTTTGTCAACTGGCAGCAGGTGAGCAGGAATGCACATTCCAGCTGAAAGACAGCGCGAAGACGATGAGTTTCAGGCTGGCCTCCCCTCATATATCACTGACAGAACCGACTCCCTTTGTCATCCGTGTTTCTTCCGGCTGGCCAGTCGACAGGGTTGAAATGGATCTGCAAGGGCGTGACATGTATATGGGCCTCAATCACTCCGAGGCGGTCAGACAAGCAGCGGAAGATGATCGATCCAGCACCTCAGGTGGCAGTCTGTTCAGCGGGCATATTGTCGTCCCGGCCTGCACAACAGGCGCCATGGTATGGCAGGCACTGATTACCGCCACCAGCGGCAATCAAACGTTCAAGGCAGCAATTGAATTCAAGGCTCCTCAATGACAGCAAAAAACCAGGCACCCAGCAAAATCAACGGATTCTGGGTCGTTTTTCTCATTCTTCTGTGCGTAGTTTCTGCCGCCATTGGCTATGAAGCCTATGTCATGAGTCGGCCCAAAGGTGAATACGGCAACCTTGGGGGTGATTTCACCTTACAGGGTATCAATGGCCCGGTGTCGCTCTCCAACTTCAAAGGCAAAGTCGTTGTACTTTACTTTGGCTACACCTCCTGCCCTGACGTATGCCCCACCTCTCTGGCAACACTGGGTCAGGCCATCCGCCTTCTGCCCAAGGATGAACAGAACGATGTTCAGGGCATTTTCGTCAGCGTCGATCCTGAACGCGATAACCTGCAGAAGCTGGCGGATTACTCACGCTTCTTCTACCCCACCATGATCGGCATTACCGGTCAGGATAATCAGTTACAAGCCATGGCGCGTCAGTACGGTGCCTTCTATCGCCGGGTCGAGCTGAAAGATTCCGCCATGGGCTACGCCATGGACCACACCTCCAGTCTGTATCTGATCAACAAGGATGGAGTGCTCAGCAAGGCCATGCACCACGGCAGCACACCCGACCAGATCAAGAACAGCATTCAGGCATTGTTGTAACGCACTGCCCGCCCGTTAACGACCGTATATACCTCAACGAGAGCGCCCCATGAAAGCACGCACAATCACCTCCCGCCTGTCAGGTATGGCTCTGTTGCTGAGCCTCAGCTCCCTTGCTATGGCAGACGTCACCGTAACGGATGGCTATGCTCGTGCCACACCGCCCGGCGCCAGTAACAGTGCGGCCTTCATGACGCTGCACAACAGCGCAGACCAGCCAGTCACTGTCACGGCCGTCTCCAGCTCATCGGCAGGGGTTGCCGAGCTGCACAACCACACCAACAACAACGGCATGATGGAGATGCGTCATGTGGAAGGCATCACCATTCCAGCGAAGGGTGAAACGCAGCTTAAACCCGGTGGTTATCATGTGATGCTGATGCAGCTGAAACACCCTTTGCAGGAAGGTCAGCAGGTCGAGCTGGAACTGACTATTGAAGGTCAGACACAACCGGTGAAAGTGGAAGTACCGGTCAGGATGGTAATGGAAGGCATGAACATGGGTGGCTGATCGCCAGCCTGTTAACGCACACTCTGGCAACGTCGCCCAGCTTTTGTGGCGGCGTCTCCCTGACGGCCAATGCGCCGTTTCTGGCCACACCACAACATTGCTTTCCCCTCCCTCTGTCAGATCACCTTCAACGCTTTCCGTAGCCGCTGGCTCCGGCTGCCAACTACGTCTCTGCCCTCGTGCCTTATGAGTGGCATTAAAAACCCTAATCAAGGTTGCGCAATTCTGGTGCATCTAACTGCAGTGCGTAGCAACTGAGTTAGCTATACTGTGGTCCGCTTGTTTATCCGTGCCTATCCCAACCGAGAATGCTTATGGCGTCGTCTGTCACCATTGCTCCTGCTACACCTCCCCTGTCTCGACGAAGCGAACTGAAGGCGCTGATGGTCCTGGCTCTGCCCATTATTGGCGGCCAGCTGGCACAGACCGGTATGTCCTTCGTTGATACGCTGATGGCAGGTGCCGTCAGCCCGCAGGATCTGGCGGCCGTGGCAGTTGGCTCCAGCGTATGGGTACCGATGTTCCTGTTTATTATCGGCACGCTGCTGGCTACCACCGCCAATGTCTCTCATCTGTTCGGCGCTGAGCGTCATGACGACATTGCTCCGATGGTCCGGCAGGCACTGTGGTTATCGGTATTGATCGGTGCGCTGGCGATGCTGCTGTTGCTGAATGCCAGCCCCCTGCTCGGTTACTTCATGGATGGTGATACCGATCTGCAGTACCAGACGCAGGTCTATCTCAATGGCGTGGCAGTCGGAGTACCGGCCATCGCCATGTATCAGGTGCTGCGTTATCTCTGCGAAGGCATGGGCCACACTCGCCCCGCCATGCTCATTGCCATTATCGGACTGATCTGTAACGCACCACTGAACTACCTGTTTATCTACGGTGGTTTCGGTATTCCAGCCATGGGCGGCGCTGGCTGTGGATGGGCCACGGGTATCGTGATGTGGATCATGCTACTGGCGATGCTTGGCTATATCAGCCGCTCGCCACGCTATCGCCACTTCAAACTGCTCAACCATTTCGAGTGGCCCAGAATGCGTACCATTGCTGATCTGATGAAGCTGGGCGTGCCCATCGGGCTGGCCATCTTCATGGAATCCAGCATGTTTGCGATTATCGCCCTGTTGCTGGCCCCGCTAGGAGCCACCGTGGTATCCGGCCATCAGATAACGCTCAACTTTACCTCCATGAGCTTTATGTTCCCCCTCAGCATCGCCATGGCCATCACCATTCGGGTGGGGCAGGCACTGGGGGCTGGTCAGCCGGAGGTGGCCCGTTTTCGCGCCTTCACCGGACTGATTCTGACGCTCAGCTGCGCACTGATCAGCTGCCTGCTGATGCGCTATTGCGGGGAACAGATTGCCTCGCTGTACAGCAATGATGGTGGAGTTATTCGGGTTGCAACCGAGCTTATGCTGCTTGCTGCACTGTTCCAGTTTTCTGATGCCACTCAGGTCAGCGTGGCCGGGGCACTGCGAGGGTACAAGGATACGCGCATCCCTATGCTGCTGACCTGTGTGGCCTACTGGTGCATCGGCTTGCCCCTGGGATGGCAACTGGCATTGGGCGACCTCCTGCCACACGCTCCGATGGGTGCTCCCGGTTTCTGGTGGGCGCTGATTGCCGGTCTGACGGTTGCGGCACTACTGCTATTGCTACGCCTGCAGAAGGTAAGCCATGCGGCGATTCAACGGTCGTTGTCTTAAGCTCCTGCCACTGATCAGCATTGCTTTGCTGGGCGGCTGTATTGAGCAGTCGGCCAGCGACCTGTTGACCGACTTCCAGCAGCGCATAGAGCGACCGCTGGAGGTTGACGTCGATGACATCACCCCGTCATCCGTTACCTTACCTAGCTACCCCCCTCGCCGGGAGCGCCTGCAAACTCACCCTGACATACGTGAAGGCGTGATCGACGTACTCGCCTTCCGACACTGCAATATGCTCGACCTGATTGCCGAGCGAAACTCGATTCTGGGGAAGGTGGCCCCTTTCAGTCAGCGCTATCTGTACGAGTTGCATTTTATCGCCATGGCCAGTCAGTGCCTGCCGTCACTGGACGATACCAACCCTGACCTCACGGACTTCCACCAGCAGTTACAGCAGGTGCTCGTTACCAAACGGCAAGATCTGCGGCACGGGCTGATTGACCTGATCTACAACAGCGAAGAGACCGAGAAGCAGTTTTCCCGTTCAGCCCTACCTCTGCAGCCCATGACAAAAACCGGCCAGGACGATGACAGCGACCAGGGCTTTCAGGCCAGCCTGACGGCACTCGATACCCTGATTTATGCGGCCAGACAGACACAACTAGCTGAAAAAGAAGGGACTTACCTCATGGCACTCAACTCTGCTGAGCTGGAGAAGGCGCTGGCAACCTTACACCACAGCGACTTTGGCGCTCGCCTGCTGCAAAGCCTGCAACTGATCACCAACCAGCTGAATGACAATGCCAGCCTGATTACAACCCGGCTGCATAACCGACCCGTATGCTATCGGCAACAGCCCGGCGAAACCGGCAAGATTGCCCAGAACGTATTCAGCCGCTACTACGCCAGCGGTGTGCAGCCTTATCTGGCACAGGTGTATCAGCAGGCACAAGCATGGCGCCAGCGCTGGATGACGCTTAACCAGCTGGCAGCCCCATTACCTGCAGCACTGCAACGCTATCAGGTTCAACTGTGGGAGGGAGCAGGAAGTGTGGCAGAGCTGAGACAGGGTGAAATGAGGAGCAACAGGCCCACCAGTATCTGGCAGGCCTATTTGCTGGCTCAGCAGCGTCATACCAACGCCTGGCAGACATTGCTGAGCCAATGTGGGCTGATGCCCGGTCAGAAGCACTGAGGCAGGAGTTGCGGTAACAGTTGCTCAGGCTCGACAGCATTGAGACAGTGGGCGGCGGCTTCGGATCGGGTCAGACCCACATCGACGGTGTGCTGCATAAACCCGATCAGACCATCATAGTAGCCCGCAGTATTAAGCAGACCGATTGGTTTCCTGTGCAGATCCAGCTGCCGCCATGACCACACTTCAAACAGCTCTTCCAGTGTGCCCAGCCCGCCGGGCAACGCCAGACAGGCATCGCCCAGTGCCAGCATGCGTCGCTTACGCTCAGTCATGTCAGCCACTTCCTCAAAGGTCGTCAGGCCAGGATGGTTAACTTCCGCATTGAGCAGATGCGTTGGCATGATACCGTGCACACTGCCACCCCCCTCGATCAGGGTATCGGCAATCAGCCCCATCAGGCCGATACGTGAACCGCCGTAGACCAGACCAATGTTGCGCTCCAGCATCAGCGTTGCCAAACGTCGAGTGGCTTCGGCATAGGCCTCATGCTTGCCCAGACGAGAAGCACAATAGACTGTCAGCCAGGCCGTGGGGGTAGCGTTTTCCCTCATGAGAGATGTTTCCCAACCAGTTGATGAAGTTTCTCTTCCAGTCGCGCGGCCGAACGGTTTTGAGCCACCTCATCAGCGCTGCGATTTACCCTGGCAGGCTTTCGACCCTGCTCCTGCCTGTTATTCCGGCGCTCATTCTGGCCTTCAGGACGGCGATTGCCATAGAGACTGTTGTACTGTTCACGCGCGTGCTGAGCATCACGCTCTTCAACATGGCCAGCTTCCTTACCATCAATATCCACCCGTGACTTGCCCGCCTGCACGCAGCGCAAATAAGCCGGTGAACGCGTGTAGGACGCCAGACCACGCTTGATCTTGCCTTCCATACCGGGCAAACGCTCCATCATCGACTGCTGAATACCAATCTGTAATGGCTTGGGATGCTGGCGACTGAAAGCCAGAGGGAAGGAATCCATCAGCCATTGCACAGCCGCCCGGTTGGCGGCCTTGTTCTTGCGCTGGTTACGGCTATTACCAGAGGTCGTATCCTGAGCCGACGCCTGCTCCGCAGGGGCCGCCTTTTCAATAACACTGGCTGACGACGCTACCGATAACGACTCTTCGTCCTCTTCTGGGAGTGCAGCGGTCTGATCATCGATAGAGAAATGCGAGTCCGCCTCGGGTAACTCCACCATCTCATCCTGAGCGACCAAAGACTCCTCAGCCTGATTCTCACCCGCAGATGCCACATCACTTTCTTCACTCAGCT
The DNA here is from genome assembly GCF_029846635.1 of Pokkaliibacter sp. MBI-7. Lineage (NCBI taxonomy): Bacteria > Pseudomonadati > Pseudomonadota > Gammaproteobacteria > Oceanospirillales > Balneatrichaceae > Pokkaliibacter > Pokkaliibacter sp. MBI-7. The sequence continues at coordinate 419,273 of NZ_JARVTG010000002.1, read as the reverse complement.
CCCATGTAGCAGTCACAGACTGAGAGGGTTCACTGAGAAGTTCTGACGAAGGCACTGCTACCGTTTCTGCTTTAGCACTGCTGGCCGCCTGCAATGCTGCCTGCAGACGCTGATTTTCAGCCTCTAACTCGCGAATACGTTCTCTTGCCTGCTCCAGGCTGGCCAGCTGCTTTTCGAACTTGGCCTCCAACGAGGTGAGCAATTGCACTAGGTTGGTGGGGGCTGTATCCAATCCAGCCATGGGAAAATTCTCCTGGTCAGAACTTATGCCTGCATCCAGTTATGTGGACCCAGGAACTACATCTAGCAAGCGTATTACGTCAGCCGGTCAACACTCAGACCCAGTGGGTTGTGAAAATTGATCCGTCTTGCAGTTCCGCTGTCAGCCTTTGCGAATCACATAGCAGTACAGATCATCCTGCTGTGACTGATCAATCAACTCATGACCTAAAAACTGGCAAAACTTGGGGATATCACGCGTCGTAGAGGGATCAGTGGCCTCGACCTTTACCAGCTGGCCAGCCTCCATGCCCCGTACCGTCTTGTGCAACAACATCACCGGCTCTGGACAATTGAGGCCTTTGGTATCCAAAAAGTGATCGTAATCAGACACGGACTTCACAACTCCTGGTGCCAAGTGCACCCACTTCGATAACACTACAACAACGCCAGCAGGCGTTAAAAAACTGTTCAGGCCCTGCTCGCTGACACTCTGCAAGGAATAAAGAACGAAGGTAGCAGTGTTTACCTCAGGTAAACACGGAAACCAAACGATCTTTTCACTCCAGAGTGTCCAATACGCAGCAAATCAGAAGCCCCATATCAGGCCGGGCATTCTAGCATGACTGACCGGATGACACAGTGTACAAGCCACCGCTGTCGTCAGCTGAGGCCATTCACACGCCGCCAGTCTTCGTCACGACAGACGAACAACGTGATTTCTTCACGGTCATGATAAAGATGGCGAGCCTCGATATGCACATTCAGCTCAGCCTCCGCACACCCGGCCTGCAACACCTCAAGGCACTGCTGGTAGGTAGTGTAGCGTTTCTGCATAGGCAACTTGAGGTTGAATACGGTGTAGCGGCACCAGCCACGGGTGATCCATTTAGTCATCAGGTCGATAACCCGAGCAGGCTTGTCGGCGATGTCACAGACCATCCAGTCAACCGGGCGGTCAGGCACATAGGTGAAACCATCCCCTTCAACGTGGGTAACCATGCCACCTGCCATCAAGGCGTCATCCATAGGGCCGTTGTCGACTGACGTGGTTTTCATATATCGATTAGCCAGCTGCCATGTCCATCCCCCCGGAGAAGCCCCCAGATCGACGGCTTTCATACCCGGTTTGAGCATGGCCTGTCTGGCCTCTTCTGTGAGGAAGAACAGCCAGGCCTCCTCAAGTTTCAGCGTAGAACGGCTCGGCGCAGCAGGAGGGAACTTCAGACGCATGACTCCCTGAGGCCAGGGTGAAGCCAGATGGGGATCCGCCAGACCGATGAACACCTGGCTCTCATTCATCCAGCCGATATACAGCCGCTCACGATGTGTGTCGCGCTTTGCAGTCAACACACCCGCCTTGCGCAAGGCGGCTGCCAGCGGCGGCACCAATTTGCGGCACAGCCCCTGCAGACCGGAACCCACTTCACTGTCAGCAGCCTCTATCCACACTTCACCACACTGCGGGAAACCATCCAGATGCTGCAGGAAAAAACCGACCCGGTCGTTGCGTGGAATATCGGTCAACGGTGCAATACAGGCTGCCCACTGGCGAGTGAAAACCAGCGAGCGCCAGTCAATACGCTGCATGATCTGCACGGCACCATTGGCTTGCTGACAGACGAACTCGACATAGCCGCTTTCGCCTTTGAAGCGGGGAAACCCGTAGACACCAACAACGGCTGCACGCTCCTGTATTTCCACAGCACATTCGCGCTCGAAACCTGCACGACAAAGCAGCAGTAAGTGATTCAATTCCAAAGCCATTCAACCAGCCTGACAGTCATTAATAACAAAAGGGGTTATTTCAGCGTCGCCATCCATTGCAGCATTGCACGTGTGGCCGTCTCCAGCACCTGATGCTGGGACTGGCCAAACGACCTGTGAGTCGTGAAATCGTGATCCGCCCCAGTCAGCCATTGCACGCTGACACATGAAGGCAGGGTATACGCCTGCACTTCGGCTACTTTACCGAAAGGGTCACGCTCTCCCTGCAGGATCAAACCCGGTGCGCTGCATTCTACCAGCGGAGCCATACGAACCTGCAAGGGTTTGGCAGGTGGATGGAAAGGATAACCAAAAGCAACCGCTCCCTTGACCCCTGCCAGATCACGACAGGCCATAGCGACACGCCCACCAAGTGACTTCCCCGCCAGCAGCAGAGGCTCATTGACGTTCGCCAGTTCAAGGACTTGTTCTTCGACAAAGTCACACAGGACATTGAACCGCTCTGGTGGCCGTTTGCGACCACTGCGCTCAATCTCCTGCATATAAGGGAAGGTTAGCCGATGGACCTTCAAGCCCGCTGCTTCAAGTAACTGCGCCCAGTCACTCATAAAACGACTGCTGTGGCCGGCCCCAGAGCCATGCATTAACAGGATTGAATACTGCATTGCCAATTCTTTATGTCCGTGCATGGAAAACCTGATTGATTTTTAAAAGAATTTCAGCGTAGAAACAAAATTGACCCAAATCAAATAGATAGCGAATCAATCCTCACTTCCGAACACAGCAGAGTGCACATTTCGGCCATGCTGATGGTATGAATTCCTGTAAAAAAAGATCCAATAAATCATTAAAATATATTCAATATCAATCAGTTAAAGGCTCTAAAACCTATGATCAGCATGCCGACCACGATCCAGCTCGAGCCTTTATATAAATACTTAAATGCGCCTTATTTGATCTGTGTCGGTTTGAAAAAACCCGTTTCCTTTCTAATAATTACCGACAATTTCTAACAATTCCTTTCCGTTAATTAGCAAGCTGCTGATGAGAGTCTGACATGAACACAGCAACTGAACACACTACTTATAACTATAAGGTAGTGCGCCAGTTCGCCATTATGACGGTGGTGTGGGGTATCGTCGGTATGGCAATCGGGGTGCTGATCGCATCCCAACTGGTCTGGCCACAATTAAACTTCAACCTACCCTGGACCAGCTTTGGTCGCTTACGACCGCTGCACACGAATGCTGTGATCTTCGCCTTCGGTGGCTCCGCCCTCTTTGCCACGTCCTACTATGTTGTTCAACGTACCTGCCAGACTCGCCTGTTCTCCGACACCCTGGCCACTTTCACCTTCTGGGGCTGGCAGGCCATCATCGTCGCCGCTGCCATCACCCTGCCACTCGGACTGACCAGCTCCAAGGAATACGCTGAGCTGGAATGGCCCATCGATATTGCGATCACCATCGTCTGGGTCTGCTATGCCATCGTTTTTCTCGGCACTGTCGCCACCCGTAAAACCAGCCACATCTATGTAGGCAACTGGTTTTTTATGGCCTTTATCATCACCGTGGCCGTGCTGCATGTCGTCAACAGCATGGAAATTCCCGTCACCATGTGGAAGTCCTACTCCCTGTATGCAGGTACCATCGATGCCATGGTGCAGTGGTGGTATGGCCACAACGCCGTAGGCTTCTTCCTGACAGCTGGCTTCCTCGGCATGATGTATTACTTCGTCCCCAAACAGGCGGGGCGCCCCATCTACTCCTACCGTCTGTCCATCGTTCACTTCTGGGCACTGATCGCCACCTACATCTGGGCGGGTGGCCACCATCTGCACTACACCGCCTTACCAGACTGGACGCAGTCAGTCGCAATGATCATGTCACTGATTCTGATCGCGCCCTCCTGGGGAGGCATGATCAATGGCATGATGACGCTCTCCGGTGCCTGGCACAAACTGCGCACCGATCCGATTCTGCGCTTCCTGGTGGTGTCACTGTCCTTCTACGGCATGTCTACCTTCGAAGGACCGATGATGTCGATCAAGACTGTCAACGCCCTGTCTCACTACACAGACTGGACCATCGGCCACGTGCATGCAGGCGCTCTGGGCTGGGTTGCCATGATCTCCATCGGTTCGCTCTATCACCTCATTCCCAAGGTATTTGGCCGTGCCCAGATGTGGAGCACCAATCTGATCAATACCCACTTCTGGCTGGCAACAATAGGCACCGTGCTCTACATCTGCGCCATGTGGGTGAACGGCATCATGCAGGGGTTGATGTGGCGTGCAGTCAATGAAGACGGCACCCTCACCTACAGTTTTGTGGAAGCCGTCAGCGCCAGCCATGGCGGTTACATGGTGCGAGCACTGGGCGGAGCGTTCTTCCTCGCTGGCATGTTGCTGATGGCCTACAACGTCTGGCAAACCGCACGACGCAACAGCACCGTACCGCTGGCCACCGCCGCGCAGATCGCCTAAGGAGCCGGCATCATGATCAAGCACGATACGATAGAACGTAATATTGGCCTGATGGCACTGCTCATCATTCTGGTCATCAGCGGCGGCACCCTGGTAGAGAACGTACCGCTGTTCTTCCTCAAGGAAACCACCCAGCCCGGCCCGGGTATCAAGCCACTGCCACCGCTGGCACTGGAAGGCCGTGACATTTACATCCGTGAAGGCTGCAACAACTGCCATTCACAGATGATCCGCCCGCTGCGCGCAGAAACGGAACGCTATGGCGCCTTCAGTGAAGCCAACGAGTTTGTCTATGACCACCCCTTCCTGTGGGGCTCAAAACGCACCGGCCCGGACCTCGCCCGGGTGGGCAAGCGCTACAGTGATGACTGGCACCGCGCGCACCTGTACAACCCGCGCGACGTCGTTCCTGAGTCAGTTATGCCGGCCTACCCCTGGCTGTTTGAGAATGAGCTGACTGGCCGTGATACCGAAGCCAAGATGGAAGCTCTGCGCAAACTCGGCGTGCCCTACACCGATGACCAGATTGCAACTGCCCGGGATGAGGTCAAAGGTCATAAGGAAATCGACGCCGTCGTCGCTTATCTGCAGCAGTTGGGCACCACCAAGTCCAACAAGCGATAGCACCATGGAATATTTACTAGCGTTTCGGCCCTGGGTGTCCGTGATCATGCTGATCACCTTTATCGGCCTCTTCATCTGGGTAGCCAATCCCAAGCGCAGCAAAGGCTTCAATGAAGCTGCCAACCTGCCTTTTGCTGAGGATGATGAAGAGCAGCCTTCATCACAGGGCGATACCGCACAACCCCACAAGCGGGAGAACAAACAATGAATCTGGTACTGAGCGTAGGGGTCACGTTAATTACCCTGGCGGTCATCCTCGGCTGTTTCGCCCTGGTGATCCAAACCCGCAAGAGTGAAAAGTACAAGGAAGCCACCGAGCAAACGCTGGGGCACGAATTTGATGGCATCGAAGAGTATGACAACCCCCTGCCGCGCTGGTGGTTCAACCTGTTCGTCATCACCATCGTGTTCGGTCTGGTGTATCTGATGCTTTACCCCGGTCTGGGTAACTTTCAGGGTTTGCTGGGCTGGTCTTCCAAAGGCCAGTACAACACCGAAATGGCCTATGCCGATGAGCACTACAAGCCCGTCTTTGAAAAATATGCAGCGCTTCCCATAGAGGAAGCGGCAAAGAATCCGGTCGCAGTACAAATGGGGCAGCGGCTATTTCTCAACAACTGCGCCGTCTGCCACGGTTCACAGGCACAGGGTGGCCACGGCTTCCCGAACCTGGGTGACAATGACTGGCTGTACGGTGGTGCCCCTGACACGATTCTGGCGACCATCACCAACGGTCGTACCGGTGGCATGCCCGCCTGGGGAGATGCACTGGGTGAGGACGGTATCGAGGACGTGGCCAACTATGTGCTTAGCCTCTCTGATCAGCCACACAATGCCGATGCGGCAGCGCGTGGTCAGGCCAACTTCCAGGCGCTCTGTACAGCCTGTCATGGACCTGATGGCAAAGGCCAGCAGGCGCTGGGAGCACCTAACCTGACCGACAACATCTGGCTGTATGGCGGCAGCTTTGCCGATATTACGCAAACACTGCGTAACGGTCGTGCAGGTGCCATGCCTGCACACAAAGACCTGCTGTCAGCCGACAAGATCAAACTGCTGGCTGCCTATGTGTACAGCCTGTCGCACAAATGACATCCGGTACCTGGCCTGAGCCCTGACGTAAAGGCGGTATGATCCAGATCATGCCGCCTTTACTTTATATGATGAAAACGGCCAACTCCCCCGCAAGATCAAGGCTTTACCTCTATAATTCACGCATCGTTCCAAGATGACCGCAGACGCCCAGTAACCACAACACCATCGGGCGCACTGTGCACACACAGTCAATGGTGAGCAGCTGATGAGCAAGATCCCCGTCAAAGACATCTCTCCCCAGCCCGACGTCGAGATTGTCGACCTGTACGCCAAACGCACGCACATTTACACCAAATCTTTTAGCGGGCTGTTCCGTAATTTGCGCATGGTAGCGGGATGGGCACTGCTGATCGGCTTTTTCGGGGTGTCCTGGCTGACCTGGGACGGACAGCAGGCTGTTCACTTTGATCTGCCCAATCGCCAGTTTCATATTTTTGGCGTCACCCTGTTTCCACAGGACTTCATTCTGCTGTCGTGGCTACTGATCATCCTCGCCTTCACCCTGTTCTTCGTGACCGTCTTTGCCGGTCGTCTCTGGTGTGGCTACTCATGCCCTCAGAGCGTCTGGACGTGGATGTTCATGTGGGTGGAGAAAGTAACTGAAGGCGATCGCAATCAGCGTATGAAGCTGGATAAGCAGCGCTGGTCGTTCAACAAGTTCCGCAAAAAACTGGCCAAGCATGTACTTTGGCTGCTGATTTCCCTGGGGACAGCTTTTGCCTTCCTTGGTTACTTCACCCCTGTTCGCGAACTGCTACCCAATATCCTGCATCTTCACCTCGGCCCCTGGGAAAGCTGGTGGCTGCTGTTTTTCACCCTCGCCACCTACGGCAATGCCGGCTGGCTCCGTGAGCAGGTGTGCATCTACATGTGCCCCTATGCCCGCTTCCAGAGTGTGATGTTTGACCGTGATACGCTGATCGTTTCCTATGATGCTGCCCGCGGAGAACCGCGCGGTAGCCGCAAGCGTAATGTTGACCCCAAAAGCGTCAACCTTGGTGACTGTATCGACTGCGACAGCTGCGTTCATGTCTGCCCCACCGGCATCGATATTCGCAACGGTCTGCAGTACGAATGCATTGGTTGTGCTGCCTGTATTGATGTCTGTGACGACATCATGAGCCGCATGGGCTATGCCAAAGGCCTGATCCGCTATACTACGGAACACCAGCTTGAGGGCGGACAGACGCATATACTGCGACCTCGTCTGATCGGTTATGGCGTCGCGCTGCTGGTGATGACAGGGGCATTTTTTTACACCATCGGTACGCGTGTGCCACTGGAGCTGGACATCATGCGTGACCGTCAGCAGCTCTATACCCTGACGCCGGACCAGCGCATCCAGAACCTGTATGAGCTGCGCATAGCCAATAAGTCGCAGCAGGCGCATAGCTATACCATCAGCATCACGGCACCGGCGAGACTCGAGCTGCTGGGTGGCAACAGGGTTACACTGCAGCCCAGCGAGGTGCTGACTCACAATGTTCAGCTGGTGGCGACAGATAAGAAACTGTCCCCCGCCAGCTTTGATGTTCAGTTCATTATTAAAGCCGACGATGCGGATGATCATATTGAAGTCACCAACCGTTTTATCGGGCCAGTGCAATAACCTGAGGTGGGTAGCCAGAACGAACCCAGACGCTGGCGACGCACATGAACTTTTACCCGCCTCCAGCCGCAGGTCAGTTTCTGAGAGCGTGTTGACGATCTCGCGAGCGGAAGCCAAGCAAGGTAAAAAGTGCTGAGGAAGCAGAGTTTGGCTGTCCTGAATGAGTATTCCGAAGGGTTTTTCAACGCAGTGTGGCCGACGCACAACAGATCGTGAGCACGTTCTGATATGCGCCTGCCTGACAACGGGAGTGGATCATGCCTAGTGTGGAAGGCGTTAAACCCTGGTATCGGCAACCCTGGCTGTGGTTTGTCCTGACACCAGTGATGGCCTCAATGGTCGTAGGCTCGAGCTTTGCCATTATCTCTGCCTATACCTTTGATGGTGTGGTCAAGGATGAGTACCGCATTGCTGCCAAGGACACACTGGCGGTCACCGCCAAAACCGACAAAGCGCAGTCATTGGGGCTGCACGCCACCGTCAAACTGGATGACATGACCGGAGAAATCGTTGCTGACCTGCAATCGACCCAGATCAGCTTCGACTACCCACAGACCCTGCTGCTGGATATTGTGCATCCGACCGACCAGCATGGTGATCTGCTACAACCTCTGCGTCAGGTGGCCGGCGGCCACTATATCGGCCAGCTGGGGCATACCCTGCTGGGTAAGCGCTATCTGGTTCTGCATCCGCAGGATGACAGCTGGCGTGTGCAGGCAGAATTGCACCCACCCTATACCGACCCCGTCACACTCACCCCTCAGCGTTTCAACTGACGATGTCCCAGAGCTGTTTTCATTGCGGTCAACCGCTGCCTGCTGATACCACCTGGTTCGTGACGGTTGGGGACGAGCCCAGGTCAATGTGCTGCCCCGGTTGTCAGGCTGTCTGCCAGACCATCATGGATGCAGGCCTGGGTGACTACTACCAGCACCGGCAGCAGGGTGATCTGCCAGCTGATCTCACACCGCAATCGCTGACCTGCGAGCTGAGTGATGAGCTGCAGCTGTTTGACCAGCAGGCGCTGCAACAGGATTTTGTCGAAGATACCGGGCAGGGACACAAACGAGCCGTATTTATTGTCGAAGGAATTACCTGTGCTGCCTGCATCTGGTTGCTGGAACACAGCCTCAGAAAGATACCCGGTGTAAAGCAGGCAACGGTGAACCTCACCACGCATCGCGCCACCCTCGAATGGCATCCTGATCAGGTGCTGATAAGCCACCTGCTCGGCACCTTCTACCGACTTGGCTACAAAGCGTACCCCTATCAACCCGATGCCGAGGAGGCGCGCAATATCAAGGAAAGCCGCAGTGCGTTATTCCGCCTTGGTGTCGCCGGTATCGGTATGATGCAGGTGATGATGTACGCCGTTGCCCTCTATGCTGGTGCCCTGCAGGGTATGGAAACCAAACAGGCGCAATATCTGCGGCTGATCAGTCTTATTATCACTACCCCTATCGTCTTCTATTCAGCGCAACCCTTCTTTATTGCTGCCTGGCGTGATCTGCGCAGTCGTCACCTGACCATGGACCTGCCCGTTTCCCTGGCTATCGGCATTGCCTATCTGGCCAGCCTGTGGTCAACCTTTGCAGGAGGGGGTGCAGTCTACTTTGACTCCATCACCATGTTCACCTTCCTGTTATTGCTCGGTCGCTTTGTGGAAATGCGCGCCCGCCACCGCATGGGTAAAAGCGGCAACCAGCTAAGCTCCATTCTGCCCACCAGCGCACTGCGGCTGAGCAGTGAAGGTGAACAACGTGTAGCGGCAAGAGACTTACTGGCGGGTGATCGTATTCTGGTCAAACCCGGCCAGCTGATACCCGCTGACGGCATGGTCGAGTCGGGCCATAGTACCGTTGACGAGGCCATCATTACCGGCGAATCGGTGGCTATCGCCAAAGTGCCCGGCTCTCAGGTGCTGGGCGGGGCGATGAATGTCACCAGCCCACTGACCATCAGGGTGCAGAAGGTTGCGCAATCCACACGCGCCTCTGCCATTGCCTTTCTGCTTGAGCGCGCCTTTGCAGACAAACCCCGTACCGCGATTATTGCCGACCGGGTAGCAAGCCGGTTTGTACTGGCCGTGCTGATCGTATCAGCGCTGGTAGCCATTGTATGGAGCGTGATTGATCCGACAGATGCCTTCTGGGTCACGCTGTCAGTGCTGGTGATCACCTGTCCCTGTGCACTTTCCCTGGCCACTCCCACAGCGCTGACCGCAGCAACCACAGCATTGCGTCAGCGTGGTTTTCTGATTACACGAGGGCATGTACTGGAAAGTCTGGCCAGCATCACGCATGTGGTATTCGACAAAACCGGCACACTCACGGAAGGCAAGCTTGTGCTGCACACCACTCAGCCTCTGGCTACCATGAGCGCCGCTGACTGTCGCGTGGTCGTTGCTGCACTGGAACAGGGATCGGAACACCCTATCGCCCATGCGTTCAAACCCTATCAGGAACAACTGGCAGACAACCTGCAGAATCATGTCGCCCAGGGCGTCGAAGGCAGTATTGCCGGTACTGTCTATCGCTTTGGCAAAGCAGGCTTCGCTGCCGAAAAACTGGCCGCAACGCCTGTTCCTCCCTCGGAGCAAGGCCAGTGGTTACTGCTCTGCGATGCGTATCAACCGCTGGCATGGTTTCAGCTGACCGACGCTTTGCGCCCTGAAGCCCATGAGGTGGTCAGCCAGTTATTGCAACGAGGACTTCATGTCAGCCTGCTCAGTGGTGACCAGCCAGCCCCCGTTGCAGCCGTTGCAGCACAGCTGAATATCTCAAACTGGTTTGCCGGTGTTTCACCTGAGCAGAAGCTGGAAAAAATCACAGCGCTGCAGGCTGCAGGCGAACAGGTATTGATGGTCGGCGACGGCATCAATGACGTGCTGGTTCTGGCCCAAGCTCAGACATCGGTCGCCATGAACCAGGCCACCGATCTGGCCAAAACCAGTGCTGACAGCATGCTACTGAGAGCTGACCTGCGTCTGCTGTTACAGGCCATGGAGGTTGCCCAGCAGACCCGCCGCATCATCTGGCAAAATATCGGCTGGGCGATTGGTTACAATCTGCTTGCATTACCGCTGGCAGCATCAGGAATGATTCCGCCCTATCTTGCTGCCGTCGGCATGGCCAGCAGCTCGCTGATCGTGGTGTGCAATGCCATGCGCCTCGGTCGGGACAAAAGACTCTCCGCACTTCATTCCCCCTCCCTTTCCACCCAGCCTGCGTGAATGCCATGGACATAATGTATCTGTTGATTCCCATCGCTCTGCTGTTCATCGGGCTGGCCATGTATTTCTTTTTCTGGTCTGTCAAGAGCGGGCAATATGACGATCTCGACAGTCCGGCACACCGCATTCTTTTTGATGAAGACAAAGACATGATTCCTCCTGCCCCCTACAGAGGCGAGCATGAAGAGCAGGCGCAAGCAGAAGTCTCTGACGCCAAGCATGACGACTCACGGCAGCAGCCATGATCAGTCTGGACTTGAGCGCGGCTTTTCTTATCGGCCTGATGGGGGGCATGCATTGCTTTGGCATGTGCGGGGGCATCATGACAGCGGTAGCCATACAAGCTCCCACTGCTCAACGCCTGCCTCTGACCACTGCCTACAATCTGGGCCGCATAAGCAGCTATATGCTGGCCGGTGCTGTCAGCGGGGCACTGGGTGCCACACTGGATTTACACCAGTTTCCGATATTGCGCCTGCTGGCCGCTGTAATGCTGATTCTGATGGGCCTGTATCTGGCAGGCTGGTCAACATGGCTTACCCATGTCGAACAGGCTGGCCGCGGTCTCTGGCGTTTGATCAGCCCTCTGGGCAAACGCTTGCTACCCGTCAGAAACATCCGGCAGGCGCTGGCTCTCGGCATGATCTGGGGCTGGCTGCCCTGCGGACTGGTATACAGCACCCTGACCTGGAGTCTGGCCAGTCACTCCTGGCTGGATGGTGCCCTGATTATGGGCCTGTTCGGGCTGGGGACGCTGCCAGTGATGCTCGCCACCGGCTGGTTCTCCCATAGTTTGAAAGGACTGGTGCAACAGCAGTGGTTACACCGTCTCGGGGGGATACTGATACTGCTTTGGGGCTGCTATAACCTGAGCATCACCCTGCCCTCCATGATTCATGCACTTCCTTTACATCTTTCTGTCAGCCATTGATCTGGATCATGCTGACGTGTAACTGAGCTCTCTATACTTTGCCGTGGAGCTAAACAGGAGCCAAACTGTGAGCCACGTCAATCTTTCTCCCTTACCCGACCTGCATCCTGTCTGGGTGCCTGAACTGATCAGCCGCTATGACAGCGCTGGTCCCCGCTACACCTCATACCCGACCGCTGTAGACTTTCGTACTCTGGAGGGCAACGACATCCTGCAGCATGCTGCGGCCAGTATTCGCGCTGAGGCACCGCTGTCGCTGTATTTCCACATCCCCTTTTGTGAACACGTCTGCTATTACTGCGCCTGCAACAAGGTCATTACACGTCAGCACCAGCGTGTCAGGTCCTATCTGGACAAGCTCTATCAGGAAATAGCCTTCTACGCTGAACGTTTTGCTGAAGGGCGTGTTGTTGAGCAGCTGCATTTTGGTGGTGGCACTCCCACCTTCCTGAGTGACACGGAGTTGCAGGAAGTGATGGCAGTCATCCGGCGCCATTTCACTCTGCGTGATGATGACAAGGCCGATTACTCCATCGAGATCGATCCTCGCACGGTGACTGGCGATACCCTGAAGGTATTGCGTGATCTGGGCTTCAATCGCCTGAGTTTTGGTATTCAGGACACCAATCCCGCCGTACAGGCTGCGGTTAATCGTGTACAGCCTCTCGAGCAGGTGGCCGAGTTGCTGCAACAGGCACGTCAACTGGGATTCCGCTCGATCAATTTCGATCTGATTTATGGTTTGCCATTGCAGACCCCTGACAGCTTTGCCGAAACCCTGGAAACCGTCATTGCCCTGTCGCCTGATCGGCTCTCTGTATTTAACTATGCTCATCTTCCCGATCGCTTCCGCCCTCAGCGGCATATTCGCGCTGAAGACCTGCCAACACCGCAAATGAAACTGAGCATTCTGCAACACTGTATAGAACGCCTGGATCAGGCAGGTTATCAGTACATCGGGATGGATCACTTCGCCAAGCCGGACGACGAGCTGGCTATGGCACAACGTGAAGGCAAACTGCATCGCAACTTTCAGGGCTATACCACTCGTGGTGACTGCGAGCTGCTGGCTATGGGCGCCTCGTCCATTTCGCAGGTAGGGGATACCTACTTCCAGAACATGCACGATGTGGGGCAATGGTCTGACGCTCTGGACAGTCAGGGCAACGCAATCTGTAAAGGTATTCAGCTAAGTTACGACGACCGTGTGCGCCGCGCGCTGATTACTCAGCTGATCTGTCACTTTCAGTTGGACACCGCAACCTTCAGTACAACCTGGCAGATCAACTTCAATGAGTACTTTGCAAAAGAACTCAATGCGCTCGGTGGACATATAAACGATGGTCTGATATCCATAAGCGCTGGCTCTCTGACAATATTGCCGCCAGGACGACTGCTTATCCGGTCGATCTGTATGCTGTTTGACAGCTACAGGCAAGCACAGATTGAACAGCGTTTTTCTCGGATCATTTAAGAACGCCTTCACGATCTGCCGTGCGTCAGCCACACAGCGAAGAAAAGACCTTCGGATGCGCATTTAGGATAACTAAACACCGCTTCCTCAGCTCTTTTGGCCTTGTTTGGCTTTGATTAGCAAAATCGTGAATATGTTCTGATAAGTCCGAAGACTTTTTCCTTCACCTGTGCAACCACATATAACATACTGTCACACCTGACAGTTGGTTCATTTTTTAAATTACGCGCAGGGAAACGATTATGGCTGAGCACCCCCACATGGAACCGATCATTCGTAATATCAAACAGGCTCACTGCCAGCATTGCAGCCTGAACTCTCTGTGTCTGCCGCTATCCCTGAGCTTTACCGAGATGGATCGCCTGGATGGCATCATTGATAAAAGCCGCCCACTGAAGAAAGGTGAACACCTGTTCCGTCAGGGTGACAATTTCTCATCCGTTTTTGCCGTACGCGCAGGTGCCATCAAAACCTACACGGTTACCGATGAGGGTGAAGAACAGATCACTGGTTTCTATCTTCCCAGTGAGCTGCTTGGACTGAGCGGTATTCACGAGTCACAGTACCCGGTTTCTGCCAAAGTACTGGAAACCACCACGGTGTGTGAAATCCCCTTTGAGAAGCTTGATACCCTCTCCGGGCAATTACCGGAGCTGCGGAAAAATTTGCTGCGTACCATGAGCAAAGAAATCCGTGAAGAGCAGCAAATGATGCTGTTACTGAGCAAGAAGAATGCGGATGAACGCGTAGGCACCTTCCTGGTACGTTTGTCTCAACGATTCAAACTTCGTGGTTTTTCCGCCACCCATTTCCGTTTACCCATGTCACGTAATGAGATCGGTAACTATCTGGGTCTGGCAGTAGAGACAGTGAGTCGTATCTTTACCCGCTTCCAGAAAAACGAACTGATCGCGGTTGAAGGAAAAGACATTCGTGTGATTGACCTGAGCGGCCTGTATGCCGCAGCGGGTGAGTGTGAACACGTAGAGACTCATGTACTTGCCAAGCAAGCCTGATAAGTTACAGCAGCCTGTGAGCGATGAGACTGCCGCAGAGCAGAATCTTCACGAGCAGGCAGCGGGTTTCTCAGCCAGCCAGTTTGAGGTAACCTAGGCAAGAATTATCCATTCGGTTTATTCCGGCCATCTGATCCTGCCCTGTGCAGGATTTTTACTCTCTAAGGATCAACCAACCATGGCTTTTGATGCTTCCTACGTAAAGTCAGTGATTCGGGCCCTGCCTGACTGGCCTGAGCCCGGCGTCACCTTCCGTGATATCACGCCCATTTTTAAAGATCCTAAAGCATTACGCACAGTGACTGACGGCTTTATTGAACGCTACGTTACTTCCGATATCACCCACATTGCCAGCATTGACGCACGCGGCTTTCTGGTGAGCGCCATTCTTGCTCACCAGCTCAACAAGCCCCTCATTCTGGTACGCAAAAAAGGCAAACTGCCCGGCGACACCATCAGCCAGTCCTATGACCTTGAGTACGGCAGTGCAACCCTGGAAGTACAGACTGATGCGTGTGGCCCCGGCGACAAAGTACTGATTTTTGATGATCTGATTGCCACAGGCGGCACTCTGATTGCCGCCTGCTCGCTCGTGCAACGTTTGGGCGGCAGCGTCAGTGAAGTTGCTTCCATCATCGACCTGCCAGGCTTGCAGGGCTCACAGAGGCTGCAAGATTCCGGCGTGTCAGTATTCTCTCTGATTGCATACTGATGCTGAGCTCGTTCCGGATGCCGGAACGAGCCTTTTCAAGAACCAGCTCATCACTTTTAGCCGCCAACGTTGATGCGTATCAGCTGACCCTTCCCAGCTAAATTGCACAGCTCCCTTCGATACAGTACGATGTTGCAAGATGTAACCGGGCACAGAGTACTGACAGTATCCTCTGAAAATCCTTTGTCTCCAGACTCTGCTGTTTGAGGAGAACGTTGTTTGAATAGCGCCACTCAGCCAAACGCCACCCATGGCATGACACCAGAAACGCTGGAAATGATGAAAAGGAATGCCTCTGGCGCGGCGAAAGTCCTTAAAGCACTGGCTAATGAAAGCCGTCTTCTTATTTTGTGCTATCTGGATGGCAAAGAGCTTTCGGTGACGGAACTCAATACCTGCCTTGACCTAAGTCAGTCAGCACTGTCACAGCATCTGGCTGTGTTGCGCCGGGATGGGCTGGTCAAAACCCGGCGAGAATCCCAGACCATTTACTACTCACTGTCCGGTGATGTTGCCAGTCAGATTATCCGCACACTTCACGACATCTATTGCCCTGAGATGTAGACAGACGGAAGCCCGGCTTCTCTTCCACATGGGTGCGTCAACCTGACGACATCATCCTAATGATAAGCGATGGAACTGCCAGTCTTCTTGAGGTGGGTTAAGAGGCAAGCGCATATCTACCACCTCTTCTTCGGCGTTGTAGGAATTCTGAAAGCCAAGTGACTTGGCCAGCTTCTGCATGCCCAGATTCGTCGGCAACGTTGACCCCACCAACTGCAACGTGCCCCGGCTGCGGCAATACTCGGTGATCTTATTCATCAACAACCGCCCTAACCCTTCTCCCTGCATGTCATCCCGGATCACGATCGAAAACTCCGCAGTAACGTTATCCGGATCGGTGATGGCACGCACCACGCCCAGTGTCTCGTACTCATAACTCTGATCTTGCTTCAGTGCGGTCGCGATAAAGGCCATCTCCCGGTCGTAGTCAATCTGTGACCAGTTTGCCAGCTCAGAATGATTGGGGACTGAGCGACTGTAGAAATAGCGCAAACGCACGGTTTCCGGGCTGAGGCTTTTGTAGAACTGCAGATGCGCTGGCTCGTCTTCACCCCGAATGGGCCGCAGCTCCACCTCTCTGTTGCTTTTCAGCAATGTAGCCCACTCACGCAAATGCTCCGGATAGGCGGGAATGCATAAGGGGACCGGCTCTCCCAGCGAGACACTGACGTCGACAGCGAGTAATCCTTGCTTGTTTAACAACAGTGGATTGATCTCAAGCGCCTTGACCACCGGCAAGTCCACCACCAGCTGCGATAGCTTGACCAGCATCTGGCAGAGGGTATTGATGTCCTGATCAATCCTATAGCTGTTTTCCTGAATAATCCGGTGCACTCTGCTTTGCTCGATCAGCAAGCGAGCCAGCGACATGCTCAGAGGTGGTACCCCTAACTGACGATCACCCAGAACATCAACGGTGTAACCACCCACACCAAAAACGATCAGCGGACCAAAAACCGGATGCTGGGTTATGCCGACATGCATCTGCATGGACTGAAAGCCACGCTTCATCTGCTGCACGACAAAGCCATCCAGCTCATTATCCTGGTAGCGCTCGCGCATCCGATAATCAAGGCGAGTAACCCGACGTCGAATCTCGTCCTCAGAGTACATATCCAGTGCCATGTCCTGCCAGCGTTTGGTCAATAGCTGGTCATAGGCAAAGGGATAGCGATTGTCCTTGTGCAGAGCCTTGACTGCGACTCCCTCCTCGTAGAACCGCCCAACTTTCAGCACTTCTTCAACAGAGATCGCGTAAGAAGAATGAGCAGAGGGAATACCGTAGTAGTTGACCAGCTCCATGGACTCGGCATGGGTAAGGTAGTCCCGACCACTGCTATGAATACCATCCACCAGTGCCTTGGCACGCATGCGATGAATGGACTGCTCCTGCAGCACATAGTTGGGTGGCGTTTGTCGCGTCACTTCCTGATTGCGCCGGTATTCAACCATGTGCATAAAGCCTTCTACCGCTTTTTCAGGAGTGATATAGGTCGGAATACCTGCGGCACTTAACAAGTTACGTGCCGGTATGGCACTGGCTCTTCCCATCCAGCTGGTTAGTACCTGGGTGGATACAGACTTCTGTACTTTGATGATCGCCTCAGCCGTCTGTACGCAGGGAGCCAGACGGGTCGGTGCATGAATCATCAGCACCGCATCCACATTCGGATCACGACTGACAATCGACAGCGCCCTGGCAAACTGCTCAGGTGTTGCCGTCGCATTGAGATCAACAGGATTAGCGCGACTCCAAAAAGGCGGTAGTACCTCAGCCAGGTCAGCAACGGTCTGCTCTGACAACTGCGCCAGCTTGCCACCTTTACGTATCAAGGCATCGACCGCCAGTGCATTCGGCCCCATGCCGTTGCAAATCAACGCCAGCCGGTCACCTTTCAACAGCTTGCTGCGGCTGAGCGTCTCCAGCGCATTAAAAACTTCATCAGAGGTTGTCACCCGCACGACCCCTGCCCGGCGCAACACGGCATCGTAGACCTGATCCTCACTGACGACACCACTGTCCACTGCACTTTGTATTGCCCCAGCCTGATGCAGGAAGGCACTTTTCAGAATGAGCACCAGTTTATTTCGTGCTGCCGAGCGTACAGCCGAGACAAAGTGTCGAGCATTGGTAATACGATTGAGCTGCAACACGATGGACTGGGTATAAGGATCCGCCGCGAGGTAATCGATGATGCTGGGCAGATCGACATCGACAGAGTCGCCTATGGTAAGAAAATGGGAGAAGCCAATCCCCTGACCTGTCGCCCAGTCAATCATGGCGGTACCGACAATACCGGACTGGCCGACGTAGCCCACTTTCCCTTTCAGTACATTGAGATGGCTGTAACTGGCATTCATGTTGTGGCCAGGAACCAGTATTCCCAGACAGTCTGGCCCCATGATGCGAATACCATAGGGCTTCGCTGCTTCTTTAACCGCCTCACGCAGGGGTCGGCTTTCCTCGCCCTGAGCAAGATAGCCACCACTCAGAATAATGGCAGCACGTACCTCACTGGCACCAAGCTTACGAATCAGTTCCGGAACACGCTCAGGAATAGAGCAAATGACCGCCAGATCTGGCAGTTCAGGTAAGTCGGCAAAGCCCCGATAACAAGGAACACCGAATACGGCCTCCGTTGCCTCGCGGTACACCACATAGAGATGCCCTTCAAATCCGCTTTCCTGCAGATTACGGACGACCACGCCGCCGAGATTATCAGGCTCCTCCGTGGCACCAAAGACCACGATGGATTTTGGTTTGAAGAATCGTTTGAGGTATTTGGTACTCAATTCATCTCTCCTGACCATAAGTAAGTGGCATCTGCTCCCCATACTCCGGAGCACATCGGTCCACTACACCTGATAACTACCCATCCGTCTTAGCAGCAGATAATGACATTACGGCTGCAAAGGCAACACTATGCATTATGGTGTGGCACATCTAACAAACCGTTGATCAACATCAGAGATCATTGCGCCTTACGATCAACCCACAGATGATCGACCAGCACACGCTGAATCTGCATCTTGGGATCTTCTTCCTGCAAACCCTGATTGACGAAGTCCCGCACTTGCATCAGCACCAGCTCACGGCTGCGCTCATCCTTTACTGACTGCATATTCACCTGAGCCAGAGCGAGATTGAGATAGTGTTGTACCAGTGGCATGTGAGACTGCAGACGCTTCTTGGCATCCACAGAAGCGGCCTCTAGCGTAATGGAGATATCCATGCGCACAGCACCCGGCACCGCGAGCTGTGTTTCAGGAACCTGCAGAAAATGCTCCGGAATCGGGTCGCGATTTCCTGACGGGGAAATCGCGCCTTCAAACTGCAGTACCTTGGCGAAGTCGGAGTTATCCGACTTGTCACAACCTGCCAGCAGCAGGCACACGGCGACGCCAAGGTAGTGCAGGCGGACGGTCATAGATGGTCAAGACCACGTGCCAGATCAGCTTTGATATCATCAATATCTTCCAGACCGACGGAGACACGAATCAGACTGTCCTTGATACCGGCTTCAGCTTTCGCTTCGGCCGTCATCTTGCCGTGTGTCGTTGTTGACGGGTGAGTAATCGTGGTCCGGGTATCCCCCAGGTTACCCGTAATGGAGATCATGCGCGTGCAATCAATAACCTTCCACGCCTCCGCCTGCCCCCCCTTCACTTCAAAAGCCAGCAAACCACCAAAACCTTTCTGCTGACTACGCGCCAACTCATGCTGCGGATGGCTCCTGAGACCAGAGTAATACACCCTGGCCACCTTGGGATGCTGCTCCAGCCACTCAGCCAACGCCTGTGCACTGGCACTGTGTGCCTGCATACGAATACGCAGTGTCTCCAGCCCCTTGAGGAATACCCAGGCATTGAATGGGCTCATACTCGGGCCAGCGGTACGCAAGTAGCCGAATACTTTCTCCATATCCTGATGGTTACCAATCACCACCCCACCCAAGCAACGCCCCTGTCCATCGATGTATTTGGTGGCAGAGTGCACCACAATATCTGCCCCCAACTTCAGAGGCTGTTGCAATGTCGGTGTCAGAATACAGTTATCGACTGCGACTTTGATGCCATGGGGTCGTGCAATGGTAGCCAGTGCACGAAGATCAGCCACTTCAGCCAAGGGATTGGAAGGGGTTTCAAGAAAGAACAGCTTGGTGTTGGGTTGCACTGCGGCTTCCCACTCTTGCGGCTTGTTCACATCCACATAAGTGGTCGTGATACCAAACTTACCCAGATATTTGTCGAACAGAGCAATGGTCGATCCAAACACGCTACGAGAGCAGACGATATGATCACCCTGCTCCAGCATCCCCAGTGTCAGGCTGGAAATGGCCGCCATCCCGGAAGCGGTCGCGACGGCACGTTCGCCACCTTCCATCGCTGCAATACGCTGCTCAAAAGTACGAACAGTGGGATTGGTAAAACGAGAGTAGATATTACCATCGGCATTTGGGAATCGGCGTGCAGCCTCTGCCGCACTGCTGAATACGAAGCTTGATGTTGGGAAAATCGCTTCGGCATGCTCAGCTTCCATGGTCCGCACATGTCCAGCGCGCACTGCCAGAGTATCTTGCGCTGCCCCTTCGAGGTCATTTTGCAAACGGGCCAGAGGATCATTAGAAGGAAAAGACTGCTCAGACATTCGCGGTAAATCTCCACATAAATAGACCCGCCGTGACGACACACAGCCTGACGGTCAAATAACAGATACGATACCAATTCCTGCCAGTATTAATCCAGCACGGCAGTGGCTCCACGTGCGGCCAGTTAACGCAAAGAACTCGCTAAACAAGCGATGCTCACAAATGACAACGCCACCCGAAGGTGGCGTTGTCATTTAGTCAATGTCTGACCTGCGCATTTAGCTCAGGCGTTTGAGCATGTCTGCGGTTTCATTGTCGCCAAGTTCTTCGTCAAATTTGGCGCCATCGTTACGAGCCGCTTCCAGTTTGGCAAAATACTGCTCATCGACGTCACCAGTAACGTAGTCACCATCAAACACAGAGCAGTCAAACTGGGTCGCGGGCGTATCTGCACCTGCCGTTGATTCAATCAGATCACCAAGATCCTGATATACCAGCCAGTCAGCACCAATGTATTCAGCCACTTCTTCGTCTGTACGGCCGTGACCGACCAGCTCTTTAACTGCTGGCATATCAATACCGTAAACGTTTGGATAGCGAATTGCAGGAGCTGCCGAGGCGATGTAGACCTTCTTGGCGCCACACTCGCGTGCCATCTCAATAATCTGTCGTGAAGTAGTTCCACGCACAATGGAGTCATCCACCAGCATGACAACACGATCACGGAATTCGAGCTCAATCGGGCTCAGCTTCTGCCGGACGGACTTCTCACGAATTTTCTGCCCGGGCATGATGAAGGTACGACCGATATAACGGTTTTTGACAAAGCCTTCACGCATCTTAACGCCCAGCTTGAGCGCCATTTGCATGGCCGCTGTGCGGCTGGTATCGGGAATGGGAATGACAACATCAATATCATGTTCGGGACGTTCACGCAGAACCTTGTCTGCCAGAAACTCGCCCATACGCAGACGAGCTTTGTAAACGGAAATACCATCAATAATGGAATCAGGACGTGCCAAGTAGACGTGTTCAAAAATACATGGGCGGTATTCGGTGTGTTCTGCACAGACCTGGCTGAACAGCTGTGCATCTTCACTGAGGAAAATCGCCTCACCGGGTTTGACATCGCGCAGCAACTTGTAGCCACCACCAATCAGCGCACAACTTTCGGATGCCACCATGTACTCAGGCTTACCAGCGGTCTCGCGCACACCAATACACAGAGGACGAATGCCGAAGGGATCGCGAAATGCCAGAATGCCATAGCCGGTAATCATGGCCACAACAGCATAAGCACCACGAACACGCTTGTAGACCTGGCCCATGGCACTGAACAAATCTTCCGGCGTCAGCTTGAGTTTGTGCAGAATCTGCAGCTCGTGAGCCAGAATATTGAGGAGCACTTCGGAATCCGAAGAGGTATTCAAATGACGCAGATCTTCACGGAACAGATCCGCTGCCAGCTCTTCGGTGTTCGTCAGGTTGCCATTGTGAGCAAGAGCAA
This sequence comes from Pokkaliibacter sp. MBI-7, assembly GCF_029846635.1. Taxonomy (NCBI): domain Bacteria; kingdom Pseudomonadati; phylum Pseudomonadota; class Gammaproteobacteria; order Oceanospirillales; family Balneatrichaceae; genus Pokkaliibacter; species Pokkaliibacter sp. MBI-7. The sequence continues at coordinate 397,488 of NZ_JARVTG010000002.1, read as the reverse complement.
TACCGTAGGGAGAGTTGACATAGAAGGGTTGGGCTTCAGCAGAGCTTGAACTGCCGGCGGTGGGATAACGCACATGCCCTATACCGATGTTACCGACCAGCTGCTTCATGTGACGGGTGCGGAAAACATCTCGCACTTGCCCATTGTCCTTGCGCAGGAAGAAGCGCCCATTCTGACTGGTGACCATCCCGGCCGCATCCTGGCCACGATGTTGTAGCACCGTAAGTGCGTCAAATATTTCCTGGTTAACATGGGAATTGGCAACGATGCCGACAATACCGCACATGAAATACACCTCAGTTGAACATGCTTAGCCAGCACCGCTTTCGGGCAGGCATCTGTCAGTGAAACTATCAGCTTCCTACTGACAGTATGGCTCCCGACACATCTTTAAGAAGGCCAAGAGACCAGGACTCCATCATCTTGAATTCAGGTACCAGTCGTGACGACTGCCACCAGTAGTCATTGACTACGGGCGTGTAAGATAACAAGGCCACCGCTACCACAATCAGCACACACCCCCGGGCAATCCCGAAGGCCATGCCCAGCACGCGATCAGTTCCACTTAAACCCGTCGCTTTCACCAGCTCTCCGACCAGGAAACCAATCATCGCGCCGACAATCAGCGTAATGATAAACAGAGCGATGAACGCTGATGCCACCCTGATGGAAGGTGTTGCTATATATGGGGTCAGGAGCACACTAAGCTGGTCTGTGAACAGGCGGGCAATAACAAATGCCACGATCCAGGTCAGCAGAGATAAGGCTTCGCGCATGAAGCCGCGCGTCAGGCTGATCAGTCCGGAGACTCCGATGACCCCAAGAATCACCCAATCCGCCCAGTTCATTTACTACTCCTATCCCGATGGCGTGCGCATTCTAGCAGAAGCGCCAATACAGATCACTGGCTTTGAAGAATCGAACCAACTGGTTGATTTTGCCGTTATTTCGGCACCTGATAACGCACGATCATCGCATCCAGCTTCACCTGTTGCTTGATCTGCGCACGAATGCTTTCCAGCTTGCCACGATCCAACTCGGGGCCGACGAATACCCGGTGCAATGTGCCATCAAAGCTCTGGTAGGCCTTGAATCCGGAGTCCATCAGTTTTTTCTGCAAGCGATCCGCATTAGTCTGATCCTTAAAGCTCGCTAACTGCAAAGCCCAGGCAGCGGGCACCCCCTGAGTATCCATTTGCACCTGCGGTGCAGTCTCCTTAATCGCTTTAGGCTCAGCAGGTGGCTGCGCTACCGCAGGTTTAGGAGCAACTGTTTCAGCTACGACCGGCTGAGCAGGCTGAGCCACCGATGGAGGTGGGGGCACAACAAGCTTGGTAGTATCTGCACTCTCAACACTGGGCTCAACGCTGCTATTCGCCACCGGAGAAACCGTTTCATCCAGTTCAGATACAGGCTGCTGAGGCTGATACGTATCAATCGCAGGCACCGCCGGACGAACCGGCATAGCCTCTGGTACCGGTGGTAAAGAAGGCAAGCCGGCACCATCCCAAAAACTGACTGCCCAAAACGCAACCACGATCAATAATGCAGCACCACCAATAATTCGGTGCCGAAGCTCAATTGGCATAGGTAACTCCTCCCCTTCCGCAGGGAACCACACAACATTCCGTTAACGAATCCAACTAACATCTAAAAAGACCGGGTGAAGCACCTCCTCACCCGACTACCTGCCCATTGACAGCACAAATACATTAGCCTGCGAGCATTTTCTCCAGTGTCATCGACACGGTATAGAAAGAGCCAAAAACAACAATCAGGTCATCGGCACTACTGACATTAATCAGCGCAGTGAGAGCCTCTTCCACTGTATCTGCCTGAGCAATCGACGCATCAGAGGTCAGGTGAGCTACACGTCTGGCCATCCCTTCTGCGGTTTGACCGCGTGCACCCTGCAATGTCAGCAGCTGCCAATGGCCAATTGAGCTGGCCAAAGCGCCTAAAACACCCTCGATATCTTTGTCAGCCAGCATTCCGCACAACGCATGGACCTTACGGCCTTTTGCATTCCGAGCCAGCCACTTTGCCAGATGCCTTGCCGCTTCCGGATTGTGGGCGACATCCAGCAACCAATAACGCTTCTGCCACTCCATATGCTGAAAGCGCCCTGTCAGGGTCGCATGACTCAGAGCATGGCGACACTGTTCATCAGTCAGCTCAATGCCAAGCCATTTTACCGCTTGCAAGGCCGGAGCCATGTTTCTGACCGGTAGCTGAGGAGCCGGGATGTGATCCACATACCAGGGCCGACCATCCGGTAGCTGTCCGTAACAACGATAATCACCATTGCCCTCATCGATACCAAAAGATTCACCGATTTTCATCAGACGAGCTGCAATTGTCTGTGCATGCTCAGCCAGAGACTGCGGCACATCAGGCTCAGCACACAGCGCCAGGCGATCTGGCCGGAATATACCTGCCTTCTCAAAGCCGATAGCTTCACGATCACTGCCCAGCCAGTCTGTGTGATCCAGATCCACTGACGTCACGATGGCGACATCACCACTGACGATATTGACCGCATCGAGGCGGCCACCAAGCCCGACTTCCAGCACCGCCAGATCCAGGTTCGCGCCTGCCAGCAGCAGTAACGCAGCGAGGGTTCCAAACTCAAAATAGGTGAGCGAGATCACCTCGCCCTGCTGCGACAGCGCTGTTTGACAGGCCTCAATGCGCTCAAACACCGCGCACAGCTGCTCATCAGTTACACTCTTGCCTTCAATCGCGACACGCTCGTTGTAACGCAGGAAATGAGGTGAGGTATAAGTGCCTGTTTTCCAGCCTGCAGTCATAGCCAGCTGACTGATATAGGTTAAGGTTGAGCCCTTGCCATTGGTGCCGCCAACCACAACCACCTTTTTGGCAGGCTGCGGTGCCCCCAATGCTTGCCACACCTTCTGTACCCGATCCAGACCCAGATCTATCGCTGATGGGTGCTGTTGCTCCATCCAGGCCAACCAGTCATTAAGTGTGCGCTGTGTCATTATTGAATCCACCGGGATAACCCCTGCCAAAGCCAATTATCTTCCCGGCAAGAGTTTCTGTACGTTAACAAAAATAACGCCGACTCCATCAACCCTGATCGGATCAACGGAAAGTCGGCGACATTAGGGTGCCAGACTCAGCACCACAGCACTCCGGAGGCTTTCACCCCGGTCACTGTTATTCCTCTGCTTCTTCCTGAACTTCCTTGATTTCAGGAAGATGGCTCAATTTACGCAGAATCGAACCCAGACGCTCGCGCATCTGTTTGCGGTGCAGAATCATGTCCAGAGCACCATGACTCAGCAGGAACTCACTGCGCTGGAATCCTTCTGGCAGTTTCTCACGCACCGTCTGCTCAATAACACGGGGGCCGGCGAAACCAATCAAAGCATTGGGCTCAGCCACGTTCAGATCACCCAGCATCGCCAGACTTGCAGACACGCCCCCAAAAACCGGGTCAGTCATGACAGAAATATAGGGCACACCGTTTTGCTTGAGCTTTTCCAGTGCGGCACTGGTCTTCGCCATCTGCATAAGAGAGAACAGTGCTTCCTGCATGCGCGCACCACCAGAAGCCGCGAAGCAGATCAGGGGAATACGCTCTTTCAAAGCATGCTGGGCCGCACGAACAAAACGTTCACCTACCACTGACCCCATGGAACCGCCCATGAAGTTGAACTCAAAGGCTACCGCAACAACCGGCATACCATCCAGAGTGCCGCTCATTGCAATCAGTGCATCCTTCTCGCCAGTCTCCTTCTGGGCAGCCACCAGGCGATCCTTATAGCGCTTGGAGTCCTTGAACTTCAGACGATCACTGGGCTCAACATTCGCACCGATTTCTGCCCGATTTTCCGCATCCAGAAAAACATCCAGACGACGGCGAGCACTGATACGCATGTGATGATCGCACTTCGGACATACATCCAGATTTTTTTCCAGCTCGGGGCGATACAGCACCGCCTCACACTTGGGGCACTTCTTCCACAACCCTTCAGGTACAGAAGAGGTTGAGGTTTTACGCTGCACCCGAACGAGGGAAGGAACGATTTTTTCTAGCCAGTTACTCATAGATTCTCCGCACCAACCTTGCGAACTGCGATTGCTCTTCAAACACTGGCAGTGTCCACAGCTCGCCGGCCAGCATCATTTCTTAACTCAGTCAGGCATCCATCGCTTCGCGCATGCTGCGCAATATGGCGGGCACTTCCTGCAATAACGCGGCCCTGTCCTGCTGCAACTCGGCCATCTTGTTGACCAGTACACTTCCCACGATGACACCATCGGCTACCGCTGCGACTGCTTTGGCCGATGCGGCATCGCGAATACCAAAACCGACACCCACCGGCTGACTGACGTGCTGGCGAATGAAACCAACCCGCTCAGCCACTTCGGCAGTATTCAGCTGGGCTGATCCTGTCACGCCTTTAAGTGATACGTAGTATACGTAACCAGAACCCGCCTTGCCGATTGCCTCAACTCGCTCAACCTTGCTGGTAGGCGCCAGCAGGAAAACCAAATCCAGACCATGAGCCTGCATCAATGCAGGCACATCATCGGCCTCTTCTGGGGGCATATCGACCAGCAAAACGCCATCCACACCAGCGGTCGCGGCCTGCTCGGCGAACGCTTTATATCCCATCATTTCGACAGGATTCAGGTATCCCATCAAGACAACAGGCGTAACCTCATCCTGAACACGAAATGCTTTGACCATCTCCAGCACATCTGCCAAACGAGTGCCGTGTGCCAGTGCCCGCTCGCAGGCTAACTGAATGACCGGACCATCTGCCATGGGGTCTGAAAACGGCACGCCCAGCTCAATAATGTCAGCGCCCGCGCCGACCAGAGCATGCATCAGGGGGACTGTGAGATCCAGGCCACCATCACCAGCAGTGATGTAAGGAATCAGCGCCTTACGATTCGCCGCTGCGAGGCGAGCGAAACATCCTGAGATACGGCTCATTACTACTCCTTAGATCTCGATGCCATCAATGCCGGCAACGGTATGAATATCTTTGTCGCCACGACCCGACAGGTTAACGACAAGAATCTGATCCTGAGACATGGTCGGGGCAATCTTGATTGCATGAGCAACTGCGTGGCTTGACTCAAGGGCCGGCATAATACCTTCAATGCGAGTCAGCATACGGAATGCATTCATTGCCTCTTCATCGGTCGCAGCTACATATTCAGCTCTACCGGTATCTTTCAGCCACGCATGTTCAGGTCCAACGCCAGGATAATCAAGACCAGCCGAAACCGAATGCGTACCCAGAATCTGCCCAGCATCATCAGCCATCAGATAAGTGCGGTTGCCATGCAGCACACCTGGGCGCCCTGCGGTCAACGGAGCGGCGTGCTGACCTGTTGCCAGACCCAGTCCGCCCGCCTCGACACCAATCATTCTTACGCTGGCATCCTCGATAAAGGGATAGAACAGCCCGATGGCATTAGATCCACCACCGACGCACGCAACCAGGGCATCTGGCAGACGACCGGTTTGTTCCAGGCATTGCTGACGGGCTTCGCGGCCGATGACGGACTGAAAATCACGAACCATTTGCGGATAGGGATGAGGGCCTGCTGCGGTACCAATGATGTAGAAGGTGCTATCAACATTGGTAACCCAATCTCGCATGGCTTCATTGAGAGCGTCTTTCAACGTGCGCGTGCCAGACGTGACAGGTACCACCTTGGCACCCAGCAGTTTCATGCGATAAACGTTGAGCGCTTGACGACGAATATCTTCCTCGCCCATATACACCACGCACTCCAGCCCGAGGCGAGCAGCGACAGTTGCAGATGCCACACCATGTTGGCCAGCTCCTGTTTCAGCGATAATACGAGGTTTGCCTATTTTTTTGGCCAATAAGGCCTGGCCAATAGTATTGTTAACCTTGTGCGCACCCGTGTGATTAAGGTCTTCCCGCTTCAGGTAAATCTGCGCACCACCCAGCTCACGAGACAAACGCTCAGCATGATAAAGAGGCGATGGACGGCCCACATAATGCTTCAGATCACGATCAAATTCGGCGATAAACTCGGGGTCTTGCCACAAACGCTGATACGTCTCGGTAAGCTCTTCCAGTGCCGCCATCAGGGTCTCAGACACAAAGCGCCCACCATAGGGGCCAAAGTGTCCTCGTTCGTCAGGCAGACTGACCAACGCTTTCAGATCAACTTGCGTCACCACGTAACACCCCTTGTACAAATTGAGAAATGAGAGCGGCATCCTTCTTGCCTGGAGCAGACTCGACGCCACCACTGACATCGACGGCATAAGGTCTTACCCCGCGTACCGCGATACCAATATTATCCGGTGTCAGGCCACCCGCCAGAATCACAGGTTTGCCCACGTTATCTGGCAATACTTGCCAGTCAAAAGTAAGGCCTGTTCCTCCTGGCATACCCGGCATATAGGCATCTACCAGTAAAGCCTGTGCTGAGGAATAGGTTTGAGCCAACGCTATCAGGTCCGTCCCCGGCTTCATCCTGATGGCCTTTATATAGGGCACGGAAAACGACTCGCAATAGGCTGCAGTCTCGTCACCGTGAAATTGCAGCAAGCTAAGTGGAGCAATGCTCAACACCTTTTTTACCTGCTCAGGTGCCTCGTCGACGAACAAGCCAACACGCTCTACGAAAGGTGGCAACGCCTGGCAGATATCACGACAGAGAGCAGCGTCAATAGCTCGCTTGCTCGGTGGGTAAAATACAAACCCTAAAGCATCCGCCCCAGCTTCAACCGCCGCCAGAGCATCCTCGACACTTCGCATACCACAAATTTTGACGCGTGTTCGGGTCATGAAATGCTCGTACTGTCCAAGATAAATGAGTTAAATCCGAGAAAACCGAGGTTAATCAAGGTGCCAGATGTTAGCAGAACTACTTGCTGATCCCAATAGAAAGGCAACCCTACCCCGCATGCCCTAGCCCTCACCGAAACTGCCCAGAAAATTGGGGCCGGGAGCCTCTTGCGGCAGGATGAATGATTCCGGGTATACCGCACGCACCAGATAAAGACCAAAAGGCGGCGCGGTCACCCCTCCCAATCGGCGATCCCGAGCATCCAGTACTTCTTTAGCCCACAGAGGCTCAGCCTCACCTGCACCAATCTTTATCAGTACGCCCGCAAGATTGCGGACCATGTGATGAAGAAATGCGTTCGCCCTTACATTCAATACGATCAGATTACCTTGCCGCACAACATCCAGTTGCTTCAAGGTCCGCACAGGACTTTTCGCCTGGCACTGAACAGCGCGAAAGGAGGTAAAATCATGGGTGCCAACGAGATGGCGCGCTGCTTCTTGCATTCGCACCACATCCAGCGGGCGATAATCCCAGGTCAGATGTCGATTGAGCAGGGCGGGCTGAACTTTATGGTTATAGATGACATAACGATATTGACGTTCTACTGCAGAAAAGCGTGCATGAAAATCATCAGCCACTTCTGTAGCCCAGCGCACACTGACATGATGAGACAGATGGGTATTGGTCCCCATGATCCAAGCCCGGGGATCACGAACAGCCGTCGTATCAAAATGGACCACCTGCTCGCTGGCATGGACTCCCGCATCTGTTCGGCCTGCACACACGACTGCAACTGCCTCATTGGCAACCTTGCTGAGCGCGCGTTCCAGCTCTGCCTGCACACTGGCAACACCCGACTTTTGCGCTTGCCAACCATGAAACTCGCTGCCGTTGTACTCGACACCCAAGGCAATACGAAAAATCTTTGGAGAAATCTCCAGCGACGAATGTGAATTGGTCATTAAGCGTTCTGAATCTGATAAATAGCACACATTGAAAACAGCCGAGGGCTGTACAGGAAAACACAAGACCGGCGATTTGGCCGGTCTTGTCACGATCTGACTCCGATGAGCGGCGTACAGCTATACAATACTCACCTTTAAACCAGCGATGCCAGAAGCTCTTCCGCTTCCTGCTTCTGACTCTCAGACCCTTCTATCATGACCTCGTTCAGAATATCGCGGGCACCATCCGCGTCTTCCATATCAAGATAGGCTCTTGCCAGATCAAGCTTGGTGGCCACTTCATCAGCCCCGGACAGGAAAGTAAAATCTTCATCGCCCAACGCTTCCTCTTCGACGAAACCATCCTGATCGGCTTCAGCCAGCAACGCATTGAGTTCATCGTCCAGGCTGAGCAAGTCGTCCTCAGATTCCTCAACCGGTTCTTCTTCAACCAGTACATCGGAGCTATCCGGCTCCTCCAGCTCACTCAGATCAGCAACATCCTCAAGGTCGGGTATTTCAAGATCTGTATCCATGTCATCGGGATCTGTCTGATCAAGCAAACTGTCGATATCATCCTGAGCAGGGTTATCGTCACGATCGACAGGCAAGTCGAGATCATCGCCATTTTCAATGCCATCCAGATCAGCATCCAAGCTTGCGAGATCCGGTTCATTCAACAGCGTATGAACAAACGCTTCTTCATCCTGATCGGGCGTGTCGCTTACTTCCAGATCGACACTTTGCGCCAGATCCTGCTCATCAAACTCTCCGATCTGTCGCGACGACTCCTGTTCACCTGCCTCAGCAACGTCATCCAGATCGACATCTCCGCCCTCCTCGATACTGGAGGTCATGTCGACAAAGTCATCCTCATGGATATCTTCGATAGGGCTGGGCCGGGCGGGCTCTGGCTCAATAGCCATATCGCCATCATCGACCTGATTGAAGGGATCGTCACTGTCAATATCCAGATCCAGATCATCATCCAGAAGATCATCAAAGCCCTCGAGCGGATCCAACTCAGCAAAACTGGCAGCAGACGCAGCTGGCGCCTCACGCACTGGCTTTGACTCTTCCACCTCAGGCATCATGGCAGCGGCCACAGCAGCACCTGCGGCTACACCGGCTGCCGTCATTGCGCCATCATTGTTACGCATCTGCTCTTCCAGCTCTTTGCGGATGCGCTCAAAACCATCGTCGTCTTTCCTGGCCTTACGTCGCATCAAGGCCAGCACGCTGACCAGAAGCGCAACCAACCCCGCACCCGCCCCAATCAGATAGGCTGTCGGGATACTGCTGAACATATTCTCGGTTGAAGTCGTCTCAGTAGCAGAAGCAGGCGGCTCGCCAGTCTTCTCCGCCAGCAACTTTTCCAGACGTTCACGCTCTGCCATTTCTTTGTCACGCTGCTGTTCAGCATCACTCAGTGATGCCTGCAAGGAAGCAAGCTGATCATCCTTGGCCTTGAGCAATTTTTCGATGGTGTTGACCTGCGCAGTTAGCGCATCCAGACGACTGGACAGATCTGCTTTCTCCCGCTCACTCTTATCGAGCGACTCCTGTGCCAAACTGAGCTTATTCTCGATATCCTCATACTGCGCCTTGAGCTGACTTGTATCCCCCTGCCCTGAAACATTGGCCGTAGTCTTGCCGCTGGCTGAATTCATCAAACGCAGCTGACCTTCCTCTTTGGCTACTACAGGGGCTTCTTTGGACTTGGCAGACGCAGGTTTATTCGAGGTCAGAGCAGCCTTGGCCGGTGTCCGACCACGCCAAAGCTGGTTCTGTCGCGCCACTTCCTTCAACGCGTCATCAAAATTGAGTTTGCGAATTTCCTGCAGTGTAGGTACCTGCAAAGAGGAACCCTTACGAATACGATTGATGTTGCCATCAATAAACGCCTGAGGATTTACACGCTGAAAAGCCAGCATCACCTGCTGAGGGCTGACACCATTGGGTCGATTACGCGCAGCAATCGTCCACAGCGTGTCATTGCGCCCCACTTTCACAGACTTACCGGGAATGGAAGATGTCTGACCTTTGGGCTCAGCCTTGACTTCTCGGGCGGCTCCCTCATCAGCGCTTGCCCCCAGACGCCCACCAGTAAAGGGTTGATCTGGCGTTGAAAAGCCTGAGTTAGCCTGCGCCCCTTCTGGCAAATCACCCACTAATTTGACACTGGGTGCGGGGGGATCAAAAAACAGGGTGTACTCACGTGCGAGCTTCCCTTGTGGCCAGCTAACCTCAACGACGAAATTCAGGTAGGTATCACGCATAGGCTGGCTTGACGTCACCTGGATAAATGCCTGATTACCACGCTGCATTAACCGAAAACGCAAATTGGACAGGATAGCGGAGGGTTGAATGCCAGAGACTTTGAGAACCTGTTGATCTGCGAGCTGAACTTTAAGCTGCGAGAGGTCTAAGCCAGCCACATCATTGAGGGGCAGCTCAGCATTCAGAGGCTCATTGAGAAATGACCCCAGAGAAGCATCCCCCAGTGTCAGCGCCCAGACCGACCCTGTCTGCAGGGCACCAACAAGCAGGATACCGGTTGTGAGTTTACGCAGCATTCGACGTCCTAACCCTCTCTTATCCTTTTAGCTGGCATCAGTAGCACGAAGTTTCGGCAAGCTAGCTGCTGAATCTATACGGAACAACTTAAATCGAGTGGAGATCGCTGATAAGCACTGACTGCTATGTCGTTGAGTTGACAGGCATTACCGCGGCAAACGTTTGGAGTATATGCATAGTGCGGGCCGGTGTCTAACACCGGCCCGACAAGGATCCCAAGCGTTTCTTGACTGAGGGTGTTACAGATAACTGGAAATCAGCAGCTCCGCAATCTGCACACTGTTAGTTGCAGCCCCTTTACGTACGTTATCGGACACAACCCAAAGGTTCAAACCTAAATCATCTCCTGTCCGCTGACGTAATCTGCCCACCCATACCTGGTCATTACCTGCAGCCTCATTGGCAGGTGTGGGGTAGCCGTCATTCATCAGACTGACACCCGGCGCACCAGCCAGTAACTCTCGCGCCTGCTCAAGGGAAATGGCTGCTTTTGTGCGCACATGAACAGCTTCTGAATGTCCGAATATAACCGGCACTCGCACGCAGGTAGGGTTAACGATGACAGTGGAATCACCCAGAATCTTTTTCGTCTCGTTAACCATCTTCATTTCCTCACCGCTGTAGCCATCATCAAGCAGCACATCAATGTGTGGCAGCACATTAAAGCCAATTGTGGTTGGCAGCACTGAGCAGGGCGCATCTTCACGACCCTTACCACTCATCATATGAATTGTCTGCTTTACAAGTTCTTCTACAGCTTCACGGCCCGCACCAGAAACCGCCTGATAGGTAGCCACATCAATATGACTGATACCTACAGCATCATAGATTGGCTTCAGGGCAACCAGCATCTGGATAGTGGAGCAGTTGGGGTTGGCGATGATCTTGCGGTGCTTGAATTCCGCTACAGCCTCGGGATTGACCTCCGGTACAACCAGAGGTACGTCAGCATCAAGCCGGAAAGCACTGGTGTTATCAATGACGACAGCACCAGCGGCAGTTGCCTTAGGAGCATAAGTTTTTGATACGTCGCTACCCGCGGTAAAAAATGCAATGTCAGCCTGAGCGAAATCAAACTTTTCCAACTCCTGCACTTTGACTGAACGTTCACGGAAATAGATCACCTTACCCAGTGAACGATCACTGGCCAGCAGGAACAGTTTACCTACTGGAAACTCGCGCTGCTCCAGCACTTCAACCAAGGCTTCGCCAACGGCACCGGTAGCTCCGACGATAGCGATATTAAATAGCTTGCTCATGGCTAACCTCTGATACATAAAGTGTGACACTGCATTGGACCGCGCGGTCAGCTACGCAACGTAATGACTGAAAGCACCGGCTCTACAGCGAAATGACCGCGCACTTTATCGACTTGCTCGACACAACACAAGAAATGCCGTCTTGAACGACAGCCGATGCCGCCTGTCTGAGCGCCCAACAACAGCTAAAACAAAATGACCCGGATAAACCGGGTCATCAAATAAGTCTGCATATCTATGGCGCACGAGCATTAGCGCTCTTGCCACAGATGCGCTTATGCGTTCACAGCGCCTATCAATCTTCCAGCAGGATGCGCAACATACGGCGCAAAGGTTCTGCAGCACCCCACAAAAGCTGATCACCCACAGTGAAAGCACCCAGATATTGCGGACCCATATTCAACTTGCGCAGGCGCCCTACAGGCACATTCAAGGTCCCGGTCACCGCTGTGGGAGTCAGTTCCTTCATGGAGATATCGCGGTGATTGGGAACAACTTTCACCCAGTCATTATGGCTGGCTAACATTCCTTCGATATCAGCCAAAGGAATATCCTGATTCAGCTTGATGGTCAGCGCCTGACTGTGACAGCGCATGGCCCCAATACGAACACAGATTCCATCGACAGGAATCGGGTTACCTGTCCGCCCCAGAATTTTGTTGGTTTCCACCTGACCTTTCCACTCCTCCTTCGACTGGCCGCTCTCAAGCTCCTTATCAATCCAGGGGATAAGGCTTCCAGCCAGCGGAACGCCAAAGTTGTCCGCGGGGAAAACGTCAGATCGCATAGCTTGTGCGACTTTACGATCAATATCGAGAATTGCACTTGAGGGCGTTTCCAGTTCAGAGGCGACTGCACTTTTCAGCGCGCCCATCTGATTCAGCAGCTCACGCATATTCTGCGCACCTGCGCCAGATGCAGCCTGGTACGTCATGGCACTCATCCATTCGACATACCCTTTCTCGAACAGCCCCCCCAGCGCCATCAGCATCAGACTGACAGTACAGTTACCGCCAATGTAATTCTTCACACCTTTGTGCAGAGCATCTTTAATGACATTACGGTTAACCGGATCAAGTACGATCACGCTGTCCTCTGCCATTCGCAAAGAAGAGGCAGCATCGATCCAGTAGCCTTTCCATCCCTCAGCGCGCAGGCGAGGGAACACATCATTAGTGTAGTCACCACCCTGGCAGGTAATAATGACGTCCATGGCTTTCAGGTCTTCAATACTGAAGGCATCTTTCAGCGTAGGAATATCCTTGCCAATAGATGGACCCGTCTTGCCTACCTGGGAGGTGGTGAAGAATACAGGCTCGATCAGATCGAAGTCTTTCTCTTCCAGCATACGCTGCATAAGGACGGAGCCTACCATGCCCCGCCAACCAACCAGACCAACACGCTTCATGGACATCGTTCTTCTATCTCACAGAATAGCGAGGCAAAACTGCCTCCTTCGTTTTCATTTTTATAGCGTGGCGCCGTAATGTCAGATTTGCGCTCTGTTGCCGCAAACAGCACTACCGCCCAACATTAATAACTCACACACATTAACGGTAAAAGCTGCACAACGGCAGCTTTTACTACTTGGCGAAAACATCAGACAATCAATGAATCATTGCTGCAAAGCAGCTACGACAGCATCACCCATTGCCTGTGTACCGACCTTCTGCATACCTTCAGACCAGATATCAGCTGTACGAAGATTCTGGTCCAGCACATCACTGACAGCCTTTTCAATAGCATCAGCAGCAGAGCCTTCATTAAAGGTGTAGCGCAACATCATGGCAGCAGAAAGAATGGTTGCCAAGGGGTTCGCGATACCCTGCCCTGCAATATCAGGAGCAGAACCATGGCATGGCTCGTACATCCCCTTGTTATTAATATCCAGCGATGCTGATGGCAGCATACCGATAGACCCTGTCAGCATTGCTGCCTCATCAGACAGGATGTCTCCAAACATGTTGCCCGTTACCAGCACGTCAAATTGCTTGGGTGCACGTACGAGCTGCATCGCGGCGTTATCGACATACATGTGGCTCAACTCAACATCCGGGTACTCCTTACCCACTTCTTCCATGACGTCACGCCAAAGCACAGTCACTTCGAGAACATTCGACTTATCGATGGAGCACACACGGCCGCTACGCTGGCGCGCAAGACTGAAAGCGACATGGGCGATACGGCGAATTTCCGACTCAGAGTACACATAGGTATTGAAGCCTTCCTTCTCACCATTTTCCAGGGTGCGTATGCCGCGTGGCTGACCGAAGTAAATACCACCGGTCAATTCCCGGACGATCAGAATATCCAGCCCAGACACCACTTCAGGTTTCAAAGTAGATGCATGAGCAAGCTGAGGATAAAGAATCGCCGGCCGCAGGTTTGCAAAGAGTTTCAGGCCAGAACGAATACCCAGAAGACCACGCTCAGGACGCTTGGCAGTCTCGACCTTGTCCCATTTAGGTCCACCCACCGCACCCAGCAGAATTGCGTCGGCCTGTTTGGCCGCTTCCAGTGTACTCTCAGGCAAAGGCAAACCGGTCGCATCAACCGCAGCTCCGCCAAGCAATCCTTCCGAAAGCTCAATACCGAGATCAAAACGCTGATTGACGACATTAAGCACCTTGACAGCTTCAGCAATAATCTCGGGCCCAATGCCATCACCTGGCAATACCAACACTTTCTTGGTCATTGTTACCATTCCACCTTGAACACATTGATAAGCCAAGGGTTAGCCTGGCTATAAACATCAACGCTTCCTGACCAGACTGGAGGTCAGGAAGCGCTTGGACAGTGATCTGTCTCTAAAAAACTTCACAGGTATTTGGGGGTGCTATACAAACAACCAGGGCGCTTGCTGCTTCCTTTTTTCTTCGTATGACGTGATTGCCTCAGCGTGCTGTAACGACAGACCGATCTCATCAAGCCCGTTCAGTAAACAATGCCGGCGGAACTGGTCAACATCAAACGCCAACTCAACACCATCAGGCTTGCGTACTACTTTTTTCTCAAGGTCAATGGTCAGCTGGTAACCTGGGGTACTCTCAACGACCCGGAACAGCTCATCAATATCATCTGCAGCCAGGACAATTGGCAATAGCCCATTCTTGAAGCAGTTATTGAAGAAAATATCCGCAAAGGATGGGGCCAACACCGCACGAAAACCATAATCATCCAGCGCCCAGGGAGCATGCTCACGACTTGAACCACAGCCGAAGTTCTCACGAGCCAGCAGAACGGATGCACCTGCATAACGAGGCTGGTTCAGCACAAATTCCTTATTCAGCGGACGAGTACTGCAATCCTGATCAGGCTGACCTTCATCCAGATAGCGCAGCTCATCAAACAAGTTCTTACCAAAGCCAGTACGCTTGATGGATTTAAGGAACTGCTTGGGAATAATCATATCGGTGTCAACGTTGGCGCGATCCAGCGGAGCAACGATACCGGAGTGAATGGTAAATGCTTTCATTCTTTTCCCCTCAGTTCATCCACTCGCGAACATCAACAAAATGCCCCGCAATCGCGGCAGCGGCAGCCATGGCAGGGCTGACAAGGTGTGTCCGCCCACCAAATCCCTGTCGACCTTCAAAGTTACGGTTCGATGTAGAGGCGCAATGCTCGCCGGCACCCAACTTGTCGGCATTCATGGCAAGACACATTGAGCAGCCTGGCTCACGCCACTCCAGCCCGGCCTCAACAAAAATCTTGTCCAGACCTTCTGCTTCGGCCTGAGCTTTTACCAAACCAGAACCAGGCACTACCATCGCCTGTTTCAATGACGCTGCTACTTTTTTACCTTTAACCACAGCAGCGGCTTCTCGCAGATCCTCAATACGGGAGTTCGTACAGGAACCGATAAATACTCTATCGAGCGTGATGTCCTGAATTCGCTGATCCGCTTCCAAACCCATGTAGCGCAGCGCTCGCTCTATCGCCATACGCTTGATACCGTCCTGCTCCTGCGCAGGGTTAGGTGCTTTGCCGTTAACATCTACCACCATTTCAGGAGAGGTACCCCAAGTCACCTGTGGCTCGATGTCAGCAGCATTCAATATAACAACCCGATCAAACTCCGCATCAGCATCAGAGTGCAGCGTCCGCCACTCATCAACAGCGGCATCCCACTGTTCAGCTGTAGGCGCAAAAGGACGCCCTTTCACATAGTTGATGGTGGTTTCATCCACGGCAACCATACCTGCACGAGCGCCGGCTTCAATGGCCATGTTACAGATCGTCATGCGGCCCTCCATGGAAAGTCCACGAATGGCTTCGCCAGCAAACTCAACAGCATACCCTGTACCGCCAGCCGTGCCGATTTGCCCGATCACATAGAGAACCAGATCTTTGGCGGTCACACCTGCTGAGAGAGTGCCATCGATGCGGATCAGCATACTCTTCATCTTTTTGGCGACCAGACACTGGGTTGCCAAAACATGCTCAACTTCTGAGGTGCCAATACCATGGGCCAGCGCACCAAAAGCACCATGAGTTGAGGTGTGTGAGTCACCACAGACAACCGTCATACCCGGCAGTGTCGCCCCTTGTTCAGGGCCAACCACGTGCACAATCCCCTGACGTTCATCACCCATCTTGAATTCGAGAATGCCAAACTCTTCACAGTTAGCATCCAGTGTTTGCACCTGGGTCTTTGACACAGGGTCAGCAATGCCTTCTATTCCAAGAGCTCGTTCCTTGACGGTCGTCGGAACGTTGTGGTCAGGAGTAGCCAGGTTGTTTGCCAGACGCCATGGCTGGCGGTCAGCAATGCGCAGCCCCTCAAAGGCCTGAGGAGAAGTCACTTCATGCAAAAGATGGCGATCGATGTAAATCAATGCACTACCATCATCATTCTGGCGCACTAAGTGAGCGTCCCAGAGTTTGTCGTATAACGTTTTTCCAGCCATCGGGATTACCTCATCAACACGGTACCGCGCTCAGGAAAAGTGCCTGTTTGCACACCAGTGGTGCAGCAGTTGGCTCATCACTTATTCCGAAAGAGCACGCATTTCTTATGGCTTTTATGCTAAGGGCCGCTCTAAAATAAAACAAATTCATAATTTTTATCAGATGAATTCCTATGGGGAATACTTTCGATACACAGGCTCTACAAGCCTTTATTACAGTGGCGGAATGTCAGTCATTCTCATTGGCAGCACACCGCCTCTTTCTCACCCAACCCGCCGTCAGCAAGCGAATTGCTGCTCTGGAAGAACAGGTAGGGCATCGACTCTTTGACAGAGTTGGGAGACAGATACAGCTGACGCAGGCCGGCCAGCTGCTGCTCAAGCGAAGCTACGCACTATTCGACATGATGGAAGATACCCGTAGAGACCTGGACAACCTTAGCGGAGAGGTCAGCGGTCCTCTGACATTAGCCACAAGCCATCATATTGGCCTGCACCGACTTCCTCCGTACTTGCGCTATTACTCCCAAAGCCATCCAAAGGTAAAACTGGATATCCATTTTGGTGAATCGGAAAAGGCCTACGAAGGCGTATTACAAGGCTATCTGGAGATGGCGGTCATTACTCTGGCTCCCGACCCTGACCCGCGCCTGGAAAGCATCCTTCTCTGGCAGGATGAGCTGTGTTTTGCAGTCAGCCCCGAACACCCCCTTGCCTTGCTACCAGAGCCCACACTGGGTGACCTGGAGACATACGCTGCGATTCTTCCCGATCAGTCAACATTTACCAGGCAACGGGTTGAGAACATACTGCAAAGCAACGGCGTCAAACTGAACCTTGGTGTCAATACCAACAATCTGGACACCATCCAGATGATGGTCGAAATTGGTCAGGGATGGAGTTTACTTCCCCGCAATTTAACGCAGTCATTGACCGTGCTACCTTTGCTGGATACCAAAATAGAGCGCCCATTAGGGTACATTCGTCACAAGGAAAGGACATTGTCCAATGCAGCCCAAGCGATGATGCACTTACTTGCGGCACCATTGCCAGAGATATAAGGACTTGCAAAGCGTCAAGCCATTTGCCGTCACATGCATATGAGCACCTTGAAACACAACGCTAGAATTTGTGCTACTGATCAGGGATTTGTGCATCGCGACATGCTATTAATAGCCAATCGCCAACTTGATTCCAGAGGAGGAGAACATGGAAGCCAATTCGTTTTTTGGCCTGGATAAATGGCTAGAAACGCAAAGTGACTACTGGAAAAAACTCGCTGAGGGCGGCAGCCAGCCCTTCAGCAATCCATGGCAAGGAATGTTTGACGGCTGGCAAAAGTTAGCCAAGGATAGCCTTGAATCCCTTTCATCCGACGTATTCTCGCAGGGAAGCAAACAAACTGACTGGTTCACTCGTAGTGGTGAAGAGCTTCTTAAAAACTGGCAAAACTGGCACGATGCCAGTCACGCTGAGCAGCTTATTTCCGAATTTAGCAACATGATGCAGAAGCAGGTGATCGAAAATCTGCTTAAAGAATTCTCTCTTCCAGACCAGCTTTTTTCATTATTCAAAACCCATAGTTTTCAGGATGACCTGCTGTTCGACAATGCGTTTATGAACAGCCTGAAGAACCATCTGGATATTCCCAGCGTTGGCAGCAATCGCGAATTTCAGGAGAAGCTACAGCAAGGCGGCAAACTGTGGCTGGAGTTTCAGGAATGTCTTACCCGTTACACGGAGCTTTATAGCAACATCAACGCTGATACCAGCAAACGTATGCTGGAGAAACTAAGCTCCGGCAACATAGAAATCACCTCACTTGGCGAGTTGCACGACCTCTGGGTGGACTGCTATGAGGAATGCTACAAAAAGCTGGTCTTTACCACGGAGTACCGTCACGCTCATGGCAAAGTCAGCAACGCCTTTATGGCATTGCGCAAATACAACATTGAGATTCGTGACCTTCAGCTTAAAACCCTCGGCATGCCCACTCGCCTGGAAATGAATACCGCTCTCAAGCGCCAGCACGATACTCGAAAGCAACTCAAGGGCGTCAACAAAGAGATCACCTCACTCAAAGAAGAGATCAATGAGCTGAGAAAGCTTGTGGTAGCGCAGTCTAAGCAGATCAAAGCATTAACCTCAGAATCAGTGAAAAGCGCATCAGGAGCATCACGCTCAAGCATCTCAAAGCCAGCAACCAGCGTAAACTCAGCCCCCTCTTCAGCAGGAACGGTTGCAAGCAAAGCTCCAGCTGCAAGCACACCTTCTCCACGTAAGCGCAGCACCAACACCTCCACGAAAAAGACGACTGGCGAAGCAAAAGGCGAATAAGGGAATACCCTCATGAAAGGCTTGAAACTTGACCCGCACAAAATTGCAGAAGAGTTGACCGAATTTAACGCCAATCTATTTAAAAGCTTCCAAACTATTCAACAGATTCGCGATATTGACGTTGGCGCCAATCCCAAAGAGTGCATTTATCAGGAAGATAAACTCACTCTTTTCCGTTATTCGTCCCCGATCAAGAAAAAAGTAAAGACACCTTTACTTATTGTCTATGCCTTGGTCAATCGCTACTACATGGTCGACCTGCAACATGACAGATCATTAATTAATGGCTTACTTTCCGCTGGCATAGACGTTTATCTTATTGACTGGGGATACCCTGATCCTGCAGATCGCTATTTAGACTTGGATGACTACGTCAACGGTTATATTGACAACTGCGTCGATGAAGTTCTTAAAGACAGCAAACAGCCAAAATTAAACATTCTTGGCATATGCCAGGGAGGCACACTCAGCCTCTGCTACACCGCGCTGCACGGCGAAAAAGTAAAAAACCTCATTACTATGGTTACCCCGGTGGATTTCCATACAGAGGACAATTTGTTATCTCATCTTGCAAGAGAGGTAGATACTGACCTTGCGGTAGATACCTATGGCAACATCCCTGGCGTTGTACTCAATGATGCCTATAACTCACTGATGCCAATGCGATTAGGCATTCAGAAAAACTTGGGCATGCCAGCGAATCTGGAAAGCCACGATAAGGCTCTCAACTTCCTGCGCATGGAGAAATGGATATATGACAGCCCAGACCAAGCAGGAGAGGCGTTCCGCCAGTTCATCAAGCAATTTTTTCAACAAAATTTATTGATCAAGGGCGAAGCAAAAATCGGTGACGACATAGTTGACCTTGCAAAGATCAGCCAGCCTATCCTCAATATGTACGCAACCCATGATCACTTAGTACCGCCGTCAGCATCCGTCGCATTAAAGGACTATGTCAGCACCGAGGACTACAACGAATTTGCTTTCAAAGCCGGCCATATCGGGATATTCGTCAGTGGCAGAGCACAAAAGGACGTACCAGAGGCAATCTATGATTGGCTTTTGTCGCGAGACAAATAACCAGAAGTAAACAAAGAACTGATAGCATAAATAAAAATGCCCACTTTCAATTTAGTGGGCATTTTAGCTATATCCAATTAAATATCTATTTTCCTACAATCAACTGTCGGAGCCGTTTTCTGGCTCAGACTCGTCTTCACCACCATTTTCAGCTGCCTTTCTTCTATCAAAACCTTGCGCAAACATTTGCCACATCGCCATATTCTGATCTGCGATACGGTTCATCACATTCAATGGATTCGCCGCAGACATCATTGACTCAACCTGCTCACGAATACGCTCCTGATGCTCCAGGAAAGCACCTACGCTATGCTCGAGATATTGAGCCATCAAACCTTGCATGCTGTCACCGTAAAAACGGATAAGCTGCTGCAAAACCTGATTAGTCAACAGTGCACTACCGCCCTGCCCTTCCTGCTCACTAATAATTTGCAATAAAATATTTCTAGTCAGATCGTTACCCGTCTTGGAGTCTTCAACCTTAAAGGGTTCATTATCCAGAACAAGCTGTTTTACATCTTCCAAGGTGATGTAGCAGCTACGAGATGTGTCATACAGACGACGGTTCGTGTACTTCCTGAGAATTCTCATACTTACCCTGACTATTTGAATTATTAGACGCTAACCTCGAACACCCGAATATCGTCGCACCTCCAGCCCAACCACAGGTAAATGTGCAGACACCAACGTAGGTTAATGTACTTCATGCACTGCAACATCGCCAGTTTGAGACTTGAGGCGGATTAAAATAGCTGATATCAAACAGCGAACACTGCAGCAGTGACTCATATGATAACCACGTAAACATAAAGCACAGACAGCATTGATGCAGCCCCCACTGTTTTGCATCCATCTTATATAACTAAAATTTCTAACAAGAAACAAAGTGAAGGAACCTAAGGCCTAGCAGGCACCATTAGACCTTAGTATAATTAGCAAGCCGACGCCGAACACACCAAGGAAATGAGGTTAGCCATGAACATGCACTTCGCTCGAACAGATGAAGAGGACAACGTGTACATCTTGTCCAACAATTGACTTCTGCACTTAAAAATAAAGCGACTATTCAGTCGCTTTATTTTTATCCGAAACCCGGACAGAGTTATTTTCCTTAGCTACAGCACACTAAACAGCGTAACCATAGCCATTCACACACGAAAATCAGTGAAAAACAACTCCTACCGGGCGGACTCGCGTGCGAACATTGTCAAACTCTTCTCGCAGCTCACTCAAAGGTCGCAGGCCAAAATCTAAAGGATCTGCGGGCAGTTGATACCAGTTCAATGTGGCCACACGAGTCATCATGTCATATTCCCCGATGAACGCATCAAGGTAGTACATCACCGCCTCAACTCGTGCGTCTTCATCCAAGCCCCGAAAATCATTAATAAACAGGCTTAGATGCAATCGGTCTGAGCGACTGATATGAAACCATACATCACCCAACTGTAACGGTACGTCGTCCGTCTCAATCACGTTAGGGATATCAGATAAGCGATCATGAAACGCCGACACGCGCACATTATTAAGCAGCGGAGCAGCTTGCACCAATGTCATTACACTGGCGATGGACTCAGCATACCCATCACAGCCAATAACCATCTCCAAGACCTCTTGCGTCAAGCCTCTTGCCATATGCAAAGTCAGGTTTTCATCGATCTGCTTCAGTAACCGCTCATAACTATAAACAATGTCATCAACGTGAACATGAGCTGCACCTGAACGATTAACCACCCAGTCAATAGTGGATTCTACCTGACTCCAAAAGGCTTGGATCAGCTCGTCATTTGAGGCTTGGTCTAGCATGAAGGTGAACCTGGGGACTATATGCAAAAACACAAGAAGGCCGCACTAGGCGGCCCTCTTAACCGGACTAATTAAGTATTAGCCCTGATTTGCCATCTGCTGTTTGATCAGATCGCCAATGGTAGTAGGACCAGAGGTCTCAACTTCCTGATTGCGAACATCACGCAGTGCAGCGCGCTCTTCAGCGGCTTCCAGCGCTTTAACAGACAGAGAAATCCCACGCTGCTTGCGATCAACGTTAACGATCAGAGCCTCAATGCTGTCGCCAACATTCAGACCAGCAGTATCGGACTTCAGAACGCCTTCGATGCCTTCAGCCAGTTCTACAACGGCTTCTTTATCGCTGACGATTTCTTTTACAGTACCGGTAACTTTGGAGTTTTTACCGTTCTGAGTAACAAACTCAGAGAACGGATCACTTTCCAGCTGCTTGATACCCAGAGAAATACGCTCTTTCTCAGGATCTACAGCCAGAATAACGGCCTCAACTTCGTCACCTTTCTTGAACTGACGCAGCAGCGCTTCGTTATCTGCATCCCAAGACAGATCAGATACATGCACCAGACCGTCCAGATCCCACTCCAGACCAACAAACACACCAAAGTCGGTGATAGTCTTGATCTTGCCCTGTACCTTGTCGCCAGCTTTATAGGTGCTGGAGAAGCGTACCCATGGGTTTTCCTGGCACTGTTTCAGACCCAGAGAGATACGACGACGAGCAGTATCAATATCAAGGATCATGACCTCAACATCATCACCAACCTGAACAACTTTGGATGGATGGATGTTTTTGTTGGTCCAAGACATTTCAGAAACGTGCACCAGACCTTCGATACCCTCTTCCAGAGCAGCAAAGCAACCGTAGTCAGTCAGGTTAGTTACAACCGCCTTAACCACTGCACCAGAAGGATAACGTGCTTCGATATCATCCCAAGGATCGTTGCTCAGCTGTTTCAGACCCAGTGACAGACGACCGGTTTCGCGATCAAACTTGATGATCTTAACAGTCAGCTCATCGCCAGGAGTCAACATTTCGCTTGGGTGGCTGATACGCTTCCACGCCATATCGGTGATATGCAGCAGACCATCTACGCCACCCAGATCAATAAATGCACCGTAGTTAGTGAGGTTTTTAACGATACCGTTAACAACCTGACCTTCTTGCAGAGAAGCCAGCAGCTCATCGCGCTGTGCACTGTTTGCAGCTTCCAGAACAGCACGGCGAGAAACAACGATGTTGTTGCGCTTTGCATCCAGCTTGATCAGTTTGAACTCAAGCTCTTTGCCTTCGAGGTAGTCAACATCACGTACTGGACGCACATCTACCAGAGAACCTGGCAGGAAGCCCTGAATGTTCATGATGTTTACAGTGAAACCACCTTTAACCTTACCGCTGATAACACCTTTAACAGTGCTGTCACCTTCAAAGGCTTTCTCAAGAACGTTCCAAGCTTCAGCGCGCTTGGCTTTTTCACGAGACAGACGAGTTTCACCAAAGCCGTTTTCAACCGCTTCCAGAGCAACCTTGATCAGATCGCCAACGTTAACTTCCAGCTCACCTTTTTCGTTCAGAAATTGGCTGCGTGGAATAACTGACTCGGACTTCAGGCCAGCGTTAACGGTTACCCAGTCACTGTCAATTGCAACGATTTCACCCTCAACCAGGGCGCCAGGCTGCATTTCCAGTTCTTTAAGGGAAGCTTCAAAGAGTTCGGCAAAAGATTCAGTCATGTTAGATTCCGATTGAGATCACATAGTGATCAGGTTCACCTGCCAGCCAGTAGTAACAGGGGTTGACAATATTAGTCCGGAGGGGCGCACTGGCACGTAAATCCCAACCCGGCACAAGTCGCGCAACATTATACAGAAAACTATTCTGATGAACAATTAGACAACCAGTCTCTCTACTACAGACCGCTACGGACAAATACCCTACCCTTCCGAACTTACTCAATATCCACACCACGACTTGATAGCCAAACCGCCATCTAACGACTATAATAAGCGTCATTTTTTCAACCCACCCAATGACATCGCTGCAGGCGGAGAGTTTTACGTTGGATCTCGAAACCCAAATAGCCAAACTGCAGGCTCTGGAAGAAACCATCAATCGCGAAAAGCAGGAACGCCTTGCCGAGCTGAGCAAAGAAATTGAGGACAGCAGTTCCCAATTGAAAGAAGAGCTCAAAGAGCAGGCCAAGAGCAAGCGCGATAAGGACAAACAGCGCCAGGAAACTTACGAACAATTCCAGACCGAAAGAGAGCAAACTTATCTGGACAAGAAAGCTGCCAAAGCAGCCGAAAAACGCGCTCGCGAAGATGCCAAGCGCGCAGCTGCACTAGGCAAGATACGCAAAAAAGGCGAGTAATCCTTTAGAGGATTATCCCGCCGGCATCAAATCTCTGGCCACGTAGTCATCCAGACTCCTCTTGCAGGGGAGCAGCCCCTTAACCAGGTCTGACTGCAGAGGCGTGGCCATATCTTCCTGCCCCTTTTCGATGTAATTGCGCAACTTATTGCGCTCCCCCGCATCGTTAGCAATCACATCTACCGCATCCGCCACACAAAACGCATAGCGTGACAACCCGGTTCGAATCAACTGATCACGCTTTCGCGGCGTTAAAAGCACACCATACTCAGCAACGATTCGCATATATTCACGATAAGCCATCACCCCCATCAATTCCTTTTGATACCCCGTAAACACCTGTAACTCCGGAACCTGATTTAACAGACCAAGCAACGCAGACTGTGTCACCCCCTGAGGTAGCACCGGAGCAGAGTAAACATCCAACCTGGACTGCAGCTCACCCACTTGTTTTTTATAAGCATCCACCTCGCCTTGCAACTTGACTACTTGACCAATAAGCACCTGCTTTTCGGCTTGCAGACCGGTAATTATTTGCGCTTGTGTAGACTGCGAAGGCTGAGGCACCGCATCGGGATTCATAGGAGCCTTCTGCTCCTCCGCAACCGGCCCCTGCGCGAGAGGCACAACCTTATAGCCAAAATCCTGAAACGACTCAGCACCCTGCTGATGCAAACTCTCTGCATTCACCAGGAAATACACCACAACAACTGAAACAACAGCCACCAATGCACCAGAAGCCACAACCAAACGCTTCATACCACTCCTTCCTTCCGCTAATCAACATCAACGCTGCCAGAACAATTCAGACAAGGCAAGAAATGCGAAAAGCCTGAAATCAGGCAAGCACATCAATTTATAATTGAAAATATTGATAATAAGGATTGGTGGAGCTAAGCGGGATCGAACCGCTGACCTCTTGCATGCCATGCAAGCGCTCTCCCAGCTGAGCTATAGCCCCATCTCAAAGGATGGCGTCCCATAGGGGGTTCGAACCCCTGTTACCGCCGTGAAAGGGCGGTGTCCTAGGCCACTAGACGAATGGGACATACTGGACTGTCCTTTTGGTGGAGCTAAGCGGGATCGAACCGCTGACCTCTTGCATGCCATGCAAGCGCTCTCCCAGCTGAGCTATAGCCCCATCTCAAAGGATGGCGTCCCATAGGGGGTTCGAACCCCTGTTACCGCCGTGAAAGGGCGGTGTCCTAGGCCACTAGACGAATGGGACATACTGGATTGTCCTTTTGGTGGAGCTAAGCGGGATCGAACCGCTGACCTCTTGCATGCCATGCAAGCGCTCTCCCAGCTGAGCTATAGCCCCATCTCAAAGGATGGCGTCCCATAGGGGGTTCGAACCCCTGTTACCGCCGTGAAAGGGCGGTGTCCTAGGCCACTAGACGAATGGGACATACCCGCAACAAGATTGGTGGAGCTAAGCGGGATCGAACCGCTGACCTCTTGCATGCCATGCAAGCGCTCTCCCAGCTGAGCTATAGCCCCTAACCTTGTTGCGGGGCGTATAATAATGAGAGCCCCCAGCCATGTCAATAAGATAATAAAAAAAGAACCTATGTATCTCAAAGACTTACGTCAAAACGGCCGTAACAGAGACTCTCAACAGCAATCAATCTACCGAAGCAAGAGCTGTATACTCCTTCTCCCATGCTTTGGCTTCTTTTTTGGAAGGACCACCCACAACATCCAAAGCACTACGCAATCGCGCTCGCGTTAGATCAGCTCCAAGAATCGCCATCGCATCGACCACCGAGAAGGTAGCCGAAGTACCTGCTATAGCAATAAACAGCGGGAAGAAGAAGTCGCCCACCTTGTAACCCATCGCCTTTGAAAGCTCACTCAGAGCTGCAAACAGACTATCCTTATCCCAGTAGCGCTGAATGTCCATTTTCCAGGATGCGAACTGGAGAATGCGACGCACATCTTCGTGCTGCAGCTTTTTGTGCTCAAAATCACTTTCAGACACTCTGATCAAGCCACTGAGCAAGTGGCCCGCCACAGGTAACACGTCACTAAAAGTACCCACACGTGGCTGAACATGCGGTATAGCCTGGCGCAAATAGTCCAGATTTAGACCCCACTCCAGATAGCGCTGAACAAATTGATCGGCGTTTAATTCGCGCAACCACTGCCCATTCAGCCAGCTCAGTTTTTCCAGATCGAAAATTGGACCACCTAATGAAACACGCTGGATGTCGAAATTTTCGACCATGTCAGCCAAACTGAACTTTTCACGCTCATCAGGCATTGACCAGCCCATTCTGCCTAGATAATTGAGCAGCGCCTCAGGCAGATAGCCCATACGGCGATAGAAGTTGATGCTGGTCGGGTTTTTCCGCTTGGACAACTTAGTCTTGTCCGGGTTACGCAGCAACGGCATGTGACAGAGCACTGGTGCCTGCCATCCAAAATATTTATAAAGCAACAAGTGCTTGGGCGCGGAATTGATCCACTCTTCACCGCGAATAACGTGAGTGATCTGCATCAAATGATCGTCTACCACGTTCGCCAGATGATACGTGGGCAGACCATCTGCTTTGAGAAGCACCTGCATATCCACCTGCGACCATTCGATCTCGATCTGACCGCGAAGCATATCCTCAAACACGCACACACCTTCTTCAGGCACTTTCATGCGTACAACATAAGGTTCGCCAGCAGCAATACGCTTTTGCACCTCATCCGAAGACAAGAGCAGCCCGCGACCATCATACTTTTGCGGTAGCCCCTGAATCTTCTGCTCCTCACGCATCGCTTCCAACTCCTCAGCAGTTGCGAAGCAATAAAAGGCATGACCGTCACGAACCAGTTGATCTGCATACTGCCGATAAATGTCAGAGCGCTCGCTCTGACGGTATGGGGCATGAGGACCACCCACATCAGGCCCCTCAGACCATTCAATACCCAGCCATCGCAGAGAGTCCAGAATCATCTTCTCTGATTCGGGTGTACTACGTACCTGATCTGTATCTTCGATACGCAGAATGAACTCGCCACCTTGCTGACGCGCAAACGCCAGATTGAAAAGGGCGATATAGGCGGTACCTACGTGGGGATCACCAGTAGGAGACGGAGCGATACGAGTACGAACAGTCATGATCAGGTTAATTACTCTAGTTGAATGAAGCTGAGCGCCGGCAGACATCAAAAGCAGGGCTCAGACCAAAAAAGAAAAGGAGTCCGGCAGAGCTGCCCGACTCGAACTGGATGGCATTATAAGCAATGGCGACAGGTATCGCACCCGCCGTCACACTGCCAGCCCGTGGCTTAGCGGTGGCCGATTATCTAAGGCAAGTCAGCCTTGCTGGTTTTGTCGATATGTCCAAGATCACGTGATGGATCGATACGATCCCGAACACGCTGCTTGACCTCTTTCGCCTCAGGGAAACCATGATCCTCAACCCTACACCAGATCTGCTCATCATTAAGGTAAATTTTAAAAGTCCCCTTGCCTGACGGACGCAACGCTACTTCTTCAAGATCAGCTTCAAAAGTAGATAGCAACTCCTGCGCTACCCACGCCGCCCTGAGCATCCAGCGACACAGCGGGCAATACTCGATGACAACCTTCGCCATATCCACCTCTACAAACAGCTACTCTCCGGGAACCAGCCCTGCAGGCCGCCCCACTACACCTGCGCCACTATACGCATCGAACTCCTCCTCACCAATGCCCAGCCAGGTCGACAAAACATCACGCCCATGCTGCCCCAGCAATGGTGGTGCGGACTCATACTCAACGGGAGATGCCGAGAGCCTCAGAGGGCTCGCTACAAAAGCTTGCTCACCCGCTATTGAATGATGCATCGACACTTTCATCTTCCGATGCTTCACCTGAGGATTGGCAAATACCCGATCCAATGTATTGATGGGGCCACAAGGCACATTGGCGATTTCCAGGCATTCCAGCCATTCATCGAGCTGCCGCTGAAGAAAAATTTTCTGCAACTCCTCCACCAACGCATCACGATGCGCCACTCTGGCAGAGTTGGTAGCAAAACGATCATCACTCCCCCACTCCGGCACTCCCAGCACATCACAGCAACGACGAAACTGCTCATCATTGCCTACTGCCAGCATCAGATGACCATCACTTACGGCAAACACTTGATAAGGCACTATGCTCGGATGAGCGTTGCCGCGTCGTTCAGGTGCCACTCCCGTTGCCAGATAATTCATACCCTGATTGGCTAACGTCGCGACCTGAACATCAAGTAAAGCCAAATCAATGTATTGGCCCTCACCACTGTGCTGGCGTTGATATAACGCCGCCAGAATGCCAATGGCGGCATAAAGGCCAGTGGAAATGTCTGTCAACGCCACCCCCACTTTCGCTGGCTCACCCTCAGGATCCCCGGTCAAGCTCATTAATCCGCCCATGGCTTGAATCATGGCATCATACCCAGGTCGCTGAGCATAAGGCCCCGTCTGTCCGAAGCCAGTGATGGAGCAATAGATCAGCCGGGGATTGAGCAACTTCAAGCTCTCATAGTCCAGACCATATCTGGCCAGCCCACCCACCTTATAATTTTCGACAAGAACATCAGCCTTGAGTGCAAGCGCCCGCACCAGGGCCTGCCCCTGCGCTGTTGAAATATCAATGGCCACTGACTGCTTGCCTCTATTGGCACTCTGAAAGTAGGCCGACTCGCCACTGTCGATGCCGTTCTCATCAAGCAAGTTAGGTGGCCCCCAATGACGGGTATCATCGCCCTCATTGGGGCGCTCAATCTTGACCACCTCCGCTCCCAGATCGGCAAGAATTTGTGTCGACCAGGGCCCTGCGAGCACTCGGCTCAGATCAAGTACTCTGACACCACTCAAGGCTTTCATTACTTGAATGCCTGCAAGCCAGTCTGAGCACGCCCCAGAATAAGGGCATGTACATCATGAGTACCCTCGTAGGTATTAACAGCCTCCAGATTCATCACGTGACGAATGACGTGATACTCATCAGAAATTCCGTTACCGCCGTGCATATCTCTCGCCACACGGGCAATTTCCAGCGCCTTGCCACAGGAGTTGCGTTTGATCAGGGAAATCAACTCGGGCGCACACTGCTCTTCATCCATCAAACGACCGGCGCGCAGGCACGCCTGCAAACCAATACTGATTTCCGTCTGCATGTCGGCAAGCTTTTTCTGGATCAACTGCGTTGCCGCCAGAGGACGATCGAACTGTGTGCGATCCAGACAATATTGGCGCGCCTGCATCCAGCAAAACTCAGCCGCCCCCAACGCTCCCCAGGCAATGCCATAGCGCGCTTTATTCAGGCAGCCAAAGGGCCCCTTCAAACCCTCAACATTGGGCAACAGATTCTCGTCAGGTACAAAAACGTTATCCATTACGATTTCGCCTGTAATCGAGGCGCGAAGGGAGAACTTACCTTCAATTTTTGGAGTGCTCAGCCCTTCCATACCACGCTCAAGCACAAAACCACGAATGACTCCCTCGAGCTTGGCCCATACCACCAGCACGTCGGCAATCGGCGAATTGGTAATCCACATCTTGCTTCCAGTAACGCTATAGCCACCTTCCACCTTGATCGCCCGGGTTTTCATGCTGGCCGGATCAGAGCCCGAGTCAGGTTCAGTCAGACCAAAGCAACCGACCCACTCACCGCTGGCCAGTTTCGGCAGGTAACGCATTCGCTGCTCTTCACTGCCGTAGGCATAGATTGGATGCATCACCAGCGAAGACTGCACACTCATGGCGGAGCGATAGCCACTATCGACTCGCTCCACTTCACGGGCGACCAGCCCGTAACACACATAATTGACATTGGCGCAGCCATATTTCTCAGGCAAGGTTGCGCCCAGCAACCCTAATTCACCCAGCTCGTTCATGATCTCACGATGAAAATACTCATGACGGTTGGCCTCTCTTATCCGGCTGAGCAGCTTGTCCTGAGCGTAATCATGCGCCGTCTGCATGACCATTCGCTCCTCGTCACTTAACTGATCCACTAACAAAAACGGGTCTTGCCAGCTGAAAGAGACCTTTGACATGCAGCACCTCAAAATGTCGATATTTTTATAAAATGTGGTTTTTATTGCATTACAGAGACAAAGCGTAGCCAAATTTATCAGCGCTACAAGGCATCTTTTGTCTAAGCACGTCCATCATTCCCCTACACAAACATGACTTTTCTATCGAATTACCTTTGTTTACTTGAGCATGCCCGACGCGCAGTTCACACTTCGGAAACGTGACTGTGGCGGTTACCTGCTGGCTATCCTGTAGCCGGTAAGTATGCTGCATCCGATTCAGACTCAAAGGACGGACGAACGAGGGATTTCAGCATGCGCTTTCTTGTCCTTGCACTTGCACTGACCACCGCAACGACCAGTTATGCCAGCAACTTGCAGCTACCAGCCAATGCCAGCCTATGGGTGGAGGGTCACAAAGAGCTGAGCAAAAACAGCACCCTTCCCCGCGCCCCTGCCTCAACGCTAAAAGTCCTCACCGCACTCTATGCAATAGATACGCTGGGGCTCGACTACCACTTTAAGACACCACTGTGGATTGATAAAAACGGCATGCTCTGGGTAGAAGGCCAGGGCGATCCCAGCATTACTTCTGAGACGCTGGAGGCAATGGCTGACTACGTCAAGAGTCGAAACATTGCTCAAATTTCCGGCATTGGCGTAGACAGCAGCTACTACGCCAGCAATCAGATTCCTGACGGCATATCAGAAACCGCCAACCCATACGATGCCATGCCTGCGGCGCTGATCCTCAATTACAACACCATCTTTATCAAACGGGTCAACGGCAAAATTCTCTCTGCCGAGCCACAAACTCCACTGACACCGACGGCACTGTTCTATGCGGCCAAACTGCAGGGTAATCAGGAGCGCATCAACCTCGGCAACAATCCGGTCGACTTCCAGACCTATTTTGCTGAACAGCTGCGTGCACAGCTGGAGAAAAAGGGGATTACAGTGCGCAACCTTATCAAGATCGCCAAGACACCCGCCAATGCGCACCCGATTGGCAACTTTGAAAACCCCAAGACATTGCGAGACGTACTGCAGGACATGCTGTACTACTCCAACAACATCATTGCCAACCAGCTGTTCCTGACACTCGGCGCGATGCAGCAAGGCCGCCCATCCACCTTAGAGAAATCTCAGCTGGCGATGACCAACTTCGTCGATGAGCACTTCAAGTGGCAACAATTTCATATTGAAGAGGGGTCAGGCCTGTCGAGGAAAAACCATATCAGCGCGGCACAACTGGGCGAGTTGCTGGAAACGTTCCGCCCTTACCAAAGCTTATTAAAAGAATTCAGTCCGGAACTGCAGGCCAAAACAGGAACACTGTCCGATGTCAGCGCTCTGGCAGGCTACGTGAAGGTCAATGATCAATGGGTCCGTTTTGCCCTGATGATGGATCACTCAGGCGCACCCGGCTTACGCTTCAGCCTGGCAAATGCACTACGCCAGCAACTGGCACACTCTGCTCCAGTAAAGAAAAAAGAGCAGGTCGCCAAAGCAACGGCATTAAAAGAAAGCAGCAAACTGAACAAAGATCTGGATAAAAAAGAGAGCCTTGCCGCGCTGCCTAATTAGCCAGCGCGTTCATGCGAGGAATAACAAGGCTCCAGGCACCCAGTGAATACCCAACCGGATAGGGCATTCGTTACGGATCAATTCAGGGAAGGGAAGACACAAGCTGGTAACGCTGCGATGGCTGGCAGCGTTACCTTGTTTCAGAACACGTTACATTCTCAGATCACAATCATCTCATTAAGCCATCTGATCCTGATTAGCCACGGTAGTAACGCTGTGGCACAAAAGGCATCGCGGCAACGGTCATCTTCAGAGGCTTGCCACGCACCATAGCGAAGACTTCACTACCAGTAGTGGCGTGCTCGATAGCGACGTAGCCCATGGCTACCGGAGCCTGAGCAGTAGGACCAAAGGTACCCGACGTCACCTGCCCAATGACTTTACCGTCCGCATCTACCAGCTCAGTACTTTCCCGTACAGGGGCGCGACCTTCACCTTTCAGTCCAACGCGCTTGCGTGACACTTCTTTGGTGCGAATCTGCTCAAGAACGGTTGCAGCTCCGGGGAATCCACCTGCACGCTCACCGTCCTGACGACGTGACTTGGAGATGGCCCACAGCAAGCTAGCCTCGACAGGCGAGGTGGTGGTGTCAATATCGTGGCCGTACAGGCACAAACCTGACTCCAGACGCAGGGAGTCGCGTGCGCCCAGACCGATAAAAGCCACCTCTTCATGCTTGAGCAGCTCGCGAGAGAAACGCTCGGCATCAGCCGCAGGCACGGATATTTCGTAGCCATCTTCACCGGTATAGCCAGAACGGCTAACCATGCACTCAATACCCAGTAATTCATAGACGCCAGCATCCATGAACACCATTTTGGCCAGTTCAGGATTGATGCGAGCCATTACCTCGGCGGCTTTCGGCCCTTGTATTGCCAGCAAAGCACGATCATCAAGCACCTCAATGGTCGCCTGCTCGCCAATATGACTACGAAGATGAGCAATATCCTGATCTTTACAGGCAGCATTTACTACAACGAACAGATGATCACCGAAATTGGCAACCATCAGATCGTCCAAGATGCCACCCTGATCATTGGTAAACAGTGCATAACGTTGCTTGCCCAGAGGCAAGTCCTGAATATCTACAGGCACCAGCTGCT
The DNA here is from genome assembly GCF_029846635.1 of Pokkaliibacter sp. MBI-7. Taxonomy (NCBI): domain Bacteria; kingdom Pseudomonadati; phylum Pseudomonadota; class Gammaproteobacteria; order Oceanospirillales; family Balneatrichaceae; genus Pokkaliibacter; species Pokkaliibacter sp. MBI-7. The sequence continues at coordinate 364,697 of NZ_JARVTG010000002.1, read as the reverse complement.
CAAGCAACGCAGCCGCTTGCGGGCCATGCAGCTTCAACTGCCCCATGTGAGACACATCGAACAAACCTGCTGCTTCGCGAGTATGCTCGTGCTCCTTTTTGACACCCATTGGATACTGAACAGGCATCTCGTACCCGGCAAAGGGAACCATCTTGGCACCTAACTCGACATGCAGTGCAAAAAGAGGTGTTTTCAGCAGGTTTTGTTCAGACATGACGTACTCCAGAGCAGCACCAGACAGGACCTGGTTCCAATCTTCTATGCACTTGCCTCAATTTTGAGATCCGTGCCCATTAACGATCTTTCATCAGCATTGGTTGTGCTACGCATTCGCTGCCAGCAGCACTTTGCAGAATGCACGCAAGCCTAAGTCTAGTTGAGGGAGAACTCAACAGCATCACGTTCACTATTGGAAACTCAATCAACTAAAAGTGATCAAAATTCAGCAATGGAGAGGCATTCTAATATGAGCTCAGGCGGCCAAATCATTAATTATACTAATGCTTCTATTAATCCATCCCTCTGCAGCAGCGTTGAGCACTCCCCTATACTGCCATCTCATCAGAGCACACTGAGCAGATTAGTACTGATAATTGAACTACTGCAGATCCTATAAGTTTCCAATAGGAAACTTCCTTAGACATCAGACCTGCCGTACCGATTGTCATTACCAGCACTGCAATAAGCCTCACAACCACCCCAAGTAAAGAGATGCAGCCATCCTTCTCTCCTGAGAGGCAGCAACTATGCAGGTGGTACCGCATGGAAAGTGAGGCACAACCATAAAAATCTGGCTCGCGCTGCAGGAATCAGTAGCAGAGCCACCCGTAGCACAGGCACAGAGCGTATGTCACTTAGCGTGTTTGATCTGTTCAAAATCGGCATTGGCCCCTCCAGCTCCCATACCGTGGGGCCCATGTGGGCAAGCTTTCGCTTTATTCAGGAACTGAAAGACCGCGATGTTTTTACCAGCACCGCTCGTGTCGATGCTCATCTCTATGGTTCTCTGGCCCTCACAGGTAAAGGCCATGCAACGGATGTAGCCACCTTACTGGGTTTGATGGGGGAACGCCCCGACCTGACAGACCCCGATCAGGTCAACCACCGGATTGAACTGCTGCGCAGTTCGGGTGCGCTGATGCTGGGCGGAGAGCGCCCGATTCCTTTTAACGAGACAGATAATCTGGTGTTTCATTTCACCCACTTTCTCGCCAAGCATCCTAACGGCATGGAGCTGAGAGCCTTCGACAGCGCAGGCATCATCCTGCACCAGCAAACCTACTATTCAGTAGGTGGCGGATTTGTGTTGTCTGAACCAGAAACAGAGCAAAGCAGTGAAGACCGCACCCGCCGGGACGATGACGTGCCCTACCCGTTCCGTAACGCACAGGAACTTCTGGCCCTGTGCAAAGAGCACAAGATGACACTGGCGCAGCTGGTACGTGAAAACGAAAAGACCTGGCGCAGTGAGGAAGAGTTTCGTCAGGGTGTGCTGAATATCTGGCAGGTCATGGATAACTGCATCCGTCGGGGCTGCAAGGAAACCGGTGAGCTGCCGGGCGGACTGAAAATCAAACGGCGCGCCGCCAAGCTCTACAAAGAGCTGACCGAACGCCCGGAAGCGGGCTTCAAGGATCAGTTGACCGTCATGGACTGGATCAACCTCTACGCCATGGCCGTCAATGAAGAGAATGCAGCAGGTGGGCGTGTAGTGACGGCGCCAACCAATGGTGCTGCGGGCGTCATTCCAGCGGTACTGGCCTATTACGACCGCTTTATCCCCAACTCCAATGAAGAAGGCATCATCAACTTCCTCACGGTCGCCGCGGCAATTGGCATGCTGTACAAACGCAATGCATCCATTTCTGCAGCTGAAGTGGGCTGTCAGGGTGAAATCGGTGTCGCCTGTTCCATGGCTGCAGGTGCACTTTGCGCCGTGCTCGGCGGGACTAATGAACAGATCGAGAATGCCGCTGAAATCGGTATGGAGCATAACCTTGGCCTGACCTGCGACCCCATCGGCGGTCTGGTGCAGGTCCCCTGTATCGAACGCAACACCATGGGTGCTGTCAAGGCGATCAATGCGGCTCGACTGGCGTTGCGTGGGTCAGGTGAGCATCACGTTTCTCTCGACAGCGTGATCGAAACCATGCGTCAGACGGGCATGGATATGCAGGCAAAATACAAAGAAACCTCCACCGGCGGCCTGGCCGTCAATGTCGTCAACTGCTGATCTCACGCATCTGGGGACCGCTGCTCAAGAGCATATCCTCTGCAACCTGTATCTGCTTTAGAGGCCATTTCATGTCAGACAATATCGCTGCGTTTTTTACCCAGTCACTGGCGGAAAGTGATCCGATCCTGCACCAGGCACTGTCTGGTGAAGGTCACCGCCAGCAGGATCAGATTGAACTGATCGCCTCTGAAAATCTGGTATCACAAGCCGTGCTTGATGCCCAGGGCAGCCTGCTGACCAATAAATATGCCGAAGGCTATCCGAGCAAGCGTTACTACGGTGGCTGTGAATACGTCGATATTGCTGAAGGTTTGGCTATTGAGCGGGTGAAGAAACTGTTCGGCTGCCAGTTCGCTAACGTTCAGCCCCACTCAGGCGCACAGGCCAATGGCGCTGTCATGCTGGCACTACTGCAACCCGGCGATACCATTCTTGGCATGGCACTGGATGCGGGTGGCCATCTGACTCACGGCGCGCGCCCCGCCCTCTCAGGCAAGTGGTTCAATGCCGTGCAGTATGGCGTGAGAGAAGACGACCATCTTATCGACTTTGATCAGGTTGAAGCGCTGGCGCTGGAACACAAACCCCGCCTGATTATTGCCGGAGCCTCAGCCTATCCCCGGGTACTCGACTTTCCTCGTTTCAGGGCCATCGCCGACAAAGTAGGTGCCCTGCTAATGGTCGATATGGCCCATATCGCCGGTCTGGTCGCCACTGGCCATCATCCCAGCCCATTCCCTCACGCCCATGTTGTCACCAGTACCACGCACAAAACCCTGCGTGGTCCACGCGGTGGACTGATCCTCACCAACGACGAAACGCTGGCAAAAAAGATCAACTCCGCCATTTTCCCCGGCTTGCAGGGTGGCCCTCTGATGCATGTTATTGCAGCGAAGGCCGTCGCCTTCGGCGAAGCACTGCGCCCGAGCTTTACCGGCTATATCGAACAGGTGATTGCCAATACTCAGGCACTGGCCGATGTCATGCTGGAACGCGGCTGCCAGCTGGTATCAGGGGGAAGTGACAATCACCTGCTGCTGGTTGACCTGCGCAGCAAAGGACTGACCGGTACCGCGGCAGAACAGGCACTTGAGCGTGCAGGTATCACCTGCAACAAAAATGGAATTCCTTTCGATCCACAGAAGCCTACGGTGACCTCAGGCATTCGTCTGGGCACACCGGCGGGCACCACACGTGGATTTGGTAGCGACGAGTTTCGTCAGATCGGTCACTGGATCAATGACGTACTGGATGCGTTGCATCAGAACCCTGAAGGTGACGATGCTACTGAGCGACGAGTGCGCAGGGAAGTCCAATCCCTGTGCAAACGCTTTCCTATATACGACTACTAATTAGCGGGAAAAACCGGATAATAGCGGAAAAATTTTTCCTTTAATCAACTTTTTCAATACAAGCGGTCAGAAATGGCCCGTATTTAACCCATAGGAAAAGAAAATGAGTCAGATTCCAGCCAACCTGCTTTACACCGATACCCACGAGTGGATTCAGGACAACGGCGACGGCACCGTCACCATCGGCGTTACTGATCATGCTCAGGAACTGCTTGGTGATGTTGTCTTCGTTGAGCTGCCAGAAGTAGGTCGCGAGCTGGCTGCCGGTGAAGAGTTTGGTGTTATCGAGTCTGTAAAGGCGGCGTCTGATCTGTACGCTCCCGTCTCTGGTGAAGTGGTTGAGGTCAACGATTCGCTGAACGACAGCCCTGAACTGACCAACAACGAGCCTTATGCCGAAGGCTGGATCCTGAAAATGCGCCTGAGCAATGCTGATGAATTGTCTCAGCTGCTCAGTGCTGACAACTATACTCAGGTTGTCGAAGACGAAGCTCACTAAGAACGCAGCTGCGATCACGTGAGCAAAGGCCACCAGCGCGGTTCTTCAAAGCCATGTGGCCGATGCGCAACCGATCGTGAATACGTTCTGATAGAAAGCTCACTATTCAACATGCCAGGGAAGGCAAAACACCCTGAAGAGAGCGTGCCAGCTCATCTTCGGGATACTCGGTAAAACCTCAGCGGAACCTCCGATCAGGCGTTACCGAAAACCATTGGGCTTCGGGCCGGGCTACCGACCCAGCAAATTGACCTTTTTACGGTTGTCCGGGCTGTCCCTCTGATACAGGGAAGCACTTCCGGCCACATTGCGAGAAACAGGTACTACGATGAGCACCCTAAGCAACCAGAGTCTGCAGCAGTTAGAGCAGCACGACGATTTTATTCAACGTCACATTGGCCCCTCTGCCACTGACGTCAATGCCATGCTGGCCAGCCTCGACCAGCCTTCCCTGGAAGCCCTGATCAACAACACCGTGCCTGCCAGCATCCGTCTGCAGACTCTGCTCAATCTGGGTGACAGCAAAACGGAAGAGGAAGTGCTGGGTTATCTGCGCAGCCTCGCCGACCAGAACATCGTCAACAAGTCCTACATCGGTATGGGCTACTACGACACCATCGTGCCCCCTGTCATTCTGCGTAACGTGCTGGAAAATCCGGGCTGGTACACTGCCTACACTCCTTATCAGCCCGAAATTTCCCAGGGCCGTCTGGAAGGTCTGCTGAACTTCCAGCAAATGGTCATCGACCTGACCGGTATGGAACTGGCCAACGCCTCTCTGCTGGACGAAGCCACTGCAGCAGCCGAAGCCATGGCACTGTGCAAACGCTCCAACCGCCTGAAGACCGACAAGTTCTTCGTAGCGTCCGACGTGCACCCACAAACCATTGATGTACTGACTACCCGCGCCAAGTACTTTGGTTTCGAGCTGGTCGTAGGCAATCCCTACACCGAACTGGCCAGTCAGGAAGTCTTTGGCGTGCTGCTGCAATACCCCGGCAGCACCGGAGAAGTCCATGATCTGGAATCCCTGATCAAACAGGCTCACGGTCAGAAAGCATTGGTTTGCGTAGCCGCAGACCTGATGAGCCTGGTGATGCTGAAGTCCCCAGGCGAACTGGGCGCAGACGTTGTTGTCGGCTCTGCCCAGCGTTTCGGCGTCCCTATGGGCTTTGGTGGTCCACATGCCGCGTTCTTCGCGACCAAAGATGCCTACAAGCGCACCATGCCCGGCCGCATCATCGGTGTTTCCATTGATGCCCGTGGCAAGATGGCCCTGCGTATGGCCATGCAGACCCGCGAGCAGCATATCCGCCGCGAGAAAGCGACCTCCAACATCTGTACCGCACAGGCGCTGCTGGCCAACATGGCTGGCTTTTACGCCACTTTCCACGGCCCTGAAGGGCTGAAGAAAATCGCTGGCCGTATCCATCGCCTGACCTCCATTCTGGCGCGCGGCCTGCAGCAGAAAGGCATGGCTCTGCTGCATGACTCCTGGTTCGACACCATCACTGTGGTTGCCGGTGAGAAGCAAGGCGCACTGTACCAGGCAGCACTGGATGCAGGCATCAACCTGCGCAAACTGGATAGTGACAAGCTGGGTATCAGCCTGGATGAGCGCAAGACCGCTGCGGATGTTGCGGAACTGTTTGACGTTCTGCTGGGCACAGGCCATGGCCTGAACGTCAGCGATCTGGATGCCAGCATTGTGGCTGACAGCTATACCGGCATTCCTGCCGCCTATCAGCGCAGCAGTGCCTTCCTGACCCACGAGACCTTCAATCGCTACCATTCCGAAACCGAAATGCTGCGTTACCTGAAGCGTCTGGAAAACAAGGACCTGTCACTGGCTCACGCCATGATCCCGCTGGGCTCGTGCACCATGAAGCTGAATTCCACCAGCGAAATGATGCCGGTAACCTGGAACGAATTCGCCAATATCCACCCCTTCGCACCGAAAGCTCAGACCCGTGGCTACCATGCCATGATCAAAGAGCTGGAAGACGCACTGGTAGAAATCACCGGCTACGACGCGGTATCCATGCAGCCTAACTCAGGTGCTCAGGGCGAATACGCCGGTCTGGTCGCCATTCGTCGCTACTATGCCAGCATTGGTCAGGATCACCGTGATATCTGCCTGATCCCCAGCTCAGCACACGGCACCAACCCTGCTTCTGCGGCCATGGCCAACATGAAAGTGGTCATCGTCGAATGCGACGAACAGGGTAACGTCGACATCGCTGATCTGCGTGCCAAGGCAGAAGCGCACTCTGCTGATCTGGCCTGCATCATGATCACCTATCCTTCTACTCACGGTGTATTCGAGGAAGAAGTGGTGGAAATCTGTGACATCATCCACCAGCACGGTGGTCAGGTGTACATGGACGGCGCCAATATGAATGCGCAGGTTGGCCTGTCTCAGCCCGGCAAGTTCGGCTCGGACGTTTCTCACCTCAACCTGCACAAGACCTTCTGTATTCCTCACGGCGGTGGCGGCCCCGGCATGGGCCCAATCGGTGTGAAGAGCCATCTGGCGCCCTTCCTGCCCAACCATGTGGTCAACAACATTGACGGTCTGGAAGTGGAAGGTAACACCGCGGTGTCAGCTGCACCCTTTGGTAGCGCCCTGATCCTGCCTATCTCCTGGGTATACATCAAGCTGATGGGGGCTGCGGGCCTGCGTCAGGCAACCCAGCTGGCCATTCTCAACGCCAACTACGTCATGAGCCGTCTGGCACCGCACTACCCAGTGCTGTTCCGCGGCAAAAATGGCAACGTGGCGCACGAATGCATCATCGACATTCGTCCGATCAAGGCGGCTTCCGGTATCAGCGAAGAAGACATCGCCAAGCGTCTGATGGACTACGGCTTCCACGCTCCCACCATGTCCTTCCCTGTGGCAGGCACATTGATGATCGAGCCTACCGAGTCTGAATCGAAGGCCGAGCTGGATCGCTTCTGTGATGCGATGATTGCTATCCGTGAAGAGATTGCCAAGGTACAGGAAGGTGTCTGGTCTGCGGAAAGCAACCCGTTGGTACATGCCCCTCATACTCTGGGTGACCTGACCGATGGCTGGGAACGTGCATACTCTCAGGCGGAAGCGATCTTCCCCAAAGGGGTATCGCCCACCAGCAAATACTGGCCAACCGTGAACCGTATCGACAACGTCTACGGTGACCGTAATCTGGTGTGCTCATGCCCAAGCGTTGACAGCTATCGCTGATAACGCGGGCAATCCTTCTACAGCAACATGATCGCTACAGAAGGACCACCCCAGTAAATGCAAAGCCCGGCAGAAATGCCGGGCTTTGTTGTTTCATGAAAGCTGAAAACTACGGATTCTAGCTCACCTATCCGGGCTACGGTCAGCTTCAGCTACAAATCGGCCCAGCGAATCCAGCGGCACATGCAGCTCACTGCAGCGGGCGAAAGCCTCCAGCAGATAGTCCACCGCCACCCTGACACGCGAAGGCAGCAGCGCACGGTGAGGATATTGAATGACCATCTCGTAGTTCTCCGGATGGAGATAATCCTGCAGCACCAGCTGCAGTTCACCCGAGAGCAAGCAGGGATAAACAAGATGCACACCAATGCGAGCAATACCAAGCCCGCTGCAGGCCGCCTGAATCACCGACTCCGGCGTCGTCAGCGTCAGGACGGCATTAGCGGAAGGGTCAACGCTGCTGATCCCACCGTCCCGCTGCCTGAAACTCCAGTTGGCAACACGCCCACCCAGAAATCGCCGGGCAATCAGCCGGTGTTCGTTCAACGCATCAGGAGATAAAGGAATACCGTATCGTTCAAGGTAGACAGGTGCTGCCACCAGTACCGGGATCATCCTGTAGATGGGCCTTGATATCAGCGCCGAGTCGGCAATACTGCCGCCGCGGATCACCAGATCGTAACCCTCTCGCACCAGATCGACGATGCGGTCGTCAAAATCCACCTCAATGGACAGCTCAGGATACCGTGCCAGTAATCCCGGCAATTGCGGCATTAAATAACCGTGGCCAAAGGCTGTGCTGGTGGATATACGAATACGCCCGCTCGGCCCCGCACGCTGGTTTACGACTGTATCGACTGCGGTATCCAGTGCCTGCAGGGCAATGCGCGCCTGTTGCAGAAACAGCGCGCCTTCATCGGTCAGCTGCAGCGTCCGCGTGGTACGGTTCATTAACCGCACCCCGAGCGCCTTTTCCAGACTGGCCACATTCTTGCTGACCGCGGCCGAACTGATCGCCAGCATCCGTGCTGCCGCGGCAAAACTACCGGCATCGGCAGCATGGACAAAAGACAGGATGGCGCGCACACGCTGAGAAGAATCCATGATGTTGCTTCTATGCCGTAGACAGACTAAGCACACCCTAATGTGCAGCAGCGCATTGATCAACGTCTGAGCCAGACGCCTTCTGGCATCATTATTTCTGCTCTGCTGAATACTGGCTGCTGCACTGGTTCGGTGGTCAGGCGGCAATGGCATTGCTCAAATGCTCGGACAGCCGCTGTCTAAACTGGCTGACCTGCTCATCAGAGGCATTCATCGCCTCATACATGGCCAGCGGACTGCCATACTGCATGCCGACATAGAGCGCAGAGGCTTTCATCGGCGTCAGCACCTCTTCAATCGTACTTTGCACCAGACCGGCGGCTGAATACGTAAATTCACTGGCACCCGTTGTGGTCACCACCAGCATTTCCTTACCCTGCAGCGCCTTGCCATTCGGTCCGAACGCCCAGCCGTAGGTCCAGACCTCATTCAGGTAGGCCTTCAACATCGGCGTCAGGTTGAACCAGTGCACCGGAAACATATACACCACACGATCAACCCCTTCATACGCGGCCTGTTCAGCAGCGACGTCAAATCCTGAGGTATTGCTGCCATAAAGGCTTTCCAGATTGCGCACCGTTACCTGCGGCAGCTCCTTCACAGTGGCTTCAAGGGTTTTGATCGCTTTGGACTGTTCAGGATAGGGATGAGAGACGATAACCAGTGTTTTCATGATGGAACCTGCAATAGTGCTTGTTGAATAGGGGTGACGGTGCAAAACGATGATCAGCGTACTTAACCGGCCAGACCCTCGATCAGCCAGGCGTTGGTATCTGCTGCGGCGTGACGGTAAGGGATGAGCTGCTGATAGGCTTCAGAAGCATGCCAGGCCTGCGCCATGTCCAGGCTTTCAAACGCCAGTATGACAACCGCGCCCATCGGCCCCTGCCCCTCTACCACCTGTTGCTGACCGTGAAGTGTAAGCAGCTTGCCACCATAGGCTTTATAGGTGGCCTCCACCCCGTCCAGATAAGGCCCGAGTTGGGACGGATCATGAATCCGCACATCAAACAGGAAGTACGCAGGTGCTGCTTTGGCCATAACGTTAATCCCCATGGGGTGAATGATGTCGTGAATGCGACAGCGATGACCGGGATTATGAGCAGGTCTATTCGCAACTTTAAGATGGCTCCGGGTTGAATACTTATTAACTCTGAGTTGAGGATGCCGATGAATCGGTCAGTGCGGGGCGAAAGGCTGGGGTTACAGCCTGCCTGATGGCATCCGACGGGGGCGGACGCAACAGGCACCGCGTCCCCAGACACAGCCTGCGCGCCAGTCTGGATCAGTCAGAAGTAAAAACCCGGCAAGATGGCCGGGTCTGATATGGCTCGCGGGTATCTGGAACCTGTTCGCAAGCCACGGAAGTGGTTCTACACATGAATCTGTCAGCAATCCCGACGGTTTCCTGCGCAGTCCTGTTCAGCGCCTGTCTATCCCTGCAGGTAGACGGCGTGAGTGTGGGTGTATTCATACAGCCCATGTTTACCGTCAGCGCCACCAATACCGGATTTACGCACACCTGCATGGAACCCCTGCATCGCTTCAAAATTCTCCCGGTTGATATAGGTTTCACCAAACGAAAGCTCACGGCAGGCGTACATGGCTTTGCTGATGTCCTGAGTATAAATGGATGATGTCAGTCCGTATTCGCAGTCATTGGCGAGCACGACGGCCTCCTCCAGACTGTCCACGATTTGGATCGGCAATACCGGTCCAAATATCTCCTGTCGCATGATCTCCATGTCACTGCGGCAATCGACCAGCACGGTGGGTTCATAGTGGAAGCCACTGGCTCTGTCAGCTACCTTCCCGCCCGTCTGCAGCGTGGCCCCTTGTGCCATTGCCGTTTTCACTTTTTCCGCCACCTTGTTCAGGCCCGCCTGATTAATCAGCGGCCCCATGTCGACAGAAGCGTCAGCTAGGGGATCGCCATAACGTGTCATCGACATGGCATGAGTGATCCGGGCGATGAACTCATCAGCCACGTTACGCTCGACATAGACGCGCTCCGCACAGTTGCACACCTGTCCGGTGTTGATAATGCGAGAGTCACGAATCGCCCTGACTGCCAGTTCCAGATTGGCATCGGCCAGCACAATGGCAGGAGCCTTGCCTCCCAGTTCAAGATTCAGCTTGGTGATATGGGGAGCGGCCGCCGCCATGATGCGCTCACCAGTACTGACACTGCCGGTGAAACTGATCATATCCACGCCCTTATGCTGACTTAGCCACTGGCCAACGCTTCCACCCCCACTAACGACATTGAATACGCCGTCTGGCAATCCGATCTCTGCCACCAGCTGAGTGAACTCAAAGCAGTTGTTAGGCGTTTCTTCGCTGGGCTTGATGACAATGGTGTTCCCTGTCAGCAGGGCCGGCGCCATCTTGCGCGCGATAAGAAAGAACGGGAAATTCCAGGGTAAAATGCCGGCGACCACACCCAGCGGTTTACGAAACAGCATGATGGTCTCGTTGGGTCTGTCGCTGGTCAGTATTTCACCCTCGATACGCCGTGCCCATTCCGCCATGTAGTCGAGATAGTCTGCGGTAAAGTTCACCTCGACCTCAGCCAGACCAAGGGTTTTCCCCTGCTCTGCCGAAATAACGCGCGCCAGACGGGGCACATGAGCACGAATGAGTGTAGCGAGCCTGCGCAGATAAGCAGCCCGGCTGATGGCTGGTAATCGCGCCCAGTCTTGCTGGGCAGATCGGGCTGCTGACAATGCCTGCTCGACCTCTGCCTGACTTGAGGCAGGGACTCTGGAGATCAGTGCCCCCGTAGCCGGGTTGAAAACGTCGAGAAGCGCTGAAGCAGCCGTAAACTGGCCGTTGATATAGTTCTGATAAACAGGAACAGCTTGACTCATGATGGGTCACTCCACAGAGGGGACACCCCTCTTTCGCTTTATTGTTATGTCCCCTGACCACACCAGGTCAGGGGCGGGTAACTCACGCAATACAAAGCTCAGTACGTCGTGACACCTGAGGGCGTACCCAGCGCCTCTACCGTGTCTGAGCGATAGCCAGCCAGCGTGCTGACAGCCGCCTGCCGGAGCAGACTGATATCAATAGCCACGGCAATAAACCGGCAACCCCAGTCCCGGTAGCGCAAGGCGTCTTCCCTGCGCGGCGCAAGAATGCCCGAGGCCTTGCCTGCGTTATGTGTCGCTTCAAGGGTGCGACGAATACTGTTCTGCACATCAGGATGATTCGGATTGCCGGGATACCCCATGCTGACAGACAGGTCTGCAGGGCCAACGAAAACCGCATCCACGCCTTCCACAGCAGCAATTTCAGCGGCATTCTCAACACCTTTGCAGGATTCAATCTGCACGATCAGACACAGCGACTGATGCGCAGTCTGCAGATAATTTTCCACTCCGTCCCAGCGTGTTGCGCGTGTCAGACCACCTCCTACACCGCGAATACCATAGGGTGGATAGCGCATCGCCTGCACCAGCTGTCTGGCCTGTTCGGCACTTTCAACCATTGGAATCATCAGAGTCTGCGCCCCTACATCTAGCAGCTGCTTGATCAGCGCCGTATCACTATTGACGGCTCTGACGACAGGCTGACAGTCATAGGGGGCGACGGCCTGCAGCTGGTTCAGAATGGAGGGCACGGTATTCGGGGCATGTTCGCCGTCAATCAGCATCCAGTCATAGCCCACCGTAGCCACGATTTCTGTACCGTAACTGCCGGCGAATCCCGCCCAGATGCCGTACAGGGCTTCCGGGCTTTGGCTGTACAAAGCGGCTTTGAATGTGTTGGTTGGATTAAGCATGTCAGTCATCTCCCTAAGGCAGTTCGCGATCAACGTTCAAATGGGCGATGCAGCTGGCACTCAGGATTCAGACGCACGCCAAATCCGGGCTTATCCAATACGCTGATGGACAGGCGGCCATTGACGGGTACCGGCTCATCCAGCAACAGCGGCGTGAACATGGGCACCACCTTCTCGGCTGCCGCATCCATCATCAGAAACTCAGCAAAGGGACTGTTATGGCGGGTAAAGACGAAGTGGTAGCTGTAGACGGACGAACCGTGCGGCACCACCAGCTTGTTATGGGCATCGGCCAGCGCAGAAATCTTGATCAGCTCGGTGAGGCCACCGCACCACCCCACATCAGGCTGAATGATGTCGCAGCACTGCATCTCCATCAGCATCCGGAAGCCCCAGCGCGTCGCCTCATGCTCTCCTGTCGTCACCAGCATGCCTTGCGGTACTTGCTTGCGTAACTCGGCATAGCCCCAGTAATCATCAGGCGGCAGTGCTTCTTCGATCCACTTCAGCCCGTACTGCCAGGCCTGTTGCGCCAGCCGGGTCGCGTAGTTGACGTCCAGACTCATCCAGCAGTCCAGCATCAGCCAGAAATCATCACCCACCCGCTCACGCATGGTCCGAATCTTTTCCAGATTCTTGCGCATGCCCTCTTCGCCATCCGACGGGCCGTACTGCAGGGGCATCTTGCCACCAATGAAGCCCATCTCCCTGGCCAGATCAGGGCGCGCCCCGGTGGCATAGAAAGGCATCTGCTCGCGCACGGCACCGCCAAGCAGCTGATGCACCGGCTCTTTACGCACTTGCCCCAGCAGATCCCATAACGCCAGATCAACACCCGATATGGTATTCAGCACTACGCCCTTGCGGCCGTAATACAGCGTGGCGTTGTACATCTGGTCCCAGATCCGTTCGATATCGGTGACCCGTGCGCCCTCCAGAAATCGGGCCAGATGCTTTTCGACGATATAGGCACCGATTTCGCCTGCTGTAGTAACGCCAATGCCCACGTCACCATTACTCGCCTCTATTTCGACTACCAGTGTCCCCAGCACGTTAATGCCGAAACTTTTCCTGCTTTGTTTGAATTGCGGATATTTACTCATCGGGGTCGATATATGGTCGTCAATCCAGTGATCATTTCCCTGATCGTGATAATCGGCACCACCACCTCTGACCACATAGGCTTTGACGCTTTTAATAACAGGCATATTCATAGTGACAATCTCTTTAAACGTTATGACAGGTGCGTCGATGGTTGATTAAGAAAAGGCTGGTTTCTCTGGCGAACAGTCAGAAGTAAAACAGCAGCTACGACGGTCAATGCAGCGAGGATGTATAAACCTGCTGAAGGTGACTGATAAGTAGCCTCGGCCCAGCGTTTGATATTCGGCGCGATGAATCCGCCGATGGCACCGAAGGTATTGATCAGTGCAATACCACCTGCTGCGGCAGTCCCGGTTAGATAAGCTGATGGGAATGTCCAGAACACCGGCTGCACAGCGATAAATCCTGCTGCGGCAAAACACAGGGCGATAAAGGCCAGCGTCGGGTTAGAAAGCGCGACAGACAGCGCAATGCCTGCACCTGACATCAGAATGGTCATGGCAGCAGTCTTGCGGCGCTCACCCAGGCGATCAGAAAGAGAAGGAATGAAATAGGCCGCGACCAGCGCACATATCCACGGAATGGCAGTAAACAACCCCACCACCAGGCCTACTTCACGGCCTACCAGATTGGCTACCTGGGTTGGCAGGTAGAACACCACGCCGTAAACGCTGCATTGGATCAGCATATAAATGATGGCCAGGTGCAGTGTTCTGGGATTGGCCAGCGCGACACGCAAACTGCCGGAGTGATGGCCCAGTTTGTCCTTGTTTTCATCGTCGAGAACTTTTTGCAGCCACGCTCGCTCATCATTTGACAACCATTTGGCATCGGCCGGGCGATTATCGAGGTAGAAATAGGCCCAGATACCCACCAGCGAAGCCAGCAAACCTTCAATCAGAAACAGCCATTGCCAGCCTTTCAGGTCAGCGATGCCATGTAGTTCCAACAGGAAACCTGATAACGGGCCACCAAAAATAAAGGCAATTGGCGCACCGAAATAAAAGAATCCCATCGCCTTGGCGCGGTTATTCGAGGGGAACCAGTAAGTCAGATAAAGAATCACGCCCGGAAAGAAACCGGCTTCTGCCACTCCCAGGAAAAAACGCAATACATAAAATGAGGTTTCACCCTGCGCAAACATCATCGCGGCAGATACCAAACCCCAGGTCACCATAATTCGGCACATCCAAAGTTTGGCCCCCACGCGCTGCATAATCAGATTGCTGGGTACTTCCAGCAGCGCATATCCAATAAAGAATATGCCTGCACCAAAGGCATAAGCGGCATTTGAAAGGCCGGTATCAGCCTGAAAGGCGGCTTTGGCAAAGCCCACATTGGCCCTGTCGAGAAAGGCCATGACATACATGAGCAATAAGAATGGCAGGAGTCGCCAGGCGACTTTTTTAACGACAATGTCAGGTAGGTTTTTCATTTCACTTTCCATTTATTTTTGTTGTTAAGGCAGTGTCACTTTAAGAACTTGTTGTGATTCACGTCTAATCCGGATTTACTTAAAACCGATAACAAAAAGGTATTTCAGGAGACGCGAATATGCTGAGCAGCCATCTGTTAAATGTGCTTTGTAACAGGCTGAGGTATAAACATCTCGTCATGCTGGTAACGCTGGGAAACAGCCTGAACATGCACCGCGCCAGCGAAGCACTGAACGTCTCTCAGCCCGCGGCGACACGCATGCTGCAGGAAATCGAGGCCGCTTTTGACTGTGAACTGTTTGAACGCTTCAACCGCGGGATGCGCCCCACCGCCATTGGTCTTGAAATCATCCGCTTTGCGCAGACAGCCCTGAATGGCCTTGAGCGCTGCTCAGAAGATATTGTCCGCTTCCAGAAAGGCGGGTTTGGCCACCTTACCATCGGCACCATCATGGGAGCCGCTCCCAGTCTGGTGATTGAAACCATTGCAGAGATCAAGCGGCTCAGGCCCCGGCTGCATATCACCATCAGCGGCGACACCAGTGATCAGCTGATTGAGCAACTGGAGCTGGGAAAAATCGATGTTGCCATCGGCAGAAGAAGCCTTCTCGGCAGCCGTTCACACTTCAGCTTTGAACCGCTCAGTAATGAAAAACTGATTGCCGTCGTCCACAGTGCTCATCCTTTGCTGCAACAGCCCGAGCTGGACATGGCCGACGTGGTCAACAACTGGCCATGGATTCTGCAGCCTGTCAGCAGCCCGGCCCGGTATGCGATAGAGCAGTACCTGCGGCGACTGGATCTGCCAACGCCCACAGACGTGACCGAATGCAGCTCGGTATTTGCCATGCTGCAACTGATCCAGATTACCGATGCGGTGATGATCCTGTCGGAGTCGGTACTGGTTGACTATCTGCGGATGGGGCTGATCCGCGAGCTCCCTATTGCGGTAGACGCACACCTTGAACCCTTTGGCATTCTGATGCGCGATGATGAACCACTCAGCCGCGAGCTGGATATCTTTCTGAGCCTGCTGCGTCAGCGTGCCCGCCCTCCGCAGCCCTCTTTGAGCCCCTGATCACTGGCCATACGTCGATGGCGACGCAGAACGCAACCTCTCCCGCTAACAGATTCTTCGCCCTCCGGTCTGGTTTTCTGTATGGGTGGTACCAAGACTAATCGTTAAACCACGGACGTCACGAGTAACCCCATCAATAACAATCCACTATCCGAGGAGGCTACCATGGCCAGCCGACGCAAAGTCGCAGGCGCGAGGAAATACGATGCTCCCGCCGGAGGCTGGGGCGCACTGAAAGCCACAGCCAATGCGGTCAGACAGCAGATGGACACCTTCAAGGCGCCGCTGACCCTGTTACGTACCAACCAACCAGCCGGATGGCTTTGACTGCCCGGGTTGCGCCTGGCCGGATAAAGAGCACAAATCCACCTTCCAGTTCTGTGAGAACGGCGCCAAAGCCGTTACCTGGGAAGCCACCTCCAAACGTGTCCCGCCGGACTATTTCGCCCGTCATCCTGTCGCCACCCTGCTGAATCGCTCCGACTATGAGCTGGAAGACCTCGGGCGATTAACCCATCCGATGATCTATGACCGTGCCTCCGATACCCATCAGCCCATCAGCTGGGTGGATGCCTTTGCGGGTATCGGCAAAACCCTGCGCAGTCTGGCACCTGACTCGGTGGAATTTTATACCTCTGGCCGGGCCTCCAACGAGGCGGCCTATCTCTATCAGCTGTTTGCCCGAGCCTACGGCACCAATAACTTCCCCGACTGCTCCAACATGTGCCACGAGCCCACCAGTGTGGGCCTGCCGCGCAGCATTGGTATTGGCAAGGGGACCGTGTCGCTGGCGGATTTCGAGCAGTGCGAGATGATCATCTGTATCGGGCACAACCCCGGCACCAACCATCCGCGAATGATGGGCACCCTGCATGAAGCGTCGCGGCGCAAAGTGCCCATCATGGTGTTTAACCCGCTGAAAGAACGTGCCCTCGAACGCTTTGCCGATCCACAGAATATGATCGAGATGGCCACTTATGGCTCCACCCCGATTGCCTCCTGCTACTTTCAGGTGAAAGCAGGTGGCGACGCAGCGGCCCTGAAAGGCATCATGAAAGGCCTGCTGGCACTGGAGGAGCGCTATGGGCAGGTCATTGATCACGATTTCATTGCCAGCCACACCCAGGGATATGCCGCGCTGAAAGCGGATCTGCAGGCCTGTGAATGGGCTGATATTGAGCAGGTCAGCGGACTGGCACGCAGTGATCTGGAAAAGGTGGCGGCCGCGTATGCCAGATCCAAGGCCACCATCGTTACCTATGGCATGGGCATCACTCAGCACAACGAGGGCACTGCCAACGTCAGGCTGATCTGTGACCTGCTGCTGATGCGCGGCAACATCGGTAAACCCGGTGCCGGTATCTGCCCGCTGCGTGGTCATTCCAATGTGCAGGGCAACCGTGCCGTCGGGATTACCGAACAGCCTTCCACCGCCTTTCTGCAGCAGCTGGAAGAGACCTTTGGTTTTACCCCACCAGCCCAACATGGCCATGATGCTGTGCGCGCCATGCAGGCCATCATCGATGGCTCGGCCAAAGCCCTGCTGTGCCTTGGTGGCAACTTTGTCGTTGCCCTGCCTGACCCCGGCCAGTGCTTTCCTGCCATGAGGCAACTGGAGCTGAGCGTCCACATCGGCACCAAACTCAATCGCTCTCACCTGCTGGTCGCCAGACAGTCTTATCTGCTGCCATGTCTGGGCCGCACCGAGCTGGATGTGCAGGAAAGCGGCCCTCAGGCAGTCACCGTTGAGGACTCCATGTCCATGGTGCACGCCTCGGCCGGCAAGCTCAGCCCTGCCTCGGAGCATCTGCGTTCAGAGCCCGCCATTGTCGCCGGTGTAGCCTTTGCCACCCTGCCCCAGTCACACATTCCCTGGCTGGCACTGGTAGCTGATTACGACCGTATCCGCGATCTTATAGAGCAGACGATTCCGGGTTTTGAGCGCTACAACGAACGCATTCGTACGCCAGGCGGCTTCCGTATGCCATTGCCCGCGGCCGAGCGACAGTGGCGAACGCCCTCCGGCAAGGCGGAGTTCTATGTGTTCGAGGGTTTGCATGAAGATGCGGTGGTAGACGGGGATGACGTGCTCAGGCTGGTGACCATCCGCAGCCATGATCAGTACAACACCACCATTTATGCGCTGGATGATCGCTATCGCGGTGTCTTTGGCCGGCGGGATGTGCTGTTCATGCATCAGGACGACCTGACTGCCCGTGGACTGGCACATGGTGATCTGGTGGACATCGAGACCATGACGCCCGGACGGAAACTGCGCTACGAAAAAATTACCGTGATCGAGTACAACATTGCGCCCGGCTCTGTCGCAGCCTACTACCCGGAAGCCAATCGACTGGTACCGCTGGATTACATCGACAAGGACAGCGGCACACCGTCGTATAAATCGGTCCCGGTCAGGGTTATGCGTTCAGGCAGCCATAGCCATTAGCCGGATGCATAGGTAAACGCCAGCAAGCCTGCCCCGGTACCGCCATGGGCACTGATCCGTACCGGGGTGCATGGCGCGGCACTAACCTGCAGCGACGGTGGCAATCCGATTACCGGGCTGAGCCTTTTCAACCTTGATGGCGACAAATTTCGAGGTGGGCGTGAACGTGCGGTCACCATAGCTCTCAAGCGGCACCAGCGGATTGGTTTCGGGATAGTAGGCCGCCGCCTGCCCTTCAGGGATGTCATAGGCTACCAGCTGGAACCCGCTTACCCGCCGCTCCTTGCCGTCTTCCCACAGGGATACCAGATCCACCTTGTCTCCCGGTGCAAAGCCCAGCCGCCGAATATCCTGCTCATTAACAAACACCACATCACGCAGCCCAAACACGCCTCGATAACGGTCATCCAGTCCGTACAGGGTGGTGTTGTACTGATCATGAGAGCGCATGGTTTGCAGAATCAGATCCGGCTGATCACCCCGCTCCGTCACCCGCTCG
This sequence comes from Pokkaliibacter sp. MBI-7, assembly GCF_029846635.1. NCBI lineage: Bacteria > Pseudomonadati > Pseudomonadota > Gammaproteobacteria > Oceanospirillales > Balneatrichaceae > Pokkaliibacter > Pokkaliibacter sp. MBI-7. The sequence goes on along the minus strand of NZ_JARVTG010000002.1, from coordinate 345,927 downwards.
TTGACCAGCTGTCTGGGCAGTGTCGTGGCGGTAAACTGCGCCTTGCCGCTGGCCGTTTTCCAGAGACGCTGCGCGGCGGTGTTTCCCAGATAGAAGCCGCCGGGCTTCTGCAGGCGAAGATTGAAGTCCTGAAATCCGGGAATGGTATCAGCGATCAGGTCACGGATGCGGTTGTAGTCTTCCAGCAGCCAGTCCCAGTCAACCGGATGGTTACCCAGTGTGGCTTTGGCGATACCGGCAATAATGGCAGGCTCGGAGCACAGCTCGGCTGAATGGGGCGGCAGCTGACCAAAGGACAGATGTACCATGCTGAACGTGTCTTCAACGGTAATGCCCTGAACACCCTCCACCTGCATATCGATCTCAGTGCGCCCGAGACAGGGCAGAATCAGCGAATCATGCCCGGTCACCAGATGTGAACGATTGAGTTTGGTCGCAATATTGACGGTCAGGGCACATTGTCGCAGGGCATCGTGGGTACGTCGGGTGTCAGGTGTGGCCTGGGCAAAATTGCCACCCAGACCAACAAATACCCTGGCGCGCCCCTCTTCCATCGCCTGAATGGCCCGCACGGCATTGTGTCCGTGGGCACGCGGCACCCTGAACCGAAAGCGTTGCTCAATCGCATCCAGCAGCCATGCGGGCGGCTGCTCATCAATGCCCATGGTGCGATCACCCTGCACATTACTGTGGCCACGCACAGGCGACAGACCTGCTCCGGGTTTACCCACATTGCCGCGCAACAGCTGCAGGTTGATCACCTCCTGAATCGTCGGTACGGAGTGACGGTGCTGTGTCAGCCCCATCGCCCAGCACATGATGACACGCTCGGCCCGACAGTAGATGCGTGCAGCCAGCTCGATATCCGCCAGCGTCAGCCCTGACTGTGCCTCTATATGCTCCCAGGTTGTGGCATCCACCTCAGCCAGATACGGCTGCAGCCCCGAGGTGTGCTGGTTGATGAAGGCATGGTCAAACACGGCAGGAGCCCCTGTCACCTCCGCTTCGCGCTCCCACTTCAGCAGGAACTTGGCCATGCCGCGGAACATCGCCATATCCCCGCCCAGCGCAGGCCGAAAGTAGGCACTGCTGGTGGGCTCAGAGCCATTGCTGAGCATTTCCAGCGGATGCTGCGGATGCTGGAAGCGCTCAAGACCCCGTTCCTTCAGCGGATTGATACACACCACCTGTGCACCGCGTTTGACCGCCTCACGCAGCGGCTCCAGCATGCGCGGGTGATTGGTCCCCGGGTTCTGACCGATGACAAAGATGGCATCGGCCAGTTCCAGATCGTGAAATACCACCGTGCCCTTACCCACCCCGAGGGTTTCCTTCATGCTGACACCACTGGCTTCATGGCACATGTTGGAGCAATCCGGGAAGTTGTTGGTGCCGTATGCACGGACAAATAGCTGATAAAGAAAGGCCGCCTCGTTGCTGGCCCGACCGGAGGTGTAAAACTCGGCCTGATCAGGTGACTCCAGACGATGCAGATGATCGGCGATCAGGGTAAAAGCTTCATCCCAGCTGACAGGGACGTAGTGATCGGTAGTGCGGTCATATTTCATCGGCTGTGCCAGGCGCCCCTGATACTCCAGCCAGTAATCCGTCTGCCGGGCCAGTTCACTGACACTGTATCTGGCAAAAAACGCCTGATCCACGGAGCGCCCGGTAGACTCCCAGTTCACCGCTTTGGCGCCGTTCTCACAGAACCTTACCAGCGCACTTTCACTGGATTCTCCCCAGGCACAGCCCGGGCAGTCAAAGCCGTTGCTCTGATTGGTCTTGAGCATGGCCTTCAGGTTCTTGAAGGCATTCTCACTGCCTAACCAGCTTTTGGTAACGCTTTTCAATGCGCCCCATCCTGCCGCCGGGCCACCATAGGGACGAATATGACCTTTTTCACTCATATTGATATCTCTGCGATTAGGCCATTTACGTTTCAGCTCAATTTTAATTGAGATCAAATTAACGTATTGGCTCTATTTCTATGGAAAGGGAAATTATTGAGGCCAGACATAAAGAGGAATCAGCCATATTCAAATGCCTTGTTAAAAGGACAAATAGCAATTAGGCCTGTATCTTTTTACGTCGCATCGATTCACGGATCGCCTGTATTAATAGCCTACGACCGGTAATGAGCAGCCGTCCAATCAATAGTAATGACGGCATCATTGATGGCGTCTATCAACAAGGGTTACGGAAGAATAAAACGATCAGAAAACAAATCACTTCAATTCATGATAGATAGCCTTTATCACTCAGTCAGCTTTTTCGATTTGACCTGTTACAGGATTAATCAAACAATTCCCGAACCAAAGACTGTATTCAGTGTGATACGTGATATTCCACAAAAAACGACCGGCAACACGGAAAAGAGGTACTGAATGAGCATCACCCGGCATGCACTGGTCGACCCTTTTCAGCGTCAGATCGACTACCTGCGGCTTTCTGTCACCGATCGCTGCAATTTCCGCTGTGTGTACTGCATGGCTGACGATATGCGCTTCCTGCCCAGAGAACAGGTGTTGAGTATGGATGAGCTGGCACGTGTTGCTGAACGCTTTGTCGCTCTGGGCACACGCAAGATACGCCTGACCGGCGGAGAGCCTCTGGTCAGGCAGGGTATTGTTGACCTTTGCCGACGTATAGCCCGTCTCGATGGCCTCAAGGAACTGTGCATTACCACCAATGGAGCGCTGTTGCCCACGCTGGCCACCCCGCTGTTCGATGCCGGTGTCGACCGCATCAATATCAGCTTCGACAGCCTGAATCCCTCACTGTTCAGGGCCATGACCCGCACTGGCGACCGGGATCAGGTGATTGCCGGTATTGATGCCGCTAAAGCAGCGGGCTTCCGGCATATCAAACTCAATACGGTGGTCATGCGCGGCCGCAATGATACTGAGGTCAATGAGCTGGTCCGGTTTGCCATAGAACGCCAGCTGGATCTGGCCTTTATCGAAGAAATGCCACTGGGCATCATCAGCGACCATCAGCGTGGCGACACCTATTGCTCCAGTGATGAGGTAAGAGCCCGCATTGCAGAGCAATTCAGCCTGATGGCGGCAGCGGACAATACTGCCGGGCCAGCGCGGTACTGGCGCGTAGCAGAAGCACCTGACATACGTATCGGTTTTATCTCACCCCACAGCCACAATTTTTGCGGTAGCTGTAATCGCGTCCGGGTGACGGCCGAGGGCCGGCTTCTTCTTTGTCTGGGCAATGAGCATTCTCAGGATCTGCGCGCGGTACTGCGGAGCGCGCCTGCCGATGATGCTCTGCTCGATAACGCCATCATCAGTGCCATGGCCAACAAACCCTATCGTCATCACTTTGAAGTCAATAACGATGTGCAAATCGTCCGTTTCATGAACATGACCGGCGGTTAATCCCGGCGCAGGCGCCCGATTATGATCGTTGCCCCCAAGCCCAATTTCATCAGCATACTGACCACCCTGCGTGGCTCCATCGCCCGGAAGATAGCCGTGCAGATTGTCATGGTGACCCTGCTGGCTTCGCTGATTGTCTATATCGAAGGGCAACACCCGCGGTTCTTTTCTCACTTCAGTGCCACTCCTTTCACCTTGTTGGGTATTTCCCTCTCCATCTTCATGAGCTTTCGCAATAACGCCTGTTATGACCGCTGATGGGAAGGTCGGAAAGCCTGGGGCAAGGTGCTGGTGGAGGTGCGTTCTTTTATCCGTGAAAGTGTTGTTATCACCGACCCGGCTGCACGAGCCTCGTTGCTGCCAGCGTTGTGCGGCTACACCCATGCACTCAATGCCCGTTTACGCAATGAAGATGAGTTCGAAGCCGCACGTGAGTGGCTATCCTGCCCTGAAGCAGAGTATGGCATTCACGTCAGTGCAGGCATTCTGCGCCAGATCGGCCATCGCTGCTCAGAACTAGCGGCGCAGCAACAGATCAGCGAATGGCGTTACATCACTCTCGAGCAACGCCTGACAGGGCTGTCTGAAGCTCAGGCTGTCTGCGAGCGACTCAAGTTCACGCCCCTGCCTTTCCCCTATACGTTGTTGCTGCACCGGACCATCTATCTGTTTTGCGTACTGCTGCCCTTTGTAATGGCGCAACCGCTGGGCTGGCTGGCGCCGGTTTTTACCGCCATCGTCAGTTACACCTTCTTTGGTCTGGATGCCATCAGTGATCAGCTCGAAGACCCTTTCGGTCATGATGACAATGACCTGCCCACCGATGCGCTGGTACGTACCGTGGAGCGGGAAATACTCGACAGTCTCGGACACACCGAGCTGCCACCCGCTCTGGTACCCATCGACCACGTACTGAACTGAATAAATCCTCCTCCAGATGTGCTCACCGTTTGCCCTATTTGTGCAGAGCAACAAGCCCGTCGACTTCTGGCACGGTATACTTCGCCCACCAGCGAGGACCGGGACGTCCTGATTGCGCCTATCAACCAGGAGACCGTTCGATGGATATCAAACAGCTTAAATTCCTTATTGCTCTCGACCAGACCCGTCATTTCGGTCAGGCGGCCGCGCTTTGTCATGTCACTCAGCCGACACTGTCAATGCGTTTGCGTAATCTGGAAGAAGAGCTGGATCTGGTACTGGTCGCCCGGGGCCAACGTTTTGAGGGCTTTACTGAAGAAGGTGAACGCATTCTGGCCTGGGCCAAGACCCTGCTTGCCGCCCACGATGGACTGCAGGCAGAGGCTGCAAACTGTCGGGGCCAGCTGGTTGGCAATCTGCGCCTGGGCATGGTCCCGTTGTATAGCATGGACCCGATGCAGCTGCTGACGCCCCTGTCGCAACGCTACCCTGAACTGCGCTTTCAACTGTCGTCCCTGACTTCTGAGCAAATTATTGACGGCCTGAGTCGCAACCTTCTGGATCTGGGGCTCTGTTATCTTGATCAGATCGACACCAGTTACTTTGATGTCATCGAACTGACTTCAACCACCATGGGGTTGCTCTACAACCCTACGCATTTTGCCTTTGACCAGCATGAGTTCCCCTGGGAAGCCCTCGCCTCTATTCCCCTGGGCTTGCTGACACGGGGTATGCACTTCCGCCAGTCCATTGATCTGGCGTTCCGCGGCCGGGGTATCACACCGCACATCCTGCTGGAGAGCGATTCAACCTTTCAGCTGATACAGGCCGTCAACTCGGGCCTGTGCTGCGCCATCATGCCTTTGCAGGGAGGCTATGAATCCATCAATGTCAGCTTGCGTATTGCCGCTATTGCCGATGCCACCGTTCATGCTCCGATTGGGTTGCTGATTCGGCGCAATGAACCGCGGTCTGCGCTGGCCGAGCGCTGCTTTATGGAGGCCAAGACCATCTGGGCAGACAACAACCCCGTGTAATAAGCGGAAATAGCGGCGGTGTCTGCTGGGAGGTGATACGTCAGAGGGTACTCAAGGCTTGCCGTCTTTTTTCTGTCGCTTGAGTGAGTACATGGCCTGATCAGCAACCTCAAGCAGTCCGGCGATTTCCTGCCCATGATCGGGAGCGACGGCATAACCAATACTGGCACTGAGGGAAAGCGGATAGGATTCAAACACGAAGTCGCCGCTAATCAGGTGTTCAAGCTGGCGAATAAAACGATCGATGCGCAGCAGTGCCGTCTCAGAGCGCAGAATAATGACGAATTCATCCCCGCCTATTCTTGCCAGCAAGTCAGCATTGCTGACCCCCTCTCCGATACGTCTGGCCACTTCGCAGATGGCGGCATCACCCGCCCGATGCCCGTATCTGTCATTGATTCCTTTCAGGTCATCAAGGTCGATGATCAGCAACCCGATTGCTCGGCCATGGGCAATGCTTTGTGCCAGATGATAACGAAACTTGTCAAAAAACAGCGCCCGGTTAGCCAGTCCCGTCATTTCATCGTGCGTTGCCTTGTAATACAGATCACTCATGGCGTACTTCGCCGCATAGAACATGTGGGCAGCCAGTACATCCGAGAGTATTCCCAGCACCGCTTCGTCGACTTTATTGAAGGAGTCAGTGGTTTTCGATATCACCTTGAGCACGCCTACGGTGATGTCGGCATAGCGCAAAGGCACCACCATCATGGAGCGAATACCCGTCAGGCGACAGGCCGCGCGATCAACGCGAGGGTCAGTCTCGGAGTCGGCACAATACTGGATCTGTCCGCTGGTCAGGCACAGGCCAGACAAACTGTTTTTAATCGCCAGACGCAGCCCCAGCTGGCTTTTAGCAATACCATGAGCAGCCCGATAGACCATTTCGTCGCTTTCCTGCAGTTCAATGACGGCACCATCTGACTGAAGAAGCTCAACAGAACGTTCGGTTACCAGAGACATGACCTGGTAGAAATCCAGACCCAATTTGGCCACATCCGACTGAATCTGAATGATGCTCAGTAATTGATCACGAGAAGGTAAGCTAAGGTCAGGTTTCAACGACATACCACACCTGTAATTGCAGAGCTCAATGCCAGCCCACATCGATAATGGCCAGACTCATCAGAATCGAAAAAGCATCGGCAGATGCTATTGGATCAGCGGCCCCTCATTAGTAATCAGGAATCGGATAACAACGAAGTATAGAATTTGCCTCGGGCGGGGATGTGTCAGATTCCATCATTCTAATGACAGCTTTAGGCCCATATACACGGGGGAAAACTCAATGAACTATCCAAACAGACATTGCGTCAATTCAGTTGTTGTCAGCCAGTTCAAATAAAAAAGCCTCCGCTATTTAGCAGAGGCTTCCATAACCTGAAGGATTGCTATGAATAGATCTCTGGATGAGGACTACGAAGCCTGTAGCTCCTCTTTGCTGTATCCCATCATGGCTGAGCGCCGCTCGAACAACACCGAAACGATCATCACCATCAGTCCACCCAGCGCCAGATAGGCACCGACCCAGCCAGTCGACTGCCAGCCATAATTGAGACTGATAGCAACACCGCCAAACCAGGCACCGAGCGCATTGGCTATATTGAAAGCCGAGTGATTGAGGGCAGCTGCTACTGACTGTGCATCCCCGGCGACGTCCATCAGTCGGGTCTGGGCCGCGGGGACCACAGCCACACCAATACCGATAAGGAAGATAATCAGCACAGCACTCCAGACCTGATGAACAGCCAGAGTAAACAGCGACAGCACGATGGCGTTCCAGATCAACACACCAATAATGGTCCAGATGCGCGACCGATCAGTGAACCAGCCACCAATCAGATTACCCACAGTCATTCCGACACCAAACAGCCCGAGCACCAGGGGTACGGATGACTCAGCAAGGCCCGTGACATTAACCAGCGTGGGTGTGATGTAGGTGTAGATCGAAAATACCCCGCCGAAGCCGATGGCTACCACGCCTAGTGTCAACCACACCTGCAGGCGTTTGAATACACCTAGCTCTTTTGCCGGACTGGCACCTTCATGGGGCACGACCGGAACACAAAGCCGGACCATGGTCGCCGTCAATATGCCAAGCACACCCACGATCACAAATACCGAACGCCAGCCCAGTGCCTGACCTAACCAGGTAGCGAACGGAACGCCAACAATATTGGCGATGGTCAACCCGAGCATGACTTTGGCCACGGCCCTGCCACGATGGTCAGGAGGTACCAGCGAAGCAGCCACCAGTGCAGCCAGACCAAAATAGGCACCGTGGGGAATGCCCGCGACAAAACGTGAAAGCACCACGGCACTGTAACTATGCGTGATGGTGCTCAGCAGGTTACCCACGGCAAACAGCAGCATCAGGCAAATTAACATGATGCGCCGGGGCACCCGCGCGAACAGAATGGTAATCAGCGGTGCACCAACCACCACACCAAAGGCATAGGAGCTGATCATATGCCCCATCTTTGGTACGGATGTTCCCATGTCGTCGGCAATATCCGGCAAGATGCTCATGGCAGCAAACTCACCTGTACCGATGGCAAGGCCACCGATAGCCAGCGCCAGCTCGGCAAAGCCGACGCCGTAGGGCGTGGCAACCTGAGTCCTAGAATCGTTCATGTGATGTATCTTGAAACAGATGAGAAAAGTTGAAGCCAGTGGAAGAGGCTTCAAGATGAGTGAATCTGTGAGATTATGTTGCAACTACATCCAAAGGCCAATGGCCTCGGGAAGAATTATTCGGTAATCATGCCGTTTTGCCCCAGCCAGTCTGTTTCCATGAAGAAACAAACCGCATCGGGTTAGTAACTTTCATTTGCATAAGAAAGATTCAGCATTCATTTCTATCCTGTATCGTCATGATTTTTTGTCGAATTCAGGCAGTTAAAGGGAATACTGGCAGGTGGCGTCTTGAAACCGGAGCATGCTAACTCTTTTACATTTGCAACAGATCAATTCTTGTTCAATCTGGGGCTTGCAAGCCTCTCTGGGCCCTTTTAATATCGATCGCTATGAAAACACTAAGCACCTGTCCTCCCAAACCACGTGGCCGCCCCCGCGCTTTTGACCGGGACAAGGCACTTGATGCCGCTATGCGCCTGTTCTGGCAACAGGGCTATGAGGCGACATCTCTGAGTGACCTGACCTGCGCCATGGGAATCAATCCTCCCAGCTTGTACAGCGCCTTTGGTGACAAAGAGCAGCTGTTTCTGGCAGCAATCGAACACTATCTGAATGATGGCCCCGGCACTTCGCTGAGCTGTCTGCTCAGCTATGGCACTACAGCCAGGGAAGCTATCCAGAAAGTCCTTACCAATGCAGCCAATGAGCTGGCTAATCCTGATCATCCCCCTGGCTGTATGGTCGTGACATCTGCCACTAACTGTTCAGTAGGTTCTGCCAGAGTTCAGGAAGCTGTTGCGCGCTACCGGGCACGCAAGGAAGAGGAAATTATTGCTCGTATCGAGAAAGGCAAAGTGGACGGTGATTTACCCGCCGCTACCGATGCCGTTGCACTGGCACGATTTTACGGCACGGTTATGCAGGGCATGACCATGCAGGCGCGAGATGGCGCCACAGCAGATGTACTGTTGGATATTGCGATGGCGGCTATGCGGGCATGGCCGTCATCCTGAAAAAGTCACTCCACTGAAGAGTGATACCCCCATGCCCACAGGGAGACGCACCATGTCTGTGTCGATGTACGAAGCTTCAATTCCCGTGTTTGTTCGTGGTCTGAAAAACCTTTCAGCCATTCTTGAAAAAGCGGTCACCAACGCCGAGATCCGTCGCATCAAACCAGAGGTTCTGGTCAATGCCCGCCTCGCACCTGACATGCTTCCTCTATCTGCCCAGATTCAGATTCTCAGTGACTCGGCCAAGGGTTGTGCAGCCCGGCTGGCTGGCGTTGAAGTCCCCTCCTTCGCCGACGCCGAAGTGACCTTCGATGATCTGCAGGAGCGCATTGAAAAGACGCTGACTTTTATTCAGGGTATTGCGGCTGCAGATGTTGATGGCAGCGAAGATCATACCGTCGTTCTGAAAATTGGTGGTCGTGAACTGAGCTTCAGTGGCAAGAGCTATCTGCTGAACTTCGCCATGCCTAATTTCTACTTTCACCTGACCACTGCGTACGCAATTCTGCGACACAACGGTGTGGATATAGGTAAGCGGGATTATCTGGGCGATATCTGACAAAAGTGGCCAGCTAATTTCACCTCAGTTATAAACAGGAAACCCGGCATCGTGCCGGGTTTCCTGTTTATAACGGATTAATGTTTACTGAAATGAGCAAAGGGATTGGAAAGGAAGAAAATCAATAGCGACAGCATAAAGAATACCGGGATAAACATTTCCACGGTTTCTTCCAGATAGTTTCGCGTATAGCCAGACATTGTCAGATCAAATATCTGTACGGCACCATTCCCCGCATCCAGCATCGTACTCAATACCATGGCCAGAGCCGCCAGAAATGTGGCCACCGCCGCCGGACTGAACTCAAACAGGCCTTTAACGAAAGGCTTCGCGCAATATCGCGCCAATTGAAACAGACACGTACCGAGCGTCGCTCCATAGGCGACAATTAACAGCTGCCACCACAGTGCCAGCTTTTCAAAGCCGCCCCGGTAAAGGGGGGCAATCCAATACTGCAGATCCAGCTCTCGTAAGCCCAGCGACACCAGCAGAAAAATAAACACCAGAGGAAACCTGAGACGTCCGGCCAGTAACAAGGTCAGTAACGCACATACAAAATAGCCCGCTGCGGAAAGGTTCTCTACTGGCCCATCTTCACGAATGATGCTCATGGCCTGATCTGTCGGCAACACATCAAGCCAGATGGTCAGCAGGAACGGAAGCAGCAGGATCACACCAAAGAACAGCGCTGTATTTCTTGTCATGGTACTTCGACATCCAACAAGCCAGATGTTAATTACTCACCCATTCTGAACCAACCCCGTGACAACAGGATGACGTCTTCAGTGGGCCAGAAACAATACCACAGTGCCCGCGGCCACCCTGCTTCCATATGTTCCAGATTTTTCAGGCCTTGGTCAGGAATGACCATGTAACTTGATATATACGTCTACAGCCACCAACTGAAGGCTACCAAGTAGCTGTGTAGCGCCAGAGCAGCCATTGCAAACTACGGCGCGGGCAACAGTGGAAATAAACCTGCCGGTAAACCGGGGCCAAGTATCAATGACCGACAACCACAACAGTTCCAACCTGCCAGAACAGATGACGGCAATTGCCATCCGTGAATTCGGTGGCCCGGATGTTCTTGTACCAACACAACGTTCGCTGCCTTCTCCTGATGCAGGAGAAGTGCTGATCAAAGTAAAAGTAGCGGGTGTTAATCGGCCGGACGTCATGCAACGCAAAGGGGGTTATGCACCACCACCTGGTGCATCTGATCTTCCCGGGCTCGAAATCGCCGGTGAAGTCGTGGCACTGGGCACAGGGGTGAGCCGCTACCAGCTGGGCGATCAGGTCTGTGCACTGGTCGCAGGGGGTGGCTATGCCGAATATTGTACCGTTCACGAAAGCAACGCCTTGCCAGTCCCCCAGGGCTACTCACTGACAGAAGCGGCAGCTCTGCCAGAAACCTTCTTTACCGTCTGGACTAACGTCTTCCAGAGCGGAGAACTTAAGTCCGGCGAAACCTTGCTGGTACACGGCGGCTCTTCTGGCATCGGCACGACGGCCATCATGCTTGGCAAAGCTTTCGGCGCGCGGGTTATCGTCACGGTCGGGTCTGATGACAAAGCAGCCAGCTGCATCGCGCTGGGAGCCGACGCAGCCATCAACTACAAAACCCAGGACTTCGTCGAAGAAGTGAAACAGCTTACCGGTGGCGCAGGGGCCGATGTGATTCTGGATATGGTCGGCGGCGACTACGTCCCTCGCAACTATCAGGTCGCCGCCAAGTTTGGCCGCATTGTACAGATCGCCACCCAACACGGAGCCGTCGAAAGGCTTAACCTGTTGCCCCTCATGGTCAAGCGTCTGATTCACACCGGCTCCACCCTTCGCCCGCGCAGCGTGGCAGAAAAAGCGGAGATTGCGGTTGAGCTGGAAGAAAAGGTGTGGCCGTTATTAAACCGAGGGGAAATCAGACCGCAAATCTTCAAATGTTTTGCGTTGAATGACGCCAGCAAGGCCCATGCCCTGATGGAGAGCAGCAGTCATACCGGCAAGATCATGCTGCTAGTGGACAGTGAGCATTAAAGCTAGGGCTCGATAACGGCTCCAGCCAGCACCTCAGTAACACTCTCGAAGCGATGCCTGCCAGACGGTACTCACCTCTGGCAGGCATGATGTTACTTTTGCAGCAGTGCCAGTATTTCGGCATGCAGGCGTTTGTCACCGCAGGCCACGATAGCACCACCGTTTTGCGCATCACCACCACTCCACGTGGTCATCACACCACCCGCTCCCTCGACGATGGGCATCAGCGCCTGCACATCGTAAGGTTTGAGATCCGCCTCAACCACCGCATCAACATGACCCGCTGCCAGCATGCAATAGGCATAGCAGTCACCACCGAAACGCACCAGTCGGGCCTTCTCAGCAACACTATTGAACAGAGCCAATTGCGGTGCATCGAACATCTGCGGCGTAGTGCAGGTTATCTTTGCCTGTGCCAGTGAGGCACAGGGGCGAACCTTCAGCGGTTCACCGTTGAGCCAGGCTCCCTCGGGTGTACCGACAAAGCGCTCTCTGGTGTACGGCTGGTTCATCACCCCAATGCGCGGATACTGGCCATCATTCAGTGCGATCAGCGTACCCCACAGCGGTAAGCCAGTGATAAAGGCACGGGTGCCATCGATAGGATCCAGCACCCAGGTCAGCGGACTGCTACCCATATGGCGGTCCTCTTCCTCCCCAAGGATGCCATGCTCAGGATAATGCTGAGCCAGCAGATCACGCATGGCGCGCTCAGCAGCCTTGTCACCCAGCGTTACCGGATCAAACAAGGCACTGCCTTTATCCTCAACATCCATCTGTGTGCGGAAGTAAGGGGCAATGGCCATAGCGGCCGCCTCTGCCAGCTGCTCAGCAAAAGCGCGGTAAGTCTGAATGTCCTGTAGGGTCAACGTCATGGTGCAATATCCGCCTGCGGGGGTCAGTGTCCGGTAGTCTTTAATTGGCTCTTGAGCTGATGCTCTTCTATGGCCAGCTCAATAATGCGGCTGATCAGCTCGGTATAACTGATACCTGAGGCCTGCCACAGTTTGGGATACATACTGATGGAGGTGAAGCCCGGGATAGTGTTGATCTCATTAACGAACAGCTCACCTGTCGCGGTCAGGAACATATCTACCCGCGCCAGACCACGTGCTTCCAGCGCCTTGAAGGTCTGAATTGCCAGGATTCGGATACGCTCGAAAGTGGCATCATCCAGGACAGCCGGGATCACCAGCGTGGCGCCCTTCTCATCGATGTACTTACGCTCGTAGGAGTAAAAGCCGTCCTCGGTCACGATCTCACCGGCAATGGAGGCCATTGGCTGGTCATTCCCGAGCACAGCGCATTCGACTTCACGACCACTGATATTGGCCTCGATCAGCACCTTGGTGTCGTACTGGAACGCGTAATTCAGCGCCTCAGCCAGAGTCGACAGTTCTTTCACCTTGACCACGCCCACCGAAGACCCCATGTTGGCGGGCTTCACATAGACCGGAAAGCCAAACTCCTCAGCAACCTTCGTCAGCAGGGTATCGTTGACCTCATACCGACGCAGACACACATGACGAGCAACGGGTATCCCGGCGTCACGCAGTAATCGTTTGGCGACGTCCTTGTCCATGCCCACGGCAGAGCCAAGAATATCACTGCCCACACAAGGCACATTGGCCAGACGGGCAAGCCCCTGTACTGAACCATCCTCACCATAAGGGCCGTGCAGTACCGGGAAGATCACATCGACCGCCTCGACCATACCGGCATGCTGCAACCTGACCAGCTGCCCGGCAGACTCCCCCGCCACCAGAGACACCGCTTGTGAACTGGCATTCAGCACGCCCAGCTCGGGATTCTCGCTGTTGAGCAGAGCCAGTGAGTCGGTATTCAGATACCAGGCGCCCTGACGATCGATACCGATCAGAACAGGCTCGAAGCGCGTTTTATCCATCGCTTCAATGACGTTACGTGCTGATTGCAGCGATACCTCATGCTCGGCAGAGCGGCCTCCAAAGAGCACAGCGACCTTAAGCTTCTTGGTCATTGCAACATATCCATACTGACAGGGTGAACGACAGGCAGGGTCCGCACCAGAGCGGAGCAAGGGCCTACTATAACAGCAGCTCAGCAGGATTTTTGACTTAATAATGAAGGTTTTACAGGCCGACGGCCTGTATCTGCAGCACGACTACACGCTCCCGAAGGTTGCGCCATTGCAAGATGTTGCCTAAACCGCGATGGATGTAGCATTGCCGCCCAGAAGTGTAACTTTACATTCTCCGACAGCCTCAAGTAGCATCCTTCGCAAACCCGCCCTGTACCCGTCACCACGTGCCTTATTGCAGTGACTGCCAGTACAGGCGCAACAAATGATACACCGTACAAGCAGCAAAGATTTCCTCTCCCTGCGTTGGCTGCTGGGCTACACTTTTCCAACTCATTTATTTGCCTATCGAAAGAGAACCATGCTGAATCGTCGATCATTTATGGCTGCCGCAGGCACCTCCCTGGGTTTGACCGCACTTGGCCTGCCGGTGCAATCCCTGGCAGACGCTGGCCTGAAGCTTGGCAAGCCGGAAGGATTTTCCTTTGATAGCCTGATCGAACAGGCCAAAGAGCTGGCCGGGAAACCCTACCATCAGGAAAACAAGTTACCCAGGGATGTGCTGGAACGGATCGACTATGACCAGCACGGCAAGATTATCTTCAATACTGATAACGCCCTGTTCAAAGACGGCCCGGGTGAGTTTCCGGTGACCTTTTTCCACCTTGGCCGCTACTTCCAGATTCCCGTACATATGCATGTGCTGGAAAAAAGTGGTGATGAGTGGGCAGCGAAGGAAATTGTCTACGATCCGGACTACTTCAGCATGCCCAAGGACAGCCCCGCGCGTGAGCTACCCAAGGGCGCAGGCTTTGCGGGATTCCGCTTTCAGGAAAGCCGCTTTGGCGACCAGAAAAAGCTCGACTGGCACAAGAATGACTGGGTCGCGTTCCTTGGTGCGTCCTACTTCCGGGCCATCGGTGAGCTCTATCAATACGGTCTGTCAGCACGTGGTATTGCCATGGATGTAGCCATGCCCAACGCCGCAGAAGAATTCCCAACGTTCACCCACTTCTATTTCGAACCACCATCAGCCTTTGCCAATGACCACCAGGTCACTGTCTATGCCCTACTGGAAGGTCCAGGTATCACCGGTGCCTTCAAGTTCATCATGCAACGCACCAACAAAGTGCTGATGGATATCGATAGCCACGTCTTTTTGCGTCGTGACGTGGGCAGACTCGGCTTTGCTCCCCTGACCTCCATGTACTGGTTCTCGGAGAGTGTGAAACAGACGGCCATTGACTGGCGCCCGGAAGTACACGACTCAGATGGTTTGTCGTTGCTGACAGGTACTGGCGAACATATCTGGCGCCCGCTGGTCAATCCTCCCCACACCTCGGCATCGGCCTTCAGCGACAAAGCACCGCGGGGCTTCGGCCTGCTGCAACGTGACCGCAACTTTGATCACTATCTGGATGGCGTGAATTACGAGCGTCGCCCCAGCCTGTGGGTGGAGCCTGTCGGTGACTGGGGGGAAGGTGCGGTACAACTGATTGAAATCCCCACCGATGATGAAATTCATGACAACGTCGTCGCCTTCTGGGTGCCCAATGCTCCAGCCAAAAAAGGCAATGCCTATCACTTCCAGTACAAGTTGCACTGGAGTGCAGATGAACCCTACCCCACTGATCTCGGTCGCTGTGTCGCGACCCGGTTGGGACGCGGTGGTCAGCCCGGCCAGCCACGCCCACAGGGTGTGCGCAAGTTCATGGTGGAGTTCTCCGGCGGCCCACTCAAAGATATCCCGTTTGGCGTGAAGCCTGAGGTGGTGCTGTGGTCATCCAGCGGTCACTTCTCCTATATCTTTGCCGAGGCCGTACCGGACGGCGTACCCGGTCACTGGCGTGCGCAGTTTGACTTCACATCAGACAGCCCGCAGCCCGTCGATATGCGCCTGTACCTGAAAAATGGGGATCAGACACTGACAGAAACCTGGTTGTATCAATATCATCCGTTCTGAGCAGGCCAGGATCTATCCTCATAAAACAAGAAGGCGAGCCACTGGCTCGCCTTCTTTGCTCTAATCTCGTACCTGTAAACTTCGCGCTAAGCGCCACAGCACCGACTGAAATCATGCATGTCGTCCAGACAGCGGCCGTCATCTGCGACTTTTTTGCAAGGCTGACGACGGAAAGGAATAACATTATCGGGCAACGCCGTCACTGCACTCTGAGACTCCGCCAAAGCAGGCACTACTGAAATGTCGTCGGTAGAGAAAGAGGGCTCGACTGCATCAGCTGCCACAGCCTGAATCACCTGCTGAGAACGCTGACCAGTGCCTCGCAGCTGACGGGCAATCACTACCAGCGCTGCAAAGGTGGCTACGACCACACCAATGATCATCCCGGCTTCCTTGATAACGTGCACAAGGTTGTCTACCTGATCAGAGAAGGTCACACCAGACAACAATCCGAAACCCACCCAGATTCCTGAGCCGAGCGCATCGTACCGCACGAAGGACAAGGTAGAGACGGAAGAAGCACCTGCCATAGGCACTGCCACCGCAGACAAACCGGGAATGAAGCGGGCAAACAGCAGGATATAGAGGCCATTGCCTTGCAGCCCCTGACGACCCGTCGCAGGGCGACGGGTCAGACGCCGCAAACGCGACAAAACTCGCTCGCCATAGCGTGCCCCGATCCAGTACCAAACAATATCACCCACCATGGCACCCGCTAAGGCACTGGCGAAACTCACTGCCAGTACGCTGGAATCGGCCTGCGCCAGCGAACTGCCCACCAGAATCAGAGTCAGCATGGCAGGCACCGGAATACCCAGAGAGGCCAACAGAACGATCATAAAGGGCACCAGCACACTGAGTGTCTGTTGATCCATGTAGCTGGTGAGTATGCCGTTCATCAATGTATCTCCTTGGTTCCCTTGCGGGCATTGCTTATCTGGTCGGAACAGAACGTGGCATTTATGTACTACTCAATACAAAAACGATGTGAGCACTTTACGGGGCGAGGAAAAGTCAGTCAATCGAATTTCTTAATGACTGTTATAGAATAATTTGAATGACTTGCTCAGCTCAGTTGAAGAGGGAGGATGCAACACTGAAACGCACACCGGAAAGGCCTGAAAACACTGGAATATAAGTCTTATCAGCACATCAAAGACCATTTAGATTTCGAATTTCAGACAATCAGAACATATTGTTCCAATACTTTGAACGGGGTACGCAGGAGGGTGTTTATCGAGAGAATGCAGCAGTGAAACCTGAGGCTCATACAGGTCTCACCGCTACGGTACCAGCATGCAGATCAGCGTTTCGCCAGCTGGTTGGCCGGATTGCCAGCGGCACTTTGCTGTGCCGCGACAGCTGGCTGGCTTGCTTCCCAGCTACCGCCAATAGCACGGATTAACGCCACGGTGGACTGATACTGTTCGGAGCGTACCTGCAACGCCTGTCTGCGATTGCTCAACTCACTGCGCCGGGCATCCAGCAAGTCCAGCTGGCTGATAAAACCATCACGGTAGCGCGCGTCGGAGATGGCGGTTGCCCTTTCTGCGGCCTGCACCGCCAGCGCCTGACTCTGCGCCTGCTTATCCAGCAGACGTAATGCTGACAGCTGATCCTCAACATCACGGAAAGCTACCAGCACTTGTTCCCGATAACTGGCCAGCGCTTCTTGCAGTTGCGCGTTGGCCTGATCGACGCCCGCCTGACGACGCCCGCCATCAAAGACAGGCAAAGACAACAAGGCACCGATCCCCCAGGAGCGTGCAGACCAGGTGAACAGATCTGCCAGATCAGTTGAGGCAAAACCTGCACTGCCTGTCAGATTGATATCCGGGAACCAGGCACGTTCAGCTACGCCGACGCGTGCTTCAGCGGCTTTCATGGTGCGTTGAGCTGCCGCGACATCAGGCCGTCGCGCCAGCACCGTACTGGGAACACCTGCAGGAATCACTGGCAATGCGGTCTGCCACCGGGCCACGGGTAAGGTAAAGGTCGATGCAACCGAACCGGTCAACACCGCCAGCGCATGCTCCAGCGTGGCGCGCTGACGATCCAGCGCCAGTGCATCCGACTCTGTTGAGGAAACCTCAGCGCGAACACGTACAACATCCAGTTCCGGCACATCGCCCGCATCGTAACGCTGTTCAGTCAGCGTCAGAGTGTCGCGATAGGCAGCCACCGTATCGCGCACCAGCTGTCGCTCTTCATCAAGAGCACGCAGCTGCAGATAGGTCTGCGCCACATTGGCCTGCACCAGCAGGCGAGTACTTTGCAACAGCGCCTCACGGGACTGAGCATCGAGACTGGCAGCCTGAGATGCCTTGTCCAGCTTGCCGAACAGATCCACTTCATAACTCAGACCCAACAAGGGAGACTGATTGGTATAGGTATCCAGCGAATAGGCACGTTGCAGTCCGGTGCCAGCGTTTACCTGCACGGCCTTGTCAGCATTGGTGGTACGCAACAACGCCTGAGCCGCCTTCAGGCGCGCTGCGGCTACCTGAATATCGTTGTTCTGTTTACCTGCCAGCGTCACCAGCCGGCTCATTTCCGGGTCAGCAAACGCAGCCCACCATTCCCCCCTTGGCTGAACGTCAGCAGGAGGAACGGCAGCCCAACGGCCATCGCCTTCCTTGAAGGTAACAGGCATAGGTGTTGGATCGGTCAGTCCGGCGGTACTGGCCGGATTACTGACACAGCCACTGAGTACCAAAGCGGCCAGCAGGGGCGCCAGCACCCAGCGCCCTGCTCCTTTGGGGGCGCCGGGCGCCCCAGTATTAGACGTTAGAACTTGCATAGTTTCCTCGCACTGACACTGTTGATCATCAGTCTTGATGAGGTTCAGAACTCATGGGCAGGGCATGTACCAGCGGACGACCGTCGGGCTGTGCCTCACCACCCTGCTCGGGCTGGGCGGGAACGCCGCCGTGGTGACGCAATGGCCGGTTGCCGGTCAGACGACGCATCAGCACGTAAAACACCGGCGTCAGGAACAGGCCAAACAGGGTCACTCCAATCATTCCGGCGAACACCGCTACCCCCATGGCCTGACGCATTTCAGCACCCGCTCCGGTGGACAGCACCAGCGGCAGTACCCCCATGATGAATGCCATCGACGTCATCAGGATCGGTCGTAAACGCAGACGGCTGGCTTCAATCGCCGCTTGCAGCGGCTTGCGTCCGGCGAACTCCAGCTCACGGGCAAACTCGACGATAAGGATGGCGTTCTTGGCTGAGAGCCCCACCAGCACAATCAGGCCGATCTGGGTAAAGACGTTGTTGTCACCATGGGATAGCCATACCCCGACCATAGCCGCAAACAGACTCATGGGCACGATAAGAATGATGGCGATGGGCAGTGTCAGGCTTTCGTACTGCGCCGCCAGCACCAGGAACACCAGAATCAGCGCCAGAGGGAACACCAGTACGCCTGAATTGCCCGCCAGAATCTGCTGATAGGTCAGGTCAGTCCATTCATAACTGATTCCTGCTGGCAGCGTTTCTCTGGCGATGCGATCAATCGCTTCCTGTGCCTGTCCGGTGGAATAACCCGGGGCAGGAGCACCGTTAATGTCTGCCGCCAGGAAACCGTTGTAGCGCATGGCACGATCCGGTCCAAAAGTGGATGACACATTCAGCAGTGCCGACAGCGGAATCATCTCACCGGTCGAAGAACGTACTTTCAGCTGGCCAATATCTTCAGCATGAGCGCGGAAGGGCGCATCAGCCTGCACACGTACTGAATAGGTACGGCCAAAGGCGTTGAAGTCATTCACATACAGGCTGCCCAGATAGATCTGCATGGTGTCGAACACATCCGTCACCGATACCCCCAGCTGCCGTGCACGGGTACGGTCAAGATCGGCATACAGCTGTGGCACGTTGATCTGATAGCTGGAGAACATGCCTGTCAGCTCCGGTGCCTGTGCCGCCTTGGCCATAAAGGCTTTGACCGCATTGTCCATCCCCTCGTAACCCAGTGAGCCACGGTCTTCCAGCTCCAGTTTGAAACCACCGGTCGTACCCAGCCCCTGCACAGGGGGCGGCGGGAAGATCACGATAAAGGCATCCTGGATAGCCGAAAACTTCTGGTTCAGTTGTGCCGCAATGGCAGCACCGGACAGCTCAGGCGAACGCCGCTTGTCGAAGTCATCCAGTGCGGCAAAGACGATGCCCGAGCTGGAACTGTTGGTAAAACCGTTGATAGACAGACCGGGGAAGGACACCGCGTGGGTGACGCCGGGCTGTTTGAGGACGATGTCACTCATGCGCCGGATAACATCTTCGGTACGATCCAGCGTGGCGCCATCCGGCAGCTGGGCGAAACCGATCAGGTATTGCTTGTCCTGTCCGGGGACGAAACCACTGGGCACGGATTTGAACAGCCCGCCCGTTACGCCTACCAGAATCAGATACAGCACTACCATCAGACCCTTGCCTGCAATCGCACGCTTCACGCCGCCACTGTAATGCTCAGCACCGCGATGGAATGCCTTGTTGAACAGGCGGAAGAAGCCGCCCAGCAGGGAGTCCATCAAACGGGTCAGACCGTCTTTGGGGGCGTCATGACCTTTCAGCAGCAATGCAGACAGTGCAGGTGACAGCGTCAGCGAGTTGATGGCCGAGATCACGGTGGAGATCGCGATGGTCAAGGCAAACTGCTTGTAGAACTGACCGGTCAATCCACTGATAAAGGCCAGTGGCACGAACACGGCAATCAGCACCAGCGCGATGGCGATGATCGGCCCGGACACTTCCTGCATCGCCTTGTACGTCGCCTGACGTGGAGACAGACCCGACTCGATATTACGCTCGACGTTCTCCACGACCACGATGGCGTCATCCACCACGATACCGATGGCCAGCACCAGTCCAAACAGACTCAGGGCATTCACCGAAAAGCCAAAGATATGCATGACGGCAAAGGTACCGACCACCGATACCGGTACGGCCAGCAGCGGGATGATCGACGCGCGCCAGGTCTGCAGGAACAGGATGACTACCACCACTACCAGCGCAATCGCTTCCAGCAGGGTATGCACTACCGCTTCGATGGACGCACGGATGAACTGGGTTGGGTCGTAGACGATGCTGTAGTCCACGCCTTCAGGCATGTACTGTTTCAGCTCGGCCATGGTCTTGCGCACATTGTCAGAAATCTGAATGGCGTTGGAACCGGGAGCCTGGAAGATAGGAATGGCTACCGCGTCCTTGTTATCCAGCAGTGAACGTAATGCGTATTCGGACGCCCCCATTTCAATACGGGCAATGTCACCCAGACGGGTCACTGCGCCGTCAGCGGTGCTTTGCACGATGATATTGGCGAAGTCGGACTCGTTCTGCAGGCGTCCACGCGCATTGATCGGCAACTGCAGCTCAAGACCGGGAACGGAAGGTGAGGCACCGATCATACCGGCAGCCGCCTGCACGTTCTGCTCACGGATAGCCGCCACCACTTCACTGGCGGACAGGCCATGCTCGGCAACCTTCTGCGGATCCAGCCAGATACGCATGGAATAATCGCCCGAGCCAAACAGGTTGACCTGCCCTACCCCTTCAATACGAGCCAGACGATCCTTGACGTTCAGCACTGCGTAGTTACGCAGATACGTCATGTCGTAACGATGGTTGGGCGACAGCAGATGCACCACCATGGTCAGATCAGGTGAACTCTTGATGGTCGTTACGCCCAGCCGGCGTACTTCCTCCGGCAGGCGCGGCTCGGCCTGCGTCACGCGGTTCTGCACCATTTGCTGTGCCAGATCCGGATCAGTACCCAGTTTGAAGGTAATGGTCAGCGTCATCAGACCATCAGTCGTGGCCTGACTGCTCATGTAGAGCATCCCTTCCACACCATTGATGGACTCTTCCAGAGGCGTTGCGACCGTCTCGGCGATGACCTTGGGGTTGGCGCCGGGATACTGCGCCCGCACCACCACGGTCGGTGGAACCACTTCGGGATATTCCGAGATCGGTAATACCCGCATTGAGATCAGACCTGCGATCAGAATCATCAGGGACAGCACCCCGGCGAAGATCGGTCGGTCAATAAAGAATTTGGAAAGATTCATGGTTGGCTCCCAGGTCCTAGTTTGGCTCAGGACGGGTTAGCATCGCTGCCTTCAGCCCCGGCAGAGGCTTCGGATAAGGCAGGTTTATTGGAGGCATTGGCAGCCGCTGCGGCCGCATCGCTGGCCATCGGGACGACCTGCGGCATGACCAGTGATCCGGGGCGGACGCGCTGCAAGCCGTTGATGACGATGCGCTCGCCAGCGTGCAGGCCACTGGTGACTTCACGCAAGCCATCGATCGAGTCACCCAGTGCCACTTCGCGATAGCTGGTGATGTTGTCTTCTTCCACGACCATCACAAACTTCTTGTTCTGGTCTGTACCGACGGCGCGGTCATTGATCAGCACCACGGGCTCGGCGGCCGCCTCCCCCAGATGGATACGGGCAAACTGACCAGGAATCAGGTTGCCGTCCTGATTGTCAAATACCGCCCTCAAGCGAATAGTGCCGCTGCGACTGTCGACCTGGTTATCAACCAGCTGCAGATGTCCACTGACTTCCACATCGTTACCCGTGCTGATCTGTACCGGAACGCTGTCCAGCTGTTTACGGCTGCTAAGCCCTTCAAGCGTGCGGGCAACCGTCCGCTCATCAGCATCGAAGCTGGCATAAATGGGGCTGACGGACACCAGGCTGGTCAGCACTGGTGCACCGGGGCCAGCCGCCACCAGGTTGCCAACGGTGATTTCCACCTTGCCAACCCGGCCGGCAACCGGTGCGCGGACTTCGGTATAGCTGAGATTGAGTTTGGCCGTTTGCAGTGCCGCCTGAGCAGCCAGCAGATTGGCGTCGGCTTCGCGGCGCTCATTCAGGCGCTGATCCACTTCACGCTGGGCAATGGCATTTTTACTGACCAGACGCTGAGCGCGCTCAAGCTCGCTGCGGGTATAGGCCACACGGGCTTTGGCAGCCGCCACCTGAGCTGCGGCCTGATCAACAGCAGCCTGATACAGCGCTGGGTCAATGCTGAACAGCAAATCCCCTTTCTTCACCAGCGCACCTTCGACGAAGTGTACTTCCTGTACGGCACCTGCCACCCGTGAACGCACATCCACACGCTCAACCGCTTCCATACGACCGGAGAATTCGCTCCAGCGTGTCACGTTACGTTTGATGACCGAAGCCACTGATACGGGAGTCGCCTGAGGGACGGCGGCAGCGGGCACATCCTCTGCCTGAGAGGACTGCAAGCCAAGGGCAGAAACCAGCACTGCAGCCAGGAGCGTCATGGCGCCCCCCGCAGCAAAGGTCAGTTTGGTTTGTCGTTTCATGATGTTCGCTCTTGCAATCGGTTCAATTCGGAAGTCAGAAAAATCTTTGGGTTATTGTTGTGCCTATAGTGAAGAATCCGGCCTATCCCGCGTTAGATGGATGGTCTTGATGTCTTGCACGATATTCCAGGGTCATTGCTCAGC
Organism: Pokkaliibacter sp. MBI-7; assembly: GCF_029846635.1. Lineage (NCBI taxonomy): Bacteria > Pseudomonadati > Pseudomonadota > Gammaproteobacteria > Oceanospirillales > Balneatrichaceae > Pokkaliibacter > Pokkaliibacter sp. MBI-7. The sequence goes on along the minus strand of NZ_JARVTG010000002.1, from coordinate 322,823 downwards.
ACCCGAGTGAGGCTTAACAGCGACTGGCATTGTCAAAAAAGTTGTCACCAGCCCCTTGAAAGAACCGGGAAGTGACGACAAGAGAGGCGGCTGAGCGTGAGCACAGAGAGTGAGTGATGGCATGCTGGCGGCTCCTCCGAATATTAATGTATCGATCAATACATATAATTGACGCCAATGTAGTGATCGTTACGGAATGAGTCAACCTTTTTATAGTGATCACTACATTTTTTATTTAACAGTACTGCCAGCTCACACCACTGAGAAATGGCAGATAGCCGTGAGGAAGGCTGCTGAGAAACAGCACGCCTGAGTAGCAGAGAAGCACCCTGCTCCATAACACGGCGGCACAAGATGTGTGCCGCTGCCACGAATAGTGCTCTTGTCAGGTAATTGCTGCGCACTTTATGGAACATCTACGGCCCCAACACTCTTTGACAGGGGTCGTGAATTCATCTTGCATTGCTTCCTGAAGGCCCCAAAGAACTCCTCGTTCAGATTTTCTTGAAATTTTTTTCTTATTAGATTCAGAGACTTAAAGCCAAATTCAGGCCTGGCTGCGATTCTCTTGAAAATTAACGCTTGCTTTTAAATAGCACGCTATACAATAATGCACTCAACGAAGCGATACACCTCTCCAGACAGCACACAGAACAATCGCAGACGGGTGAGGAGGATAGGCAAGTGTGGTTCAACCAGACTTACCCTGCTTCAAAGCGACACCAAATAAATAGCGAACTATTAAATAGCAAAATATATACATCCTCAGGAGAAAGATCATGGCAATCGAACAAGTTCTCTACCGCGCTCAGGCAACGGCTACCGGTGGTCGTGATGGCCGCGCCATCTCTTCCGATAACGTGCTCGACGTCAAGCTGACCACGCCCAAAGAGCTGGGCGGCGCAGGCGGTAACGGCACCAATCCTGAACAACTGTTTGCTGCTGGCTACTCGGCCTGTTTCCTCGGTGCAATGAAGTTCGTCGGCGCCCGCGACAAGATCAAAGTACCTGCCGATGTCGCCATCGAAGGCCATGTAGGTATTGGCGCTATCCCTAACGGTTTCGGTATCGAAGTTGAGCTGAAGATTTCTCTGCCTGGTCTGGAGCGTGCGGTGGCGGAAGAGCTGGTGAATAAAGCTCATATCGTTTGCCCTTACTCTAATGCTACCCGCGGCAATATCGACGTAACCCTGACCCTCGTTTAAGCGAGGGTCTGACACCAGACTCTGAATACAACAAAGCATTCAATAAGTAGCGCACGATTTAAAATCAGCTGCGCAACAGGAGAAAGATCATGGCAATTGAACAAGTCCTTTACCGCGCTCAGGCAACGGCTACCGGTGGTCGTGATGGCCGCGCGATCTCTTCCGATAATGTGCTCGACGTCAAGCTGACCACGCCCAAAGAGCTGGGCGGCGCAGGCGGTAACGGCACCAATCCTGAACAACTGTTTGCTGCTGGCTACTCAGCCTGCTTCCTCGGTGCAATGAAGTTCGTCGGCGCCCGCGACAAGATCAGAGTACCTGCTGATATCGCCATCGAAGGCCACGTGGGTATCGGTGCCATCCCGAACGGTTTCGGTATCGAGGTTGAACTGAAGATTTCTCTGCCTGGTCTTGAGCGCACAGTAGCGGAAGAGCTGGTGAATAAAGCTCATATCGTCTGCCCTTACTCTAATGCTACCCGCGGCAATATCGACGTGACCCTGACCATCGTTTGATGAACCCAACATCTTCTCTCAGCGGTGGGCGCTGATACTGCCCCGCCGCTGACTTCAGGCACCCGTTCTGGGTGCAGCAAACAGGAGAGAACAGCATGCAAGGCTATAAAACCCTTTTGGCTTCCGCCGTCATGACATTTTCCCTCGCTGGCGCCGCACAGGTGCAGGCGGCCACTGACAACAGCGTGGAACATCAGGTACAGGGCTTTCTGACTGCGCTGGCACAGGGTGGCGGCAAGCCCATCGAACAGCTGTCACCGAAAGACGCGCGGGCAGTGTTGGCTGGTGCTCAGGCCAGTGTCAAAGAAGATATGTCCGGGGTCAGCATCAGCGACAAAACCATTCATGTGGATGGCCAGGACATCAAACTGACCATCGTTCGCCCGGCTCATGCCAAGGGCACGCTGCCCGTGTTCATGTTCTTCCATGGCGGTGGCTGGGTGCTGGGCGACTTCCCCACACATGCTCGCCTGGTACGAGATCTGGTAGAAAACTCCGGCGCCGCAGCCGTGTTCGTCAACTACACACCGTCACCCGAGGCGCACTACCCTGTTGCCATCAATCAGGCGTATACCGCCACGCGCTGGGTAGCCGAACACGGTCAGGAAATCCATGTAGACGGGTCACGACTGGCGGTTGCGGGGAACAGTGTTGGGGGCAACATGGCAGCCGTCGTCAGTCTGATGGCCAAACACTATGGCACACCGAAGCTGCGTGCTCAGGTGCTGCTGTGGCCGGTAACCGATGCCAGCTTTGAGAATGGCTCCTACAGCGCTTATCAGGATGGCTACTTCCTGACCCGTAATATGATGAAGTGGTTCTGGGACAGTTACACGCTGGATCCCCAGCAGCGACAGGAAATCTATGCCTCGCCTCTGCAAGCCAGCACGGCTCAGCTGCAGGGTTTACCACCGGCGCTGATTCAAACTGCAGAGTTCGATGTATTGCGCGATGAAGGTGAGGCCTATGGCCGCAAACTGGATGCTGCTGGAGTGGATGTTACAGTGACCCGCTATAACGGCATGATCCATGACTTTGGTTTGCTGAACGCACTGGCCGAAGTGCCAGCCGTCAAATCCGCCATGCGGCAGGCCGGGCAGGAACTCAAAGCACATCTTGAATAAAGCCTCAAATAAGTAGCTCGCTACTTAATAGCAAAAAAGGTAGCCATCATCTGCTGGCTACCTTTTGTCTTTCTACCCCACATCGCTGACACGCTGCAGGTAGCGAGCCCACTACCAGAGCATACCCAGCAACGACTGATGAGCACCCACGCCTGCATTCACTCCTGATGCGGAGGCCAGCGTGGCATTATGTCGCTGAATGGCGATGTCACCCGCAGCGAAGACACCTTCTACCGAGGTTCGCCCCCAGACATCGACGTCCACACAGGGGCCGAGCGGGCCGTCCAGCAAACGACAACCCAGTTGCTCAATCAGGCCACTGTTCAGATGTACGCGAGGTGCGGTAAACAGCGCCTTCATGGCGATTTCCCGGCCATCCTCAAGACGCACAGCATCCATCGCCGTGCCGTTGCCCAGAATGGCAACAACAGGGCTGGATTCAATCCGGATGCCCCGCGCCTGCATGTGTTGCCGCTGCTCATCATCAGGTGTGAACTGCCCCTGCGAGAAATAGATCACCGGCCCCCAGTCGGCAACCAGCAATGACTGGTGCGGTGCCATGGCGTGACTGGCCAGAATACCCAGCTGCCCCTCGCCAATTTCATAGCCATGACAGTAGGGGCAATGCAGTACCGACCGCCCCCAGCGTGGCTGCAGTCCGGCAATGTCGGGCAGCTCATCACGCACACCGGAGGCCAGAATGAGTTTCCGCCCGACCACCTGACGATCATCACCGAGCATCACGATGAACTCATCTTCGACCCTGAACACCCATTCTGCACTCCCCTCCAGCCAGCTGACGGTTGGATAGGCCAACAACTGGCGTTTCGCTTCTGCCTGAATGGCCATTGGTGTGTTGCCATCCTGCCCCAGAAATCCCTGAGAGGCGGCCGCAAAGCGGTTACGGGGCTGTCCCGCATCCACCACGACCACCCTCTTACGGGCGCGGGCCAGCTGCATGGCAGCCGACACCCCGGCAAAGTTGCCTCCGATGACGATGACATCGCTCTCTAACCTGATGACATCACTTTCCATAACGCCTCCTTCATCGACTCTGCATAACCGACCACTACACGCCAGCCATTTCAAGTAACACATTAAGTTACTTGAAATACATTCGTCAACTCAGGAAACTTCATTTGTTTCTTGAAGTGCTCACTCGCATTCTCCAGACCGGATCAGCGGGTGTGCTATTGTCTGCCTCCCGGCTTATCAGGAGAGACCGACATGCGGACCGATAACCGACTGTCACGGATGCTGCACGTATTACTGCACATGCAACAACATGACTGTTCGGCCACATCAGACAGCCTCGCGCAAATGCTCAACACCCACCCGGTAGTGGTGCGGCGGACCATGGCCAGCCTCAAACAGCAGGGTTATGTAGACGCCGTAAAAGGGCATGGTGGCGGCTGGACACTGAGCTGTGACTTTGAGCAGGTCACCCTGCTGGATATCTACAAGGCGCTGGGTGAGTCACCGGTCTTTGCGCTTGGTCTGTCGATCGACAACCCTGACTGCCTGATCGAACAGGCCGTCAACGCAGCACTGGCGGAAGCCATGCAGCAGGCGGAAGCCGTACTGATCGAGCGACTGGGCCATCTGACGCTGGCTGAGCTGGCACGAGGTATCGTGCAAAAGATTGGCTACTGTGCTGAGCCACAGCCAGCCATCGATACGGCGGATGAGGAACCGCCCGGGGTGGAGTAGAAACGTTGTAGTTCTAGAAAGGTGAAAGGCGCTGAGGCAGCGCCTTTACCCGTGAGAATGGGGGGTGCCAGGCGTGAGTATTTCGCAGGGCTTGTTAACGCCGTCGCCGGCATACAGCAGAGCGTAAACACCTGCTCAGCCAGCAGAGTAGTCACTCAGGCGCCTGCCCACTGCACCTCGATCTGATCCTGACAGACCCGTACCGGCCAGACCCGCAGGCGCAACTCGGATTTTTCCAGACACTGTCCGGTTTCCAGATTGTAGTGCTGTTTCAGCAAAGGCGATGCGACTACCCACTGGCCTTTCAGATCGCCGATGATGCCATGGCAGATCACATTGGCATCCATCACCGGGTCGTGATTGTCGATGGCGAATACACGATCCAGCTCGGCCTGATAAAACAATGCAATCTGGTGCCCATGGACCAGTGCTCCCACACCGGAATCGTCCGGCAATTCACTCTTGCTGCAAACCTTGACCCACTCGGTCATCATTTCGCCCTCACTGATCACTATGCGCAGGAGCAATGGTTGCATCGCTCCTCTGTGTTTCTATCTGGAACGTAGAGAGATGCTTAACCCACCTTCGCCAGTGGAATAAGATCGCCCTTCTCGGCCTGCGTGGCAGGACGCAACTGACCACGCTCTTCGACCATCACAATGCCACTGTCCTTTTCTGCCGAGTTGATGAACGGACGGAAACGCTTGAGCTTTTCCGGATCATTCAGCGTGGCTTTCCATTCACACTCAAAGGTATCGACCACACTGGCCATGTGCGACTCCAGCTCTGCCCCAAGGCCCAAGCTGTCTTCGATGATGACCTGCTGCAGGTACTCAAGCCCACCTTCCATGTTGTCCAGCCACACCGATGTGCGCTGCAGGCGGTCGGCAGTCTTGACGTAGAACATCAGAATGCGGTCGATGTAGCGGATCAGGGTCTCGGTATCCAGATCGGTGGCGAACAGATCCGCATGACGTGGCTTCATGCCGCCGTTGCCACAGACGTAGAGGTTCCAGCCGTGCTCGGTCGCAATCACGCCGATGTCTTTACTCTGTGCTTCGGCACACTCACGGGTACAGCCCGATACGGCAAACTTCAGTTTGTGCGGTGAACGCAGGCCTTTGTAGCGGTTCTCGATATCCAGTGCCAGCTTGACCGAATCCTGCACACCATAACGGCACCAGGTGGAACCCACACAGGACTTCACGGTACGCACTGACTTGCCATAGGCCTGACCGGTTTCAAATCCGGCATCGATCAGCTCACCCCAGATGGCAGGCAGGTCCTCCAGACGGGCACCGAACAGGTCGATACGCTGGCCACCGGTAATCTTGGTGTACAGCTCATACTTCTTCGCCACCTGACCGATGACGATGAGTTTTTCCGGTGTAATTTCACCACCGGGAATACGGGGCACGACGGAATAGGTGCCGTTTTTCTGCATGTTCGCCAGAAAACGGTCATTGGTGTCCTGCAGACCACGGTGGGGCTTTTTCAGCACATGCTCGTTCCAGCAGGAGGCCAGAATGGAAGCCACCGCCGGTTTGCAGATGTCGCAACCGTGGCCCTTGCCGTGCTTGCTGATCAGCTCGTTGAAGGTTTTGATCTGGCCATATCTGACCAGCGTGAACAGCTCCTGACGGGAGTACGGGAAGTGCTCGCAGATATCCTTGCTGACTTCCACTCCGCGACTGGCCAGCTCATGGTTGACTACCTGAGTCAGCAGCGCTGAGCAGCCACCGCAACCGGTGGCCGCCTTGGTTGCCGCTTTCACCCCACCCACATCGACACAGCCCGCATCCAGCGCAGCGACAATATCGCCCTTGCATACGCCGTGGCAGGAACAGATTGCCGCAGTGGCAGGTAGTGCAGCTACACCGAGACCGGCAGGCTTACCGCCTTCACTGACCGGCAGGATCAGACCTTCAGGATTTTTTGGCAGTTCAATGCCATTCAGCGCGTACTGCAACAGCGTGCCGTAATCTTCCGCATCCCCCACCAGAATGGCGCCGAGCAGATGTTTACCCTCCGCATCCACCACAATCTTCTTGTACACCTCGGTACGCTCATTGAGGTACACATAACTGCGGCTGCCTGCGCTGCGGCCATGGGCATCACCAATACTGGCGACATCAACACCCAGCAGTTTGAGTTTGGTGCTCATGTCTGCCCCGGTGAAGCTGTCTTCACCGCCAAGCAGATGGCTGACAGCGACCTTGGCCATCTGATAGCCCGGAGCGACCAGCCCGAATATCTGCCTGTTCCACAGGGCACATTCACCGATAGCGTAAATGGCCGGATCGGATGTCTGGCACTGATTGTTGATAGCAATGCCGCCCCGCTCGCCCAGCTCCAGCGATGACTGGCGTGCCAGCGCATCCTGTGGCCTGATCCCTGCCGAAAACAGGATCAGATCGGTTTCCAGCACCTCACCATCGGCAAACACCATGCGATGACGTGCCTGCTCGCCATCCTCGATCACCTGAGTGTTCTTGCAGGTATGCACTTTGACACCCAGTGATTCGATCTTGGAGCGCAGCAACGCACCGCCAGCATCATCCAGCTGTACGGCCATCAGACGTGGAGCAAACTCCACCACATGAGTTTCCAGCCCGAGATCACGCAATGCTTTGGCCGCTTCCAGACCCAGCAGGCCGCCACCGACCACCACGCCAGTTCTGGCGCCCTGCGCCGAGGCCATGATGGCTTCCAGATCTTCAATGGTGCGATAAACAAGGCAATGCTCGCGATCATGCCCCGGCACCGGAGGCACAAAGGGATAGGAGCCGGTGGCCAGCACCAGCGCGTCATAGCGGAACTCGCTGCCACTTTTCAGCGTCAGTGTTTTGCTGCTGCGATCAACAGCCACTACCGGGTCGCCCAGCACCACGTTCAGGCCCCAGTTTTCGTACTGATCCGGAGCCACCATGGACAGTTCGGCAGCACTGCGGCCACTGAAGAACTCAGAGAGATGGACACGGTCGTAGGCGACACGAGGTTCACCGGAGATAACCGTTACTTCATAGTGATTCAGCCCGCCCTGATCAGCCAGGGATTGCAGGTACTGGTGGCCGACCATGCCGTTGCCGACAACGATTAGTTTGGCTTTGCTCATCTGTGTTTCCTCATGCCCATCTCAAGCGGCCGATGCCACGGGTTCATTTGCTTCTTCCACCACCTCAGGCTCAGCCTGAAACGCAGTGGGTTGCGGTCCGAATATCAGGTCAGTGCCGAGATGGCTGACCTCTTTTTGTTGTTTCATCAAGTCCACGAAGGCATTGCCGGCACTGACGTCGCCATAGAGCACGATGCCGCTGATACGCCCCTGCTCATCCAGATTAATCCGGCGGTAGTGGCCCATATCATGGTCTTCATAGGTCAGACAGCGGTCGCTACTGGTCGCTCCGGCAGCCAGCAGATCGATACCGGAAACCTTGAGCCTGGTCGCGAAGTCCTGATAGCGATAACCGTCCTGCTCCCCGGCCAGCGCACGGGCCAGCACTCTGGCCTGATCCCAGATCGGTGCGACCAGGCCGAAGGTCTGGCTTTGCCACTGGCAGCACTCGCCCAGGGCATAAACACCGCTGGCGCTGGTGGCCATCTGGTCGTTGACCAGAATGCCTTTGTCTATCTGCAGCCCAGCCTGTCGGGCCAGCTCGGTGCGTGGCGTCACCCCCAGTGCCTGCACTGCCAGATCGGCGAAGAGAATTTCGCCATCATTCAGCTCCAGTGCTTCCAGATGCTCTGCGCCGATAAAGCGTCGGGTACTGGCGCCGAGGCGAACCTCAATGCCGAGTCGCTGCAGGTGACGCTGCAAGTAGCCGCCCGCCACTTCATCCAGCTGTCGGTTCAGCAGCCATTGACCACGCTGCAACAGAGTGACCTGCTTGCCCTGCTGCACCAGACCGTAGGCCGCCTCAATACCCAGCAAACCACCACCAATCACCACTACCTGCCTGCATGCTGCGGGCAGCTGCCGCAGATAACGGGCATCTGCCAGGGTGCGAAACGCCATCACGCCGGGCAGCTGCTCACCTTCAACCCCGAGTGACAGCGGTAAGGAACCGGTAGCCATTACCAGCCGGTCAAAGTCATGGCGACGGCCATCGTTGGTCATGGCAAAACCCTGCTCAACATGCAGCTGTTCAACCGCACCGCCGATGTGAACCTCAATGCCACGCTCGCGATACCAGTGATGTGTCTTCAGAAACAGATCCTGCTCGTTGTACTCACCAGTCAGATAGGGTGACAGCAGAATGCGGTTATAGGCGGCGCTGTTTTCTTCACCACAGAGGGTGATGGCATAACGGCCGGGACAATGGTGATAGAGCTCATCAAGCAGGCGGTCTGCGGCCATGCCGTTGCCGACAATGAGAAGGCGTTCTGCTGTCATCTCGTGCATCCCCTCTTGGCTTGCCTGCTGAACGGCTGGGCCGATGCTCAGTGGCACGCTTTTTCCAGAAGCAGAAAACAAAAAAGGCGTTCCCCTCTGATGTTATTCAGAGTGAGAACGCCTTCGTTCGTGTGCTGACCCTACAACGTAACCGGATCAACACTGCTGTAATTAATGCGAGGTCCCTTCGCGATGGCTTCCTGCCATTCCCCAAACTCACTGTCACTAAAGCAGATCGCGTGCCAATTTCATTGTACCGCCAGTCAGAATAAGTAAAGGGTTGATATTTCAGCTATTTTTAACATCACTGAGCCCGCTGCCAGCACTGTTCAGCATGAAAAGCACGTCAGCTGGCAGCAGCTTCGCCCAACAGCAGATCACTCAGGGTGCAAAACGCACTACCGGGAGGCATTTTGATTGTCGGAGACACAGGGAGGGACGTTTGACAGGAGGCTTATGGCGGTAAAAAAAGAAAAGCCCTGGATGAAGGGGGTATCCAGAGCTTTCAGTAGAGGTCGATCAGGCAGTCACGTTCAGGATTTGACCAATAGTCTGACCGCTTGCATTCGTTGTAGGCGCCGAACTGCCTGAGCTGGCAGCAACAGCTTTGTCATCGCTGTCGCCATCTCGATCAGGTCCGGCAGTCTTGGGCTCTGCAGACTCGGGCTTTGACTGCAGGGATTGCGGGCCATAATAATCAGCACCGCCACTCACCGAATTGATATTCATGGAACCTCCGTACTCCCGCTGGAGTGTTGAACCAACCAAGATGTTAGCTAGTGATCAGAGGTTAGATAATCAACCTTAACGCAAACTTACGTTGCCCTTTTACACGTCAAAGTTGCAGTTAGCAGCCTCCGCCGGCGATCTGCCGTGCCGTCGACTCCTGTTAAAAACGTTCGAACAGGTCGTTGAAAATCTATCTGCGTTGCCGAATACCGCGTCAAAAACAGGCTCACAGCCAAAGGCTGAACGTGCTTTAGCACGGCCCCGAAGGGGCGAGCGGAGCGAGTCAAATGCTCATTTAGCTCACTAAACTCCGCTCTTTCGCCTGTTTCTTGTGCCCTCGGGGTATTTCCTTGTCTCGGCTGCCTCGATGACGTTTTTCAACAGCCTGCTAAGTGACTTTGCCCCGCGCAGCGACCCGCTCACACCGCTCGACTCTGGCTTCACCCCGACTGTCCCTGCGATAGAAATACACCTCGTCGAACAGGTTGGACACCGGGCAGGCATGATTGGGCAACAGCAACAGCTGATCACCAATCTGTGGTTGCTGCGCGCAGCCTGTAGTATCCAGCGTGCCGTGCTCCTCACTGAGCCCCACGACCCGCGCCTGCGGATAGCCCACTACCTGACCGTATCCCTCCAGACCGAGCAGATCCGATGTCAGCGCCTTGCTGCCCGCATCAATAATCACCCGCCCTGCGACAGGCATACTGACCACGGTTGCCAGCACATGCAGCGCACAGTCCTCTGCCGTGCAGGCGCCAGCTGCAATCTGTGAGCGGTCCTGATAGACATAGGTGCCGATCCGGTACTCGGTCACCATCGGTGCCTGCGCCAGATGCCACATACTCGGCGTACCGCCACTGCTGAAACAGGGAATAAACAGATCATGCTGGTTAAACAGCCTCTGCGTAGCGCGATACCAGGCCTCGACCTTTGGTTCGCTGAACGCCTTAGGGTAGGTCATCAGGCCGCGAAAGGTCAGGCCGCGGCTGGCCTGAATCATCTCGGCCAGCTGTAATGCCTGAGCAGGGGTCTGCACACCGCAGCGCCCTGCCCCGGTGTCACACTCCACCATGACTCCCAGCTCTGCATCAGTGCCAGCCATCGCCCGGGCCAGCCCCTCAACGACGGTCCGACTGTCAGCTACCACCGTCAGCCTGATACGCCGTGCCAATGCCAGCAGCCGTTGCAGCTTGGGCTCGCCGACAATGTTGAAGGTCAGCAGGATGTCATCGAAGCCTGCGTCGGCAAACACTTCCGCCTCGCCAATCTTCTGACAGGTAATACCACAGGCACCGGCTGCCAGCTGCTTATGCGCTATATAGGGTAGTTTGTGCGTCTTGATATGTGGCCGTAGCTGCACCCCGTGTTGCTGGCAGAATGCCTGAAAGCGCTGGATATTCCGCTCCACCCGGTCTTCGTCAATCACCACGCAGGGCGTATCAAGATCAGTAAACTGGTTCATGTACTTACCTCGCTGATAACAGTGCTCGCTGCAGCATGAGGGTGCTCAACAATAGGCCAGATAGGCCGGGACAGATGACGATAGTCATTAGTCTTCGGATTGCTCGGGTAGGGTGCACCGGCATCGCAGTAAACGATGTGCTGGCTGATGCGGGAAAACGCATCGTAGAAATGGTTAGTGGACTTGATCAGCAGGATAGGTTTGCTCAGCGGATCGATACCCATATTGCTGAACAGGGTGGGCGAGAAGGCCTGCGCCCGGTTGGAGTTGAGGATGATATCCATCTCGGTGCCCTGCAGGCGAATCCACACGGCATCCCCCATGGGCACCACGGATTCACCAAAATCCTGCACTGCCTCACGGACAGTGCGCTTGATTTCTACCCAGGCATCCACCGGTGCGCCGCCGTTATCACAGGACTTGCCGCCAAAGCGCAGCTTAATCACAGCACCCTCACCTGCCGCCAGACAAAAACGCACTGCCATCGGATCCCAGATGGTCCCCACCGCCGCATCATTCACACCGGCATCCAGCAGGGCACGTAATAACAAGGTGGCATCTCCAGCCACACCACCGCCGGGATTGTCCCAGACATCCGCCAGCACGACGGGCTGATGAGGCGAGCTGATCACCTCCTGCACGGCATCGACAGGCGCCAGATACGGAGGCCGCGTGGTGCCCCGGAAGGAATACAGCTCCATACCCAGCGTATCCGCCAGCTGCGTCGCCCGTGCCGGATCATTATCGGTGATGACCAGTACCCGGGTGCCCATTTCCGGCACATCACCTGCCATGAAGCCGTGAATCACGGAAATAGTCAGAACGCCCGGCTGCTGTTCCAGCTGTTGCAGGCGGTCAACAAAACTGCGCATGGGCTCACGACTGGTCGGCAGCACTTCGATCATGCGGCAGTCAAACATGGCCTTGGTCGGGATGATTTCCCCCTTCATATGGCGCACGGCCAGACGCACCAGATCGTATGCGCGGTCAAGAAAGTCGACATGAGGGAACTCTTTGAACGCCACCATCAGATCACAGTTGTTAAAGCGCTTTTCGGTCAGATGGCTGTGCGGATCAAACTCCGCCGCAATCGTGACATCCGGGCCGACTATAGCCCGCACACGCTCCAGCAAATCGCCTTCGCAATCCAGATAACCATCCGCCACCATGGCGCCATGCAACCCCAGAATCACACCCTGTACCGGCATGGCGGCGCGCAACTGCGCCAGGATTTCGTCACGCAGCTGCTCGTAGGTCTGACGGTTGACCAGCCCACCCGGTTCTGCCCAGGTGGCCGTGCCTTCAACCAGTGACCAGCCTTCCGCTCTGATCAGCTCCCGGCAGGCAATAAAAGGTGCACTGCACAGTGTCGGCGTGTCCGGGTGCTCACCCGGCGCCGCATAAAAGCTCTCTCTGAAAGAGTGTATGTCCGTATAGACCGGCGAAAAGGTGTTGGTCTCGGTCGCCAGAGAGGCAACAAACACGTTCATGATTAACCTCTGTGTATGGCCACCCATCAGGCGGCTGGATCGGAACAGCTGACATTGAAGGCGAGCCAGCTGCAGTGCTGGCTCGCCGGGCTCCTGTCCTGCATCCCACCGCGAGAGCAGGTGACAGGATTACTGCATGTAGTTATGGGCGTTGGCCTTTTTCACTTCATCAAGGAACAGATCCAGCATGGGCTCACCATCGGCGCCGATGTCCTGACGGATCTGCTCAAGCACGGCAGGCTGTGATGTTTCACGCAGCCTGGCGCGTACTTCGGGCGACAGGGCGTTGATCTTCATGCTCTTCTGCAATCCGGCCAGCCCCCGGTCTGACGCCTCGATCACCCGGGAGACACCACGGCTGGCGACAATGCCGGACTCAGCGGCGTAGCTGATGATGCGCTTCTCGTCATCGGTCAGGCTGTCGTAGAAGTCCTTGTTCAGCAGCAGCGTATAGGGTGAGAACAGGTGGTTGGTGAGCGTCAGGTATTTCTGCACCTCATCGAAGTGGGCGAAGGTGACAGTGGGGACAGGGTTCATCTGCCCATCAATAACCCCTGTCTGCAGGGCCGAGTACACTTCACCCCAGGCCAGCGGATAGGCCTCACCACCCAGCGACTGGATCAGCTTTTCATGGGCAGGCAGGGTCATGGTACGAATGCGTACCCCTTTGAAATCATCCAGCGTGGTGATGGGGCGCTTGGAGTTAGTAATGGAGAAGAAGCCGCCGGTGTCAGGGAAGCCCAGCACCTTGATATTACCCAGCTGCTTTTCCATATCGTCGGCCATGGCCTTGCCAAAAGGTCCGTCCAGCACCTCATAGGTGGCCGCATTGCTGTCAAAGGCAAAGGGCACGTTCATCACGCCGATACGGGGATAGTAACTAGCCATGGCGCCCACCGAAGCCAGCGTCCCCTGCATGACGCCATCACGCACCATCTGTACGTGTTCCTTGGCACTCCCCAGCTGGTTGCTGGGATAAATCTCCACTTTGATACTGCCGTTACTGGCCGATTCAACGATGTTCTTGAAGACACCGGTAAATGCCGCTGCCGGGTTCTCAAACATGTCTTGCTTGTTGTCATGTCCGAAACGCAACACTTTCTCGGCGTGGGCCATCAGCGGGGCCGTCAGCACGGAAGTGGCCAGGAGTCCTACTGCCAGTTTGTTCATCAGCCTTTGCATCGCTTTGCTACTCCATCAATGGGTTGGTCTTATTTCAGCTATCAGGGCTTATGTTGTGGGTTTGTTGTTATTTGCTTTGCTGGTCGTTTATTGGATTTTCTGGTTGTCAGATGCCCTGGCCGTCACCATCAACGGCGCGGGCATACTCATCGCACGGCGAAGAGATTCTTCTTTATTGCTCGGTCTGTAAGGTGCGCAGGTTGCGCGCTCAGTAGCCAAGCAGGCGTGGAATAAACAGCGTGATCTGCGGGTTGAAGGCGAAGAACAGCAGCAGTGCTACCTCCCCCAGCAGGAAAGGCATCAGCTCTCTGGAGATATTCTCCAGACGCTCGCCGGTGACTGAAGACAGCACGAACAGGCAGGCGCCCACCGGTGGTGTCATCAGGGAAATATTCAGCGCCAGAACGAAAACGATCCCGGCATGCAACGGGTCCATACCGATCTGCTGGGTCAGGGGCACCAGCACCGGACCAAGAATGATCAGCATGGCGTTGATATCCATAATCATGCCCACCACCAGCAGGAAGCCGATGATCATCAGCAGCACCATCTGCGGATCGGACGTCAGGCTCAGCAGGCCCGCAGCGATGGCCTGAGGGATCTGGTTGAAGCTCAGCCACCAGCCAAAAATGGTGGCCGCTCCGATGATCAGGTAGATCACGGCGGAGATACGGGCGGTGTGCACCAGCATATGGAACAGGTCATGCCAGCGCAGATTGCGATAGATCAGTGCACCGACAATCAGGGCATAGGCCACTGCCACGGAAGCCGCTTCAGTGGGCGTGACGATACCGCTGACGATGCCGCCAAGAATCAGTAGCGGCATCACCAGGGCAAAGGCCGACTCTCTGGTCAGACGCAGGATCCGTTTCAGGGAAGCACGCTGTTCAGCCTTGGGCAGATTCTTGCGCTTGCCGAAGGCGGCAATGATGATCATGCACACCACACAGATCATCAGGCCCGGCAGGATACCTGTGGCGAACAGCCCACCAATGGAGACCCCCATCAGCGATCCGTACAGCACCATCAAACCGGAAGGCGGAATGGTAGGCCCGATAATGGAGCCTGCTGCGGTCACCGCACAGGCATAGGGGCGACTGTAGCCCTGCGCCACCATTTGCGGTACCAGCGTGCGGCCAAAGGCCGCCGCATCGGCCGTGGCAGCGCCTGTGATACCGGAGAAAAACACCGACGCGACCATGTTGGAATGAGCCAGACCGCCGCGAAAATGCCCGACAAGGGCCTCAGCCAGCAGAATCAGGCGCGAGGTGATGCCGGTGTGGTTCATGATCTCCCCCGCCAGAATGAAGAACGGCATGGCCAGAAAGGGAAAAATATTCAGGCCATTGAACACCTTGCCCGGTGCCAGCTCGGCGAAATGCCAGCCCCCCATGCTGAACAGGCCAATCAATCCTGCCGTGCCGAGGGCGATGGCTACCGGCGCTCCGATCAGCAGCAATGCCAGAAGTGTGATACCTATTGCCATGATGAAATATCCTCCGGCGCGCCAGTCAGTGAGTTTTGCTGTTCAATGCAGCAGGGGTGGTGTGACTGCGGGCCGCATTCACTTCGGCAAGATCCACCAGC
The DNA here is from genome assembly GCF_029846635.1 of Pokkaliibacter sp. MBI-7. NCBI lineage: Bacteria > Pseudomonadati > Pseudomonadota > Gammaproteobacteria > Oceanospirillales > Balneatrichaceae > Pokkaliibacter > Pokkaliibacter sp. MBI-7. The sequence goes on along the minus strand of NZ_JARVTG010000002.1, from coordinate 307,423 downwards.
AGCCGCAGCAGGGTCTGCAATGCAGCCAGCCCGCAGGACACAGGAATGGCGGCATACGGCAGTGCCATGGTCAAACCAAACACTGAAGAAAGCTGACCGAACCCTTTCTGCACCAGGCTGGTCCCGGCAAATGCCAGATAGGCGAAAAATGTCAGGGTTAGCAGATCGATGAGCACGGTCAGCAGCAGACGGGCGCGGGCTGAAAAATGGCGTGACAGCATGTCCAGACCGATGTGTTCACGCCGCACACTGCAACAGGGCACCGCCAGCAATATGGCCCAGATCATGATGTATCTGGCTAACTCCTCGACCCAGCTGATCTGCCAGTGAAAAAGATAGCGATCCAGTACACCGATCCAGACATCTGCCAGCAGCAGTGCCATCAATCCCCCAACTACACGTTCATTGATGCGATTCAGCCGATTGCCGAATGCCTGGACATAGCCCTGCATACTCCCCGCCTCTCTCTCACGATTCACGCCAAAATGAAGATTATTTTCTTTTAATGATTGAAATATGGCCTCCTATCAACTAAAAAGTCAACACGCATTTCCATTTTAAGAAGATTATCTTCACAAAAGACAGGAGCAAGAAGATGCCAATTGAGCGTTTCCGACTGGCGGGACAGGGTGCTGGCGGACAGGACTTACCCTTTGCCAAAGCCGTCAAGGCGGGCGGCTTTCTCTATGTTTCCGGGCAGACTGCGATGGTCAATGGCGAGCTGATCGATGGGGGTATCGTCGCGCAGACACGGCAGGTGTTTGAAAACATCCGCGCGATCCTGACCGACGCCGGATATGGTTTTGAAGATGTGGTGAAGGTTAACGTCTGGCTGGATGACCCCAGAGACTTCTGGAGCTTCAACGGTGTTTTCCGTGAATATTTTCAGGACTTCCCCCCTGCTCGCTCGACGGTCTCCTCACCCATGGTGATCGATGCCAAGATCGAGATCGACGTGGTGGCGTACCAGGATCCGGCAGCCTGATCTCTGCGTGGTCATGGAAGACCTGCTTGTACGGTTGCGGGCTGTGCTATATGTTGCAGCTCGCCCTGTAGCGAAGATCAATCGATGGAATATACAGAACGCTATCATCAGAAGGATTGCCTATGACTCCGGTTATTCCCGACATCATTTCCCTTCTGAAAGAACAACGTCTGTCCATGAGCAAGGCGGATCTGCGCCTGACGGACTTGATCCTTGAAGATATTGACCGCGCTGTCCATGCCAGTACCACGGAGCTGGCCGAATGGTCAGGCACCAGCACCCCAACAGTCACGCGCTTCTGTCGCAAACTGGGCTTCAGCAGCTTACGGGAATTCAAGGTACAGCTGGCCCAGGCACGTGCAGTGGGGGCGCGCTTCCTCAATGGGCAGGTGGCAGCGGGCAGCCACAGCGAAATCGCCGAGCAGATCATCCGTAGAGCCCAGCAGGCACTTGAGCATCAGCTGGGCCTGCTGAACGATGACTGTGTACAGCGATCGGTTGCTCTGTTACAGCAGGCCAAACGCATTGTCGCCTTCGGCAGTGGAGGCGGCTCTACCATCGCCGCGCAGGATATGCAGAACCGCCTGTTCCGACTGGGTCTGATGGTCAATGCCTATCAGGATGGTCAGATGCTGCAGATGGTCGCCGCGACCCTCAAGAAAGGTGACGTGCTGGTCGCCATTTCAACCACCGGCCGCTACACCGACTTGCACAACGCCTGCCGCATCGCTCATCAGTACGATGCACAGGTGATTGCCATTACCCGACCCCACTCTCCCCTCACTGAACACGCCGATATTGTGCTGGCAGTGGATATCCCCGAAGAGAAGCAGTTCGTCAACCAGCCGACACCTTCACGCTATGCACTGCTGGCGGTGATTGATGTGCTGGCGTCAGAGCTGTCATTGGCCCTGGGCGCACCGGCTCTGGAAAACATCCGTCGGATCAAGCATCAGCTAATTGCATACCGCGATCACGACGATGACAGTCAGCCATTGGGCGACTGACCGTATACGCTGCGGCAGAAAAGCAAAAAGCCGATGGAGTGAATCCACCGGCTTTTTGTATTGTGTGCTTCCGTACCCGTTAGCACGCCTGCTACCGGGTACGTTATTGGGAAGGTTACTTTATTGAGCGGGTTGATAGTGGTAGAGGCTCTGGCTTTCCTCTTCCATGTACAGGCACTTGAAGCCCTTATCGGCAGGCATCAGGGTGCAGCGCGCGGTGTAGGGCTCAGGCGCAGTCCACTCTGCATCACAGCTGTCGCGGTGAGTGGATTTTCCCTCGCTCATGACCATGGCACTGCCTTTCTGGGTCCATTTGTAGTCGATCTTGGACAGATCACACTGGCCAGCATCGTCTTTCATGACGTACGAACCCGTGCCATCAGCGCGAATCTCTTCGCTACCCACCATGTCGCCCTGAGCGCAGTCGAAGGTCTGATCATAAACGTTGAACTTGCCCACCGGAGAGATCGCTTTCTCTGGCTGCTCTTTGGTCAGTGTCATGGCGGTGTTCGCCAACAGGCCATCCTTGCTGAAGTCAGCGTTATAGCTGATGACAGCGGGCAGACGCAGCATGTGCGCCAGCGTCGCTTTCTGCACGCAGCCACTGCCCATCTCATTGGACATGGCATCAGTCACCATACCGGGAAGCTGATCAACCAGCTGAGCCACTTTCGGGTAGTTGAACGACAGGCTCTGCATGCCATTGGCATCGATGGTTTCCTTATCCAGCGTATCCACTGCCTTCTGTGCAGGCTCACCAGCGTAAGCAACAATGAACTTCCCTTTCACCCCAGCCTTGATTTTCAGACCGGGAGCAACGTCAGACAGATCAACATCAGCGATACTGCCGTCGGCCGGAATCTGCACCATGGCACCAAACGGAGAACTGCTCAGCATGGACAGCAGCATCTGCGGGTTCTCGGTGGCAATACTGAGCAGGAAGGAATACTTCTCAGGGATGGGGCTGTCTTTAGACATCACCAGATCGTAAAGGGAGAAACCTGCCCCTTTTACGCCCTGCAGCATCCCCGTCGCCATCCCCAGATAGGCGGGGCTGACACTGGCCATCTGCTGCTGAGCTTCAACCAGCTCAGGGCAGCTGAACTTGGCCTGAGTGAAAGCATTCCAAAGCTCGGTAGTAGCAGGTACCAGATTATTAACATCCAGCCCCAGACCGAAACCGACGATCTGGCCATTGGCATCCAGGGTGTGTGCAGGAATATGCCCGCGCAGTTTTTGCAGGCTGGCCAGAGTGGGCGCATTCTTGATTTCAAGCAGCAGCGGGCTGCTTTGTGTCATTTTGCCGTCTTTTTCTACCGCTGGCAGATAGCTCGACATCAGACGCGGCACCTGGCCTGCAAGGCCGGCCATTTCCTGACGGCATTCGGCAGTAAAGCGGGTTGCCACGGGGGAAGGCTTGCCACCATCCGTCAGGATGGCATTCAGTTCGCGTCCGAAACCGTTGCTGTCTGGCAACAGGATGCCTTCAGCCAGCCGCTTGATATTCAGCATCGCCACAGTAGAACCCGTCCATCCGTAGGTCTTGGACAATTCGGCGATTTCGCCACTGTCAGTCAGTGACTTCTGCGGCTTCACATAAGCCAGCCGTTGCAGCCTGGACTGCTCGGTATCCTTGAAATAGAACGCGGTCACTGTAGCAATGCCATTTTCGACACTCACCACCAGATCAGCCGTTTTGGCTTCGCCCTCAGGTGTCAAACGCCAGCGGGTAAATGTGTGGCCCTGAACGGTTTCCTGCTGTGCTTTCAGTCCACTCTTTTCAGAGGCTTCATTGAATGCCTTCCAGAAGGTTTCCTGGTTGGCCAGACTGATACGGATGACAGGTACAACGCCATCCATGTAGAGAGCTTGTGGTTTGCTGACATCGATACCGTAGTGATCAACCAGCTCACCGTAAGTGGTCATATTGCCGAACAGGTCAACAGCAAGGTATTTGATGAAACGGACGGTCGGATTGTCCTTCAACTCGCCCTTATCCATGTCCGCCAGCATTGAATCCAGGTCACCCTGCATGCCGCGGAAGATATCCATATTACGCAGGTACTCGAAGGCTTTGGCATCCGCAGTACCACCAGCGTAGAACACAGTATCGGCCGGTACGTAGTCGGTCATATTGACCTTGGCAGACATGGAAGTGGTATTCAGCCATCCTTGCTGCCAAGCCACACCCGCTCCCACTGCGACAGCGAGAACGCCGATACCTATCCATTTATTCATTACCACTACTCCTTTTGTTAGCTGACGGAGGCTGTACTGCGATGCCTTCACGCCCATTGACCGGCTCCACTGATGCAGGGCCTACAGAATGCAACGCAATATATATACAAACTTACAAACAATCCAGATTGCGCCGGAAGGGTGTGCTGATTATGGACAAGAGTCATCAACTTCACGAATCAGGTGGTTTCTGCAGATGTCGGCTAATAACAGCGCCCTCCCCCACACATTAGGGCAGATTGTTAGCTCCATCGCCCTCCTCGCCCACGCTAAGTAACTACATTGGAGTGTAGTGGCTCAATGATTTCGGACACTCAGTAAAGCGTTATTCTAACGCGCTCAGTGAGGTGTCTTGTTTATGAGCAAACGTCGTCAGCCCTTTACGCCAGAGTTCAAACTGGAGGCCATCGCGTTAGTGACCGAGAAAGGCTCTTCCGTAAGGGAAGCCTGTCTCATGAGCCGTCAACCGGAGAGACATCGTTATAAGCAGGCCCGGCAGATGCATGCGGTGGTGCCGAATCGTCTGGATCGTGCTTTTGATACCGTGCAGCCCAATCAGGTGTGGTGTGGCGATATCACCTACATATGGACGGGTGAGCAGTGGTCCTATCTTGCTGTTGTGATGGACCTTTATGCCCGTCGAGTGGTGGGCTGGGCGATGTCTGCCACTGTGGATACGACGCTGACCTTGCGGACCTGGCAGAATCAGTACGGGTGCCTTGACATAGGAGCGTCAATGCACCTATGGAGCGGCTCTTTCGCAGTGTGAAAAGTGAGTGGGTGCCGAAGTGTGGATACACCAGCCGGATCAGGCGACCAAGGATATCGGTGACTACCTGATGAGCTATTACAACGAACAGAGGCCTCATGGCCACAACGGTGGTTTAACCCCGGCGATGAGGGAAAAGATGCTAAGAAGCTATCCGGAAATAGCTGACCACTGCAGTTCCTGCTCTTTTCTCTCGTCACCGTCATCCAGCCAGTAACTAAGACTACTCTTCGCGCCCCAAATGAGCCTCTATCAGCCCTAATCGAAAGACCAGTAACTCACCAACATGGAGAGGTTGCCAAACTTCATTGGTGGTCAGAGGCATCGTCGCAATCATCGTCACTACATCATTGGGAGTGGTCTCTGTACCAAAATCGACGCTGAGATCAGCATCTGAGAGCACCGCCTGGCCAAAAGGTGCACGACGGGTGATCCAGTGCAGTTTGGTCGTGCAGTATACGTACAGACGCTCTGCATCGCTCAGCATCATGTTGAACACACCCAGACCGCGCAGCTGATCGCAGCACCGCCTGATCAGATCATTCAGTCTTTGCTGCTGTATTTCATCTGCCGGAGGCTGCGGAAACTGTTGTCTGATCTGCCCCAGCAACCAGCAGAATGCCTGTTCGCTGTCAGTAGTGCCGACAGGCTGGTAGATATCGACAGGCCAGCTGAAAACCTCTGCCGTCAGCTGCCCATTGTGCGCATAGGTCCAATGACGCCCCCACAGCTCACGACTGAAAGGATGTGTGTTCTCCAGACATACCTGCCCTACATTGGCCTGGCGGATATGACTGATGACAATATGGCTTTTGATCGGATGACGCTGCACCAGACGCGCAATCTCTGAGTTGACGCTGGGACCAGGGTCATGGAAGGTACGACACCCCTTGCCTTCATAGAACGCAATTCCCCAACCATCACGGTGGGGGCCTGTTCCCCCACCACGCTGCATCAAACCGGTAAAGCTGAAGCATATATCGGTTGGCACATTGGCACTCATGCCAAGCAATTCACACATTAGTACCCAACTCCGGGATGGAGGTTAAACAACCTGCTGATCTTCTGCCGCATCTTTGGCTTTCTTGCGCTTCATCAGCGCACGGAACGCCAGTATGCCACCTGCGACCAGGAACAGGTTAATACCGACAATGCTGCCAATCAGAATCCAGTTGGTGCCCTGCTCCTCTTCTATCGTTGCAGGAGGCTCTGGAGGCTGCTCTGGCGCTTTCACCTCTTCCCCTTTCTCATTGGTGATTTTTACACCACTGGGATCAGACACTTCTTTTTCCGCAGCGGCGGGAGAAGGAGAGGCGACCATGGGCTGCTCTATTGCCATGCCTGAAGCAACCTGTGTCTCGATGTTAGCCTTTTCGATCTTGGGCGCATTTTCAACAGCAAAATTTACTTCGACTGGCGGCGGAGAGAACGATATCGCCTTACCGTCCTGAAGCTGGCCATTGACCTCGGCTTTGATAGTGACATCGCCCTGCTGCTCTGGCTTCAGCTCAGCGACCCAGCGCTTCTCTTCCGGCATCCACACCATGTTGGCACTGGTTTGTTTGTTGTCCTTATCTGTCATGATCACCTTGACCTGACTGGCTTCCGGCTTGAGGGCATCCGTATCAGGTCTGGCCTCGACCACAATTTTCGCGTTGCCATCAGTGGTATCAGCTTTACCCTTCAACTCCAGTGGCGCATGAATGGTGATCGGCATCGATACCAGTCGACGGAAGGTCTTGCCATCCACCACTACTTTCAGCTCGTACTGCCCTGGCTGCGTGAGCATATCCAGCGGCTTGTCATATACGCCTTCAGGGAGTTGCAGATACTCAGTACCAATCTTGTAGATCTGCAATTGCGAGTCAGGGAACAGCACCCTCAGGCTGTTTTCCATGATCTGGTGAAAGGCAGGGATAACGATATTCTTGCCTTTCTCCTGGAACGAGAATTTCAGGTCAAGCTTCTCTCCAAGATAGGCCGATGCAGGCAAAGGCTCTACGTTCAGATTGAAATCACTCACGATGGTGACGCGATTTTGTGGATCGACATCTGCCTTCAGAGACCATTTTCCTTCTTCCGGCTTGCGCACGGTGACGATGTCGTACCCCTGGTCGTGATACCAGCGTACATTCGGGTCATGCTGGCTCATGGTGTAGGTTTTCTTGTCAGGCGTGGTCAGGGTCAGTGCCGGTGATGTTGGCACCCTGAACGCTAACAGCGTGAACTCCTGAATGGTGCGGTCCACATCAAAGGTATTACCTACCAGAGGTAGCTGCTCTGCAGGCGCGGCCGTTTCCAGAATACGTGCAAATATTCGTGCAAGGTCATCTGCACTGCGCGCTTCGGCAAACATGCCGCCGGTGCGCTTAGCCAGCAACGATAGCAGTTCTTTATCTGCTTGATCAGACAGTGCGATGGTGT